>CAZVWV010000012.1:22813-40972 GCA_964631745.1 uncultured Bdellovibrionales bacterium
CCCGATGCGGCCCAGCGCCAAGCCTATGTGAGAAAGACGGTCGAAGATGAAGCGCGGAACGCCGAGAAGGAGCTTTTTACGCGCACGGGGTGTTTTTTATGCCATGAAGTGACTCCGAGCAGAAGCGACACGGCCCTCCAGGCCTCCAGCACCCTGAAGAGCAGCTTCGAGATACTGCCCCCTGGGCTGCCTTCAAAATGGATGCAAAGCGCACGGTTTAGCCACGGTGCGCACGAAGAACTCACCTGTAACTCCTGCCACCAAAAAGCTCAAACCTCAGAGCGAACATCCGATCTTCTTTTGCCGGGTGTTTCGCTCTGCCAAAAATGTCATAATGACACAGGCAAGGGCGCCAGTACGGCTTGCGTGACCTGTCACTCATATCACGATTCCTTACCCATTGAGAGCGGCCACAAGAGAGACTTAGATATCATTTTAAAGAAACATGCCCAGGATTTTTAACGCATCCGACCTCCCTATTGTAGATGGTAAGATTTATCACTTAAATCTCTGTGCCGAAGATCTGGCCGATAAAATTATTATCGTGGGCGACCCGGATCGCGTGCCTCGGATCGCCTCGCAACATCTTAAAAATATTCGCTGTGACGTTTTTCATCGTGGATTAAGAACCATTACCGGCGAACATATCGATTCAGGAACAAGACTTAGTATCACTACCTCTGGGATGGGCGGACCTTCGACCGAGATCGTTTTAAATGAGATTCACATACTAAAAAGTGTAGATCTCTCCAGCCGCAGGGCTCTGGCCGATCCCAAAAAAGTTGCGATTGTGCGAGTCGGGAGCTCCGGCGGCGTCCACTCGGATGTTCAGCTCGGAGATGCCTTTGTGAGCGAGTACGCGGTTGGGTTGGATAATTCTGGGCTATTCTATGATGTACCCTTACGCGAGAAGGAGTTGAGAGTTGTCGAGGAAAGGGTTTCGTGCGCAATTAATAGCGCCACGCCCAGCACTGCGCGCTTTGCGGGCAGAATTCACCCCTTTGCCGCGAAAGCTTCTCCACAATTAACCTTGGCGTTAATGGATTCTGCCAAGAAGCTTAACAAACGCTGCTTTTGCGGAATCACTGTATCAAATGCGGGTTTTTTTGCGGCACAAGGCAGGGATGTTTCTGGGATAAGTCCGACGCTGAACGATATCGATCAGGCGCTTGCTGGCCTGGGCGAGGTACTGCCCGGGCTTCGCATTACCAACTTTGAGATGGAAGCCGCGCTGCTGCTTCATTTCATGGGAGGTAATGGGCACTTTGCAGCGACCATTTGCGCGGCCATAGCCAACCGAGCGCTCAATACGTTTACCAAGGACGCTGCCGCCGATGTCGATAGCGCAACCGAAATTGCGATCGCAGCGCTAGTTCGCTTTTAATGGGAGTTCGAAGTTAACACGGTTCTATTCTATTCCGCGTGGACTCTTTGCGAGCTTTCTAATACCGTATTGCCGGTGAAGTTTCTAACGCGTCCAATTCTCATCTCGCTCTTCTTAGCGGCATGCTCATCCGGCTCGGGTGGTGGTTTGGGCGACACAGGTGGCGCAGGCTCTGACGTCGCAAATTTTGGGTGCACTGGCACCTGCGTTAACCAAGCTCTTAGTGTTGAAGAAGTTGAAGCAATTGTTGGGGACGCCGTTTCCGGCGCTTCAGCGGAAGGTGTCGCCGCAACCATAGCCGTAACTGATAGAGTCGGGAACGTCTTGGCGCTCTACCGCATGCCTTCCTCTGGTAGCAGTATCACTATTTCGGGGGGCACTGGCGCGCTTGGTGGATTAGAGGGCAGTACTTTCCCGGCGGCACTTGCCGCCATCTCTAAAGCTGGAACCGCAGCGTATTTAAGTTCGCAAGGGAACGCCTTTAGCACCCGCACAGCGGGCCAGATCATACAGGAACATTTCAATCCGGGAGAGGAGGATCAGCCGGGCGGCCCGCTTTTTGGTGTGCAATTTTCAAGTTTGTTATGTAGCGATGTAACTGGCGGCCCGTTGGGGCCAAGGCCTTTACCGCTTGGGCTTTCAGCCGACCCGGGCGGAATTCCTTTGTATAAAAGCGGCGACCTGGTTGGCGGTATCGGTGTTGAGATCGATGGGGTCTATGGATTAGATCTTGCGATCGAAGATAGCGATAGCAACTCAGAGGAGCTAGTTGCCCTGTACGGTTCCCGAAACTTTCCGGCACCATCTGAGCGTGCGGCTGATAAGATCTATGTGGCCGGAAAATCGCTGCGCTTTACAGATCTTGGTTACAGAGACTTAGCGGCCCTGCCCGAAATTGCGTCGCAACTTGACGTGGGTAACTTTGTAAAATTGGCTGGGTTTACGGATGGAAACGCTCGAAGCGGAGCGACTTACGCATCACCTGGCTCAGGCATGCGGCTCTCTACTCGTGCTGGAGTTACGACTTCGGAGCTGGTTGATAGTCGAGAAGGTCCGCGCTTTCCGATTCGAAGCGGACACGCGCTTTCAGGTGCCGAACTCACCACAGGTGAAGTCTCGGCTTTGCTTGATGCGCTCATCACGACGGCAAATAGAACTCGCGCCGCCATCAGACTGCCTCTTGATTCGGCAGCCCAGGTTACCGCGTTTATCGTCGACGATCTCGGAGCACCCTTAGGCATGGTGCGAAGTCAGGACGCCCCGGTCTTTGGCATAGATGTGTCCCTGCAAAAGGCAAGAACGGCGGCGTATTTTAGCGCTCTCGATGCGGGAAGTTTATTGGAGCGCGCCGGATTTGGAGCTTACGTAAATGCAGCCAGAGATTTTTTTGGACGCGAAATGTTTGATGGCAGCGTGGCCTTCTCGGCCCGCGCCATAGGGAACATCGCGCGTCCTTTTTTTCCGGACGGAATTATCGGAAACCCTAATGGGCCGTTTTCGTTGCCCGTTCCAGGTAATTCCCCCGTCAGCACCTTTAGCCCTTTTAATACCGGGCTTCAGTTCGATCTGGTTCGTGAACGCATCACCTCGCCACGCGGATGTACTTTTTCTAGCCGCCTGGGAAACGGTATACAGATCTTTGCTGGAGCTGCGCCGCTTTACAGGGCCGGCCATCTGATCGGCGCTATCGGGGTGAGCGGAGATGGTATCGACCAGGACGATCTGGTTGCGTTTTATTCTGCGAGCGCTGCCGGGCTCGCCCAATCTGGACACACCGGCATGGGAGACCCAGAGCTTGGCTTTAACGCGCCTTTGGATATCCGCGCCGATAACCTAACGGGGCCATCCCCCAACACACGCTTGCGCTACGTGAACTGTCCTGAGAGCCCGTTTAGAGAGGGAGATGCTCAAAATGTTTGCTCGCAGTAGCTGCCTTCTACTTTCCCTTTGTATCTGCCTTCAGGTAGCCTGGGCCCAAGACCTGCGCCAACGCCCCGGCTCCGAACGTATCCCGCTGATTATCACCCCCCAGATTTACGAATCTCTCCCCGATATTAATTCTTCGGCGTCTGATTTCGTGGCGGTGCCGGATCGCTGGCGTGAGCTGTATCTCGGTAAATGGTACGACCCTTATAATCAAAATATACTAAAAGGCGACCTGCCGATTTTCGGCGAGCCGGGGCATGAGTGGTTTTTCAATACGGAACTTATCTCAGATACAGCTTTTGAAGCTTTGCGTATTCCCATCCCCGTTGGTGTAGCCTCCACTAATCGCGGCGGCGAGATAAACACTTTCGGAAAAGGCAACATAAATCTCTTATCGCAGACCTTGGCGACATCGTTCTCGCTGATTCGGGGTAACACTACTTTTATGCCGCCGGAGATCGAACTACGTTTCGCTCCGGTATTCGTCTTTAATCATGCCGAAGCCTCAGAGACCGGCGCGCTGCGTATCAATCCCGCCACCGGCACGGAACGGGACACCTCGCATATCGGCATTCAGGAATTATTTGCGGATATCCATCTTGTGAATTTAAGCGAGCGCTATGATTTTATATCTTCAAGGGTCGGAATTCAGAAGTTTCAGAGCGATTTTAGAGGATTTGTTTACAACGATGAGGCCCCGGGGGCGCGAATCTTTGGTAACTGGAACGGCAACCGCTATCAGTATAACTTGGCCGGATTTTCAAGACTCGATAAAGACACCAATACGGGGCTTAACACTAATTTTGAGACGCGCCATGAGAACGTATTTGTCGCCAATCTGTACAGACAAGATACGCCACTCTTAGGGCACTCCTTCGAATTTAGCGTACTGCATAGAAGTGATCGAGCCGGCGACGCAGCTCCACACTATGATGATAACGGAGTGCTGCGCCGACCCGCTGCCATTGGCGATGAGCGTCCTAAAAATATCGAGAGCACCTATCTTGGCTTTGCCTCGGATGGACATCTTGAGCGCCTTAACACAAGCTCAGCTTTCTACTACGTGACCGGCAGAGAATCTCATAACGCTATAGCGGGTGCCGGGCAGGATATCGCCGCCGCTATGGCAGCCTTGGAGTTTTCATACGACCTTGATTGGGTACGTTTTCGGAGCTCATTTTTTTGGGCCTCTGGTGATGGCGATGTGCGGGATGGGGAAGCTAATGGCTTTGATGCCGTGGCCGATTCCCCAAATTTTGCGGGCGGGGATCTGGCGTTCTGGCAGCGAGAAGCCATACCGTTTATTGGCGGGGGCGAAGTCTTCTTGGTAAACAGAAATAGCTTCCTTCCGAACCTTCGTGGCGGAAAGGAAGAGGGGCAATCTAACTTCGTGAATCCCGGTCTTAGGCTTTACAACCTAGGGGTAGATTTTGAGATTACGCCCACTTTAAAGCTGGTGACCAATGCAAGTTACTTGCAGTTTGATCAAGTTTCAGTGCTTGAGACCCTGCGTCACGATGGAAGCATCGGTCAGGATATCGGAGTGGACCTCTCGGCAGGGATAATTTATCGCCCCTTTCTTAATAATAACTTACAACTGAGAGCCGGTGGGGCCGGGCTTCTTCCCGGAAGCGGCCTGAAGAATCTTTACGGCGATAAAGTGCTGTATGATTTTTTTGGAAACTTAATTTTGCAGTATTGAGAATGCGAAAGTTGCTTTTTGTATTGTTGCTCTTAGGTATTAATAACGCCGCCGCGCAAGAGGCGAGCGTGATACCGATTCCTGAGAGATCGTTGCTGGAGGCAGTGCAAAAAGCGTCACTCGGTTGTATGGATTGTCACACTAAGACCGATGCCCCCTCTATGCATCAGAATCCCGCCGTGCATATCGGCTGCACTGATTGTCACGGTGGGGATTCCAACGTTAGAGCCAATTCTCTAACGCCCGGTACTCCCGAGTATTCGACCCAGATGAGGTTGGCACATATTCAGCCAAAATTTCCGGAGCTCTGGCCAAGCTCTGCAAATCCGGAGCGGCCTTACACGGCCAGCCTTAAGGAGTCCTGGGAATTTATAAAGTTTATAAATCCTGGCGATCTGAGGGTGGCACGCCAAAGCTGCGGCGGCTGCCACGCCAAGATAGTTGAGTCGGTCGAAAAGAGCATCATGACTACCTCTGCCATGCTATGGGGCGGAGGCTCTTACAACAATAATATCTTGCCGTACAAGCGATATGTGCTGGGCGAAAGTTATGGAATGGATGGCAGGCCAAGATCGCTTAGCGACCCTGAACTCACCGATGCCATTAAAGCCCGCGGGGGCCTTCAAAAATTAATCCCGCTCCCGCAGTGGGAGGTAATTCCGCCCGGGGATATCTTTAGAGTTTTCGAACGTGGCGGGCAGTTTATTAAGAGTCAGTTCCCAGAGATCGGAGTGCCAAATCCGCTGGAGGAGCCTGGCAAGCCAGACGTGCGTGCCTCAAACCGCGGGCCGGGTACCGGCAACAGGATTTCGGTGCCTGTAATTAACATTCACAAAACCAGACTTAACGACCCACATCTTTCGATGATGGGAACAAACGATCACCCCGGGGATTTTAGAAGTAGCGGCTGCACGGCTTGTCATTCTATTTATGCCAATGATCGGGACGTCAAACATTCCGGCTCTTACGCGCAGTATGGGCACCGCGGACTCTCGATCAGCGTAGACCCCACCATTCCAAAAAATGAGAAGGGCCATCCTTTGCGGCACGAATTCACGCGCGCCATTCCCACAAGTCAGTGCATGGTGTGCCACATGCATCAGCCCGATATGTTTGTAAACACGTATCTTGGTTACACCATGTGGGACTATGAAGCCGATGCGCCTGCTATGTGGCCCAAGCAGCAGCGCTACCCAAGTATAGAAGAGAGTTTTAAGTCGCTAGAGCATAATCCTGAAGAGGCGGCTACGCGTGGACTTTGGACCGATACGGATTTTTTAGAGAAGGTCTCGGAGTTAAACCCAAAGCTAAAGAGCACGCAGTTTGCGGACTATCACGGGCACGGTTGGAACTTTAGAGCGGTTTACAAACGAGACCGTAGGGGGAATCTTTTAGATGCTAAAAGCAGAGTCGTGAAGGATACCGATCCGCACAAATTTAAGAAAGCCGTGCATCTCTCGGATATTCATTTGGATAAGGGTATGCACTGCGTTGACTGTCATTTTGCACAAGATAGCCATGGAGACGGCCATATTTACGGCGAGGTGGCCCAGGCGGTGCAGATTCAGTGCCAGGACTGTCACGGGTCGATAAAGAGTGTCACAAACCTTAGGACCTCCGGACCTGCCGCGCCTAAAGGCGGCGAAGATATGTCTCTGATGCGAAACCCTTGGGGAGAACGGCTCTTTGATTGGAAAGAAGGTCTGCTGTACCAGCGCTCAAATGTAACGAAGGGGCTCGAATGGGTCGTAAAGCAGGTGCGAGATACCGTCGACCCAAAAAGCGCAGCCTACAATCCAAAAGCTGCGCGCGCTAAGCTTATGGGACGGTTTGTAGGAAATGAAAAGCTTCCTCAGCTCCAAAGTCTCCCGCTCCCAAGTCTCACGGACATTTCCGCCAGCACGGATTCCACAAAACTTCTGGCGCACTCCGATGAGAAGATGGCTTGCTACACCTGCCATACTTCTTGGACTACCGCCTGTGCCGGATGCCATCTTCCGATTCAGGCCAACTGGAAACAAAAATCTAAACATTACGACGGCAAAACCACGCGCAATTGGGCCTCATATAACCCCCAGATCGCCCGAGACGATATGTTCCAGCTCGGACTTCACGGTCCCGCAAAGGACGGTAAGATTGTGCCGGTGCGGTCTTCCAGCGCCTTGGTTCTTAGCTCAAGCGATATAAACCGTCAGAAGATTTATATACAACAGCCTCCTATCGCCGCTTCCGGCCACAGCAGTCAAGCCTTTGCGCCGCATTTTCCGCACACCGTTCGCACCACCGAAACCAAAGGTTGTACGGATTGCCACATCTCTGAGGCTAACGACAATAACGCTATCATGGCGCAACTACTTTTACTGGGCACTAATTTTGTGAACTTTGTGGGAGCAAATGCCTGGCTCGGAATAGGTGAGGGCGGTGTCGAGGCGGTTCAAGTTACCGAGTGGGATGAGCCCCAGGCCGTGATCGGAAGCTATCTGCAGCGTTACGCTTACCCAGATTTTTTCAAGACGCACGAAGATCGCGGGCGTGAGTTACAGAGCTCTTATTCGCACGCTTCAGAGGGCGGTGTTACCAATACCGTGCAGCTTCGGGGGGAGTATCTCTACACGACTTCTGGCACGGGAGGATTTCGGGTGTATGACGTCGCAAATATCGCCAATAAAGGGTTCTCTGAGCGAATCACAACATCGCCCGTTTCTCCGCTGGGCCAGGATCTGCATGTTCCAAGCCAAAACGCTACAGGGTTTGAGCTTCCGACCACTATGCCGATTGCGCCGATGCGTAAGGCCCTGCCGGAAAATTTGGAGGACAAGTTGCACGAGATCTACCACTACGCCGTAATCGTTGATGCCGTGGAAGGGTTAATTCTCGTGAATGTGGACACTTTGTCAGATGGCGACCCACAGAATAATTTCTTAAAGAGAGCCCTGACTTGGAACGAAGGCGGCGTATTGACAGGTGCACGCTTTGTGACTCTGGGTGGAACGAACGCTTATGTTCTTACCGAGACCAGCCTTGTCATTCTAGATCTGGATAAGCCGCTTGAGCCGCGAATGCGGGCGAGGGTTTCGTTAGGAGCGCCGCGCGCGGCTGCCTTACAGTTTCGCTATCTGTTTGTAACTACCGAAGAAGGGCTGGTCACTGTAGATGTTACCGAGCTTGATAGACCCCGGGTGGTTGAATCATCAAGGCGCAAGCTCGCAAACGCCGGGAAGCTTTATGTGGCGCGAACCTACGCCTATGTTGCTTGCGGGGCTGAAGGGTTAGCGATAGTTGATATCGAGCGACCGGAAAAGCCCGAGCTTTACCAGAAATTTACCGCCGATGGGCAGTTAAGCGATGTGCAGGATGTAAAAGTTGCTTCCACGAACGCCAGCCTTTTTGCGTATGTGGCAGACGGCAGGAATGGGTTAAAAGTTCTTCAGTTAACGGATCCTGAAACCGTACCAGGTTTTTACGGATTCTCCCCGGTTGTGAAGCCGCGCTTGATTGCCTGGAAAAAAACAGATGGCCGGGCCATGTCAGTTTCAAAGGGGCTAGACCGTGACCGCGCCGTGGATGAGACTGGTCATCAAGTAAGTGTCTTTGGAAGACTCGGCAGCCGGCCGTTTTATTTGGCAGAGATGCAGATGCTTTATTTAAGACCAGATGGTAGTGTTTATACGGTTAGGGATGCAAAGTGACTGGTGATGCTCGCAATCTGCGGCGAGCGCGGGGGGTAGTGTAAATTGAGAGATTCAGAGAACAAAAAACCGGACGAGCTTGAGGCTGAGGTAAAAAGACTCCTGGCGCAATACGAAGCGCTACCGATTATAGCAAGCGTCCTAACTAATCTTGAGGAAAAGCTCCCCAAAGCACTGGTTTATCACAACTTAGCTCACACGCTCGATGTAATGCACGAAGCGCTGTATTTTGGCGTGCACGATAATCTGAGGCAAAGGGAGCTAGATCTATTGGCGTTAGGCGCAGCCTATCATGACGCCGGGTTTATTGAGCGCGTGCCCGATAACGAAGTGCTAGGTGCAAAGTGCGCAATAGAGGCCATGCAATCTTTTGGCGGATACACCCAGGAAGAATGCAAAGCCGTTCAGGTTATGATTCAAGACACGCGCTTCGTTGCAGACGGCAGCCCAAACAACATGCGCCAGGTAGCTACGACAAAACTCTCCGGATATTTAATAGACGCAGATCTCAGTAACCTAGGGCGCGAGGATTTCTTAGCGAAGTATGAACTGGTGCGGCAGGAATTAGGAATTTCCGACACGCTGGCGCGGCCGCGCACCCGCGAACTGATTAAAGCGCACGACTGGTACACGCCTGCGGCGCGAGCGCTGCGGCAGGAGCGAAAGCTTTCGAATTTGGGGCGGTTTTGAGTCTAATCACTGTAACCACTGAGATTTCCACAGGAGCGCGTCCGCTACGGGCATCCATAAGTCCGTCGCCCAGCACGAAGCTATTGGTGTATCCTTAAACTATGCAGCTTTTTCTACCGATCATCTAATTCGTATGAAAGAGCTAGCCGCTCGCCCGAAAGACCTAGAAGACTGCCGGGTTTTGAGGATTTTGAAAAATGACAGATAAGCTAGAACCGCCAATAAAAGATGGCCTAACCTTCGCCACGACATGGGAAGAACAAGAAAAGCAGGACATCCTCTTTCGCGCCAGAAACTCAACGCCCATGCAGCGGCTAGAGTGGCTTGAGGCCGCCATCCGTTTCGCTGCATCAGTTGAAGCGAAGGTTAAGAATTGAGTTTGGGGGAGCAAAGTATCTTTCTTTCTCTTGCCAGAAAGCCATTATAGCCAGCTCCCTGAAGTGAAACTTGAGTTTTTGCTACTGATGGGTAGAAACGCGGGCCTAAAATCCAACTTGGATCTTGAATCCTACCCATACTCAGAGTATACTCCGAGTATGAGTAAGATTAAAAGAATCCAGGTGCCATTTAGCGCGCAAGACGAGAAACTTATTCGCTCTATTGCAAAACTTTACAAAATATCTGCAGCGGAGTGGATGCGGCGCATTGCACTAAAGGCAGCCGAGCGGGACAGAAATACCGCTACCACTTTGAATAAGTTGGAGCCTGAGGATGTGATTAAGGCAATGGCAAAGCTTAATCTTCCCATCTCCTCCGTTAAGAAGATGAACAAAGAGGGTACTTTGGGGCGCCTTGAGGATTAGCGTGGTTTTTGTTGATACAAATATCTTCATGTATGCAGCGGGAACGGAGAGTCCGCAGAAAAAGCCGTCTTTAAGATATCTTACTAAGATTATCGCCTCTGGAAGCGCTACGTTGGCTTTTACAAGTAGTGAAGTTCTACAAGAGATCCTGCATCGCTACCGTTCGATTGGAAAGGCAGAACAGGCTAACACGCTAATCGCGTACATAATGCAACTTGGAATTACGATTTTGTCAGTTACTAAGGAGGATGTCTTCCTAGCTCAACGTATCCTCGCGGCCACGACAAAGCTATCAACCCGGGATGGGATGCACGCCGCCGTGGCCATGCGCAATAATCTGTCGAGAATCGTGAGCTACGACAGGGATTTTGACCTAATATCTGATATAAGAAGAATTGAGCCGAAATAGGCTGACTGGGTGCAGCTAAAGTGCGCCGCATAAGTTATCTTATAGTTGCTTAGGGCGAGCCAATCCGCAGAGCCCTACAGGCTCTCTTACTTAACCTTTTGATGAGGTACGCTCCTTTACACTTCAAAACGAACTTAGCAAAGGAGTGTGCCTCACCGCTAGAACCGCAGCACGGTAAGGTACGAACCTCCAGCTTACCTGGCAAGCAAGCAACCTCTTAAGGGCCTGCCGCTCTCAGGCGCAGCCAGCATAAGAATGTACATGTCAGCACTAGTAGCACCCCGTGAACCGGGAAGAGCTGCAGCATCGCGATGCCAGCCCCAAGTATCGCTAGCGGCGCGACTAAAAAGAAGACCCTCTGTCTAGTCCGAAGCGGCCACCACGGTTCTAACTTACCGATTAGATCCGAAAGTTCGAACTGCATGAGTCCAGCAAAGACCGCTCCGACCAAGAACAGGCTGACTATTCCTTCCGGCTCAGCAACCTTGTGTTGTCGCCGGGCGATGACTACAGCCACCCCCAATCCCAGAAGCGCCAAACACTTCCAGGTGTAGAACCAACAGATGTACAGGAATCGCCAAGGGTCCCGAGCGATCATTCGGAAAGACTGAATTTGCGTATTCATGGCCACAGTCCTTTCTGTTTTGGTCTATTGTCTCTTGCTGTCCCAGACTTTTTTCTACCCAACCCCTAATTTTGAAAAGCATGTTCTGGCTTTCGGGCCACAAGAAGCCAGCTTCGCACCCAGGTGTTCAAACTGCAACAACCGTTCCTGTCGATATCACACTAATATGACTCAAAACCAAGGCATACAAACGAGCCAGCTCTTTCTAGGATTATACAGAGAGGAATATTCAAGGGCGGTGCGACTGGAAAATCGGAACTACATAACCAGAGGTCGCTCCCAGCTAAAGACTCTCAGGAAATATTCTATACGCGGGCCTTTTTAGTAGGGGGGGGGTACTCGGAGAAGATGTAGCCAATCTCATAACCCGGTGAATCGATACAGTTCGCATTTTTATGTCAGAATTGAGTTTAAAGCGATTTAAGTTATAGGAATCAACGGGCGCTTCTACGATGGTAGATCGTCAAAATAGAAGCAACACCTAGATTCTTAAAACAATCTAGGTGTTGCTTCTATTTTGACGATCTACCGTGTCGTGGATGAAGGCGACGATACGCATCTGAGACTTGCGGAGCGGGCACGCAAGGGCCACCCACACGCGACCGTATCCGAGCGGGGTGGCGTCGAAGATATTATAAGCGACGATACGCAGGAAAGCTGCGTCAGACCTAAAATGTAGCGTTCACCAACCTGCTATCTCCCCACCCCAACAAGGCGCAAGCTCTAGCTCCTTAAAGAGCAAATCTCTCGCCAGAAAACCTTTATAGGTAAACTTGTAGGTGCTTGCCTCTTCATCCAGATACTCCGACTCCACCAGCGAACTAAAAAAATATTCGGCGCTCTCCCGCAAATCCGTCTTAAAGAGCGCGCTAAAGTCATCTGCTGCCAAGCCCGGTCCGCTTGCGAGCAGGTACAGTAACATATCAAGCGCGTGCTCGCGCGGCTGCAAATAACGCTCAACTTTTTTGTAAGGCTTGCCCGTTAATATCGCAAGCTCATAGGCTTCGTCCGGAAAATTAATCTCTTCTCTTATTAATCCCGGTCCTTCAACAATGCGGCTTTTAGCGGAGGGACCGATCCCAAAAATGGTGCAATTCGGGGGAGGGACGAAGGCTGTTCTCGTGTTTGTGTTCCTGCGTACAAAAAAATCAGTGTGCAGTTTATCATATCCCAGCGCATCTAAACTGGCACAGAAAGTTTGATAGAGATTCTCGCTTAAGGCGTACGAGTAAGCGCTCTTTGTAAATAGCGGCCACTTGCTAAAGTTTAAGCAAGGTTCGACCTTAATGTAAGTTGGAGAAAGTTCCGCAAGTGCGCAAAGCTCCTCACGGAATCTCGAAAGCGTTCTTCCGGAGTCACCAAACTGAAAACTAATCCCAAATTCCGAAACCCCGCCCCGCGAAAACTCGTGCGCGCCCTGGCGTAAGAGCCCAAGCGAGCTCTGGTCATTATGGTACTGTAGCTCCAAGAAATTAACCCCAACTTCTGTAAGCACCGAAAGTGCTCCCACAATCTTGGGGCATAACTTAACTTTGGCCAACGCAAGCGGAGCGTCACCCAAATACTGTCGCGCCAGCTTTATTAATTCAGCCGCCAAGTTCAACGAGCCAAATTCCACTCCAGTTAGCTCTATAGTCTGGGGAACCTGATTTAAAAATTCCAACCTCTCACAAACTTGCAAAAGTTCCACTGATAAAAGCCGCTGATGGGAGAGGGGAGCCAGCGAGCTCTTAGCGGGAACGACTAACTTGCACGGGCTGTTTTTGGCGGACATAGACACTAGCGATACCAAATTCGGCCGGTGTTATGCAAGTTATTCGGTCATGGCGCACTTTCCGGGTGAAACGCTATAGGATTCCCGGAATCAAAGGGGCAAAGGTGTGTCGCTCGAAAGCCAGAGGAAAACGCACACAGCGGTAAACTCTTGTCCCTGAACTCGATATAACTTACCAAAATAACTGAGAAATATGTGGTGGTATGCACCAGTTTGCAGGTGGGCTTTGGCAGTACAATTTTGGCGCCAAAATAGGTCGCAAATTTGAGTAGCCTCAAACTATTGCGTAAAATAGCTAACCGATGCTGGTGGGCAGTCGCCACCCGTAGCTTGTTCCGCCCGAAGTTGTAATTCAGATGCCAGATCATCCTACCCAGCGCGCGCTTTCGTTTGCGCGTTCAGCAAAAGACCGAGCGCCGTTTCCCGCCAGTATGCCGCAACTGTCAACAGCCCAGCGCACGGCAGCACTACTAGGGCACGCTAAAGGAGCGCTCCGGCGTTTAATCACAAATAAAAATCCCGCCCCCTGTCTGGTTCGATGGGACAGAAGTGAGCTAGTCATGGCGGATCGCCCTGACTTCCAGGCCACGCACCTCCCGGAGGACCTTCAAGGTATCCGTTTAAATGAAGCCAAAATTATTTGGCGCGAGATCTTTCGTCCCTGTCGGAACTTATATCAGATTGAAGCGCGCCAGGCTGTGATACTTAAGCTTAGCAAGGTGGGCGACTTCGCAAACTTAAGAAGGAGTAAAAATCTTGCCTATCAAGCCCTCGAAGGCTATGCCGAACTGTTCTGCCCGCTTAGGATATCAGGCCAAGAACGGGAAGTTAGTTTGCTTGAGGCCTTTCGGCAAGAACTTGCGCGCTCAAGTGTAGAGAGAAACTCGCAAATCGTGAGCCGTGCTCAATCTGCCTTCCAAAGTATTCAGGCCGGAAGGGCGGCGCTTAATGAGTGCTCCCGTCTTTTGCGCACATCCGATAGCCCATACCTTTGTTTGATTGCCGGGGATTTGGAGGGTGTGGAAACGGCACTTGGGCGATTTACGCCGGATTACTTTTCCGAAACTTGGATTAGTATTACCGATGTTAAAAAGAGTCTAAGGGATTATCACGAGACCCTTCAAACCTTCGGGGTCTTTGTCGAAGTTGCGAAACTGGTGAAGAAGGGTTACTGGAACGCAGTAAGCGCAGATCCCAGTCGACCCGCGTATTATCGAGAGGGCTACAATATTGTATATCCCGAGAGCTTAGGATTTCGCAACGATTCACCTGCTGACACCCCCGTTACGGTTTATAGCGGAAGCGAGAAGTCGGGTAAGACCACCACGGGGCTGCTGCAGCACTTCCTCATTCAGCTCTCTTGGCAGGCCTTTGGAATTACCGCAGCAAAGCAGGGAAACTTACATATTCACGGCGCAATCGCGCTAATAGGGAAGTCTGCCACCATCAATCACGAATCTGGCAGGAGTGTCCATGAGACCGAGCGCAAAAATATGGCGGAGATGTTCAACTTACCCGGCGAATCCCCGCTATACTTCTTAAATGAGCCCGCTTCGCACCTGTCAGCGGCTGAACAAGCATCAACAATCGAGTCAGTTGTGCAAACCGCCCTTACAGTTCCGGGAGGGCGGGTGATCATCGACACGCATAATCAAGATTTTATCGAAAATGCTGTGCGCGATCCCGTTATGGCTGTGTACCATTTCGAGACACAGGTAGCTCCGGATGGGAAAGTTATTTACTGTTACGCGATGTTACCAGGGCGGGGCTGAAAGATACTACCCGCCGTTAAGCTTGCCACACGGGTGCCGTAAGCTACCAAACGCGTTTTATCTTATAGCGATCAAAGATCTCGTCACTACTTAAAATAGTTAGCCCTAGATGGCGTGCCTGGGAAACCAGAAGCCTGTCAAACGGATCCCCGTGAATTCTTTCAATCTCTTCAACCCCAATCACATGTTCAGTTTCTATAACGAGCGTGCTGATTCCGTTGGCTTGACAAACCGAGCTGACAAAAGTTGTTGTGGGCACGGGAAGCTTTAATTTTCCAATCGATTTCTTAATCGAAATCTCCCAAACCGATGCGACGCTTAGATACATTGAGTTGTCGCTATTCTCGAGCAAGGCCTTGGCTTTCCTGGAAAGCATGGAGGTTTGCATCCCAAGCCATAGGAAGCTCTGAGTATCAAGCAGAAATTGGCTATTCATACTCTTTGAAGTCCTCTAAGGGAGCATTGAAATCGTCTGCTATCCAGCCTTGGTTGTCGTACAAACCAAGCTGTCTCTTCTTAGGATCGAACACTGACAATTTTACCAGGGGCTGCGATCGCTTTCCGATCAAGACCGTTTTTCCGGCAAGCGCATCCTTAATTAGCTTTGATAGATAGGTTTTGGCTTCAACAATATTATAAATGGTCATGCTTTGATTATAGACCATAAATATGGTTTGTGTAAAGGAATATGGTTAGATAATCTGGTCAGCTAAAGCCCAGCGCGTTCCACTCACTCCCGCCAAGGCTTCCTAGCGCGTGGCGGAAAGGCGTAGGCGAAATCTTCAGAAATCAGCGTTAAATTTGGATTGTAGTAGGGGTCGTGCTCCAGTTTTCTGGCCCAGCGTCGCTTCATATTCTCAATCTCTTGTTCAAAGCGCCGGAATTTCTCTGGAGTGTTCTCGTATCCACGGCTAGCTGACTCGTAATGGTAGAGCTCAGCGTAGGGCGTATACACTACAAGATATCCTTTTTGGCGGATGCGTAAACATAGATCCACGTCGTTAAAGGCAACTGAGAGCTCCCGCTCCTCGAAGCCTTCGACCGCCTCGAAAACTTCTTTCCGCACCACCGCACAAGCGGCCGTGACAGCAGAGAGATTTTGCGGGATAACCAAACGGTTCCAGTATCCCACATCGCTTCTGGGCCGCCCTTTATGGCTATGTCCGGCCACGCCGCCGATTCCGAGTATAACTCCGGCGTGTTGAATTGCATCGTTTGGGAAATAAAGTTTGGCACCTACTACGCCCACGTCCGGCTGGACGACATGCGAGACCATCTGCGAGAGCCACTCGGGCGAAATTACTTGCAGGTCATTGTTCAAGAATGCAAAGATCTCACCCCTGGCTAATTTCGTAGCTTGGTTATTTATGCGCGAATAGTTAAAAGGGGAGTCATCCCGTATTACGCGGATGCGCGAGTCCGATTCGAACTCTTTAAAGAGCGTGAAGGTATCCTCTTCTTGACTGCCGTTATCTACAAGAAGAATCTCATAATTTTTATATGTTGTGAGCTTAAGAATGCTTTGCAAGCATCGTCGCAAGAGTTTGGCCTGGTCTTTTGTCGGCATAATAATCGAAACCAACGGAAGAGGGGATGGAAGGGCATAATGCACCCTCAATTGCGAGATATCTTCCAGAATCTCAACTTTAGCCTGCCCCAGGCCGCGTCTAGCCAAATGATCCGAAACGGCACGGACCTGTGCCTTCATAACATAGGGCTTGCCCGCCGTGTTTTGCGCGGTGCTGCCTTCTATAATACGCCAATGATAAAGAATATGCGGAATATGACGAACCTGGCCCTCAGCCGAAGCGTCAATCACCCGCAGCACCAAATCCCAGTCCTGCGCGCCCTCGACGCCTTCGCGAAATCCGCCGAGCTTTCGCACTAGCTCTGTTTTGTAGACAGCCAAATGGCAGATGAAGTTCTGCACTCTGAGCATCTCGATATTTAAATCGGATTTAAAGTAGGGGTTTAGTCGGTTGCCAAAGCGATCAATTTTATCTTCATCACTATAAATTAGATTTGCATCAGGATGGGCGCCGATCTCTTCCACAACCTGATAAAGAGCGTCCTCGGTTAATTCGTCATCATGATCAAGCAAGGCAAGATACTCTCCCGAAGCAAGCTCTAAGGCCGACTGCGAGGCCTTCGATATATGCCCATTTTCCTGGCGATAAGTAACCTTAATACGGGAATCCAAGGCTTTATATTCTTCCAGAATGAGCTTTACTTGAGGGTCCGTAGAAGCATCGTCTGCGATGCAGAGCTCCCAGTTTGGGTAAAGCTGCTTTATCACGGACTCGATCGCGCGCCTAAGGCAATCGGCGGGCGTGTTAAAAGTCGGCATCAAGACAGAGATAAGCGGGTTTTGCCTTAAGTTATCTACCTTCGACCTAATTTTTTCGCGGTCTTTGTCTGTCAGCGTATCAAAGCGCCGCACCCATTCCTCGTAGTTGGCCGAATAGCTGTCAGCAAAGAGCTTGGCGCGAAGCGCCCCAAAGCCTCCGGTTCGTAAGATTGAGACGGCTTTCCAAACTTTTCGAAGCATGCGCTCAGGATCTGTAATTACGGGGGCGAAATGTTTTTTAAGAAGAAAAAGCGCAACCTGAAGCGACCCAAGCGGCTGAAGTGAGAGTTCGCTAAGACCAAAAGTTCCTTCGCCGTCAAATGGGTCTATTCTTAAGCTCTTAACATCACTGGGTAGCTTCACAAGATGACAAGCATGCTCGCCAGTCGGAAACGGCAACATTAGCCGTTCTAATATGCCGTAACCGGAAGCTCCCTCCCAGTAAAAAGTCATGAACATGTGTGGCTTTTCTGAAGCAAGACGGCCCGAGAACAGAGCAAAGCCCCCTGAGAGCGCGCCTCGAACAGGATTTAGAGCAAGGTAAGGGGTAGAACCTGTTATTTTGTACGAATCGGGGCCAACTGGCGCCAGTGCGTTAACTGGGGTGGCCGTCAAGCTCAGCCGCTGAAAGCGAAGTAGGGGCCAGAGCTTACGCCTTAGGCGGAGCGCCAACCTAAGCGGAGCTGTAAGCTTCCATGAATGTGAGCTCAAGACGCCGTCAAATGCGAGTTTTAGATTTTCGTGGTCCTTCTTGAGGCGGTTAAAATCAGTAAGGAGCCTTGCTAAGCGAGCGTCTCGTTCGGATAATTCCGCACGCAAGCTTTGCGCTTCATTTAAAATTTCGCCGTCAGCAGCATTAGATGACTCAGACTGCGGTCTTTCTGGAATGGACGCCATGAAAGTGATTAAATCGCAAAGCTGGGTATAAGTCTATTGGGCGAGAAAACTCCAGTTCGCCAAACTCTCCCAAGCCTAGCCCAAGTCCTACTTCACGAGAAGTAGAAAACTACTCCCTAAAGAAGGGCCTTTATGTTAACC
>CAZVWV010000013.1:0-10423 GCA_964631745.1 uncultured Bdellovibrionales bacterium
TGGTGTTGGAGTTTTGGGCTTTGGGGAAAAGAAAAGTCTCTGAGATTCTCCTTTTTGCTGCTTCTCTTATACAGCGGAGTCCTGCTTTTTTGCGGCAGTTGGTTTTTGGTGACTTTCTGATATAGTAGTCGCCCTATATGAAAGTACGCACTCGTTTTGCCCCAAGCCCTACCGGATTCCAGCACATTGGTGGATTTAGAACGGCTATCTATGCTTGGCTTTTGGCTCGGCATTTTGACGGGAAATTCCTGCTTCGCATTGAAGATACAGATCAGGAACGTCGCGTGCCTGGCGCCATTAAGTATGTGCTTGAGTCATTTAAATGGTTAGGTATAGAGATCGATGAGGGCCCCTCAGAAGAGGAGCTCAGCAAGATTGGTGAGCCGTGCCAAGGTTTAGGAGTAGGGGGCACGTTCGGGCCGTATATTCAAAGTTTAAGACTCCCGCGCTATCGTGAGATCGCCGAGGAACTTATTAAGATTGGCGTAGCATATCGCTGCGACTGTACCTCCGAGATGCTGGAGCGCGAGCGTTTCGAGCAAATGGCGCGCAAAGAGCTCCCGGGCTACAGCGGGTACTGTCGCACACGCGATGTGCCTGCCGACAAGCGCCACGTCGTACGTTTTAAGATGCCGCACAAGGTTTCAATCCGAGTGGAAGATGGGGTCAAGGGGCTGGTTTCTTGGGACAGCGTGCCCATGAGAGATCCGGTCTTGCTAAAGAGTGATAATTTCCCTACTTACCATCTGGCGGTTGTGGTTGACGACCACGATATGGAGATCTCGCATGTCCTGCGCGGTGACGAGTGGCTCTCCTCGTTACCCTTGCACGTCTTGCTTTACGATGCCCTAGGATGGGAAAAGCCGAAGTTCTGCCATTTGCCAGTTGTGCTGGGAAGCGATGGCAAGAAACTATCCAAGCGTCACGGAGCCACCTCACTTGAGGTCTTTAAAGAGCAGGGTTATCTGTCGCAAGCACTGGTTAATTATACAACCTTAGTGGGCTGGTCTCCAGGAGAGGGCGAAGAGCAAGAGGTCTTCACGAGGGAGGAGCTTATTCAGCGATTCTCAGTCGATCATATCAATAACGCTTCCGCGGTATTCGATTACAACAAGCTAAATTGGATGAACGGTATCTACTTAAGAAATTCAAGCGATTCGCAATTTACCGAGTATTGTCAGCCGTACTTCGAAAAGGCGGGCTTCGCACCAAGCGCCACTGCGTGGGCCATTATCGCCCCTCACGTAAAGGAACGAGTGCGTACCTTGCCTGAAGTGCCACCAATGGTTGAATTCCTCTGTAGAGACCAGATCCACCGTGACCTTCCCGAGATGTTCCAGAAAGGGGTTGATAAGCCCAAGGCAATTGAGATCTTGAGAACAGCTGTTGGAAAATTAAGTGCTCTAGCAACTTTTGAACCATCTGCAATAGAGGCCGCATTGCGTGCCTTGGCTGAGGAATTAGGGCTCAAGGTAGGACCGGTATTTGTTGTTTTGCGAATCGCCGTAACCGGTAAGAAAGTCACTCCGCCATTGTTTGAGAGTTTCGCGGCCTTAGGCAAAGAGAAAACCTTGCGCCGCCTGGAAGAAGCTACGATCGAGCTACAGAAGGCTTGATGCTGTCCCGGGCTGCTTCCCGCCGGACATCGAGCTGGGGGCCGCTAAAATGGCTAATATTTTAGCTTTGATAGGTCTTTCGGCAGGTTTGTTAAGGCCTCCGGAGATGTACCTGCCCATTGAAGTGCTACCACTTTACAATTTTTACCTAAGCTGCTAATATCCCAACGTTTTAAAAGAATAAAACTTTACCGTAAAGACCGACCCCAGAGAACTTCTGTGAGGTCTAAGTCTGTGATTTAGGAGATGACTATAGATGGGATCAAGCGAGATTCCTAACAAGGGCGCAACAAACGTAAAGCTGAAAAGGCATGAGAAGGACACGGGATCGCCGGAAGTGCAGGTCTCTCTTCTTACAAAGAGAATTGAATTGCTAACAAAACATTTTGAGACTCATCCCAACGACGAACACTCAAAGCGCGGGCTACACCGAATGGTATCGCGAAGAAAGAATCTTCTAGGATATCTAAAAGTTGATCAGATTGATCGCTATAGGTTAACCCTTTCGGAATTGGGACTAAGAAAGTAAGTTCCTTTGTCACGGTATTATTTGTCACAGTATAATTTCGTCAATTTAGATCGACGACCGGTGAAGCTTGCGAGAATCACTCGTAGCTCATCTGTTTTTGTTTATCCAAAGCAAACTATTTAGGAGTAACTATGCATATCGCTGAATTGGATTTTCATGGGCGCAAGTTTAGTATCGAAACAGGTCGAGTAGCGCGACAAGCCGGTGGATCCGCTCTCGTAAAGTGCGGTGATTCGGTCGTGCTCGTGACTGCCTGTGTAGGCCCCCAAAAAGATGGTGATTTTCTTCCGCTTACCATCGACTACGTCGAAAAAGCGTATGCCGGAGGGAAGATCCCAGGAGGATTTTTTAGGCGCGAAGGTAAGCTCAGCGAAAGAGAGATCTTGTCCTCTCGCATTATTGATAGACCCTGTCGCCCGCTCTTTCCGGAAGGGTTCAATCGCGAACTTCAAGTTGTGGCCACAGTGCTTTCCTCCGACCCTGAGGTCGATACGGACGTTTTGGCAGTGGTGGGTGGTTCGGCCGCGCTAACTCTTTCCGAGGCGCCGTTTGAAGGCCCGATAGCAGCAGTGCGTGTTGCCAGCATCGGCGGCAAATTAGTCATTAACCCCTCTATCTCTAGTTGCTCAAAGGCCACCCTCAATTTTGTCGTGGCGGGTTCTAAAGATGCGATCGTTATGGTGGAAGGCGGCGCCGAAGAGGCCAGTGAAGCCGAAGTATTAGAGGCGCTATTCTTTGCCCATCAAGAAATGCAGCCTCTTATTAAGATGCAGCTCGATCTACAATCAAAATACGGCAAGACAAAGGTGGACTTCAAGCCGGCCGAAAGAGATCAGACGTTAATCAAGAACATAGAAAAATTTCTCAAACCGAAATTAGAAAAATGCATTCGCATTAAGGATAAACTTGAGAGGAGAGATGCGGCTTCGAAACTGAAAGAGGAACTCTCACTTGAGTTTATTAAGGAAGGTCTGGACTCTGATAAAGCTGCGTCAGTCGGCAAGGAATGCGGCAAGGTATTCGAGGACACTCTATACACCATGGTACGAGAGATGGTGTTTGCGAATGGCACCAGAATCGACGGTCGCGATTTAGTCACAGTTCGCCCGATCTCAATTGAACTCGGTCTTTTGCCGCGCACGCATGGCTCGGCCTTGTTCACCCGCGGAGAGACCCAGGCTATAGTGGTCGTGACGCTTGGCACCGATTCAGAAGCGCAGATCATAGACGATCTAAGCGGAGCCGGGGAAAAGCGCTTCATGTTGCATTACAATTTCCCCCCGTTCTCGGTTGGTGAGACCAAGCCGATGCGTGGACCGGGTCGGCGAGAGATCGGGCACGGAGCCTTAGCCGAAAGGGCAGTAAGTAAAGTTCTGCCGAACGAAAAGGCCTTCCCGTATGTGTTGCGCATAGTTTCCGAAATCACCGAATCAAACGGTTCAAGCTCGATGGCTACCGTTTGCGGCTCGAGCCTGGCGCTGATGGATGCGGGAGTTCCGGTCAAGTCCCCGGTCGCCGGCGTGGCCATGGGATTGATGAAGGAAGGCGCGCAAACCGCTATCCTGACGGATATCTTGGGCGACGAGGACCACCTTGGAGATATGGATTTTAAAGTGTGTGGAACCGAAAAGGGAATCACCGCTCTCCAAATGGATATCAAGATCAAGGGGCTCGATAAGGATACGGTCGGTAAGGCGCTGGCCCAAGCTAGAGACGGTCGCTTGCATATTCTGGGTGAGATGGCCAAAGCCATCACCAAGGCCAGAGAGAGCATGAGCAGGCACGCTCCCAGAATTGTTACTATCAAAATCAACCAGGATAAGATTCGCGATATCATCGGACCCGGAGGCAAAACAATCCGGTCGATCACCGAGTCTACTGGCGTAAAGATGGAAGTTGCCGATGACGGTACGGTAAGTATCGCCTCGAGTGACGAAGCCAAACTTAAAGCCGCGATCGAGATCGTGAACAGCATCACACGCGAGGCCGAAATCGGTAAGATATACAAGGGCGTGGTTAAGCGTATCGCTGACTTCGGAGCCTTCGTTGAAATTTTGCCGGGCACAGATGGCCTAGTGCACATTTCGCAGCTGGCAGCAGGCCGTGTAAATCGTGTTACCGACGTCGTTAGAGAAGGCGATGAGGTGCATGTGAAAGTGTTAGAGATAGATCGTCAGGGAAAGATTAGACTCTCGCTAAAAGATGCAATCGCCGAGATGGAAGGGGCCGCTTAAGAGCGCGTCCACTTTGAACATCTTATGTATCGAGGGGGCAGAGAGGGTTTCGAGAATTCCTTTTCACCACCAAGACACAAAGTCACAAAGGGGCACCAAGTGACTCTTGACCACACGAGCGAACGCGGCATCGGATGACTTGGTGCCCCTTTGTGACTTTGTGTCTTGGTGGTGAAAGGACGTTCCTAACGTAATGAGCAGGTACGATCCCCAGCCCTAAGCCCCTGAATTTGCAGCGAAACACAAAAATGCACATTCGACGGTACGTTTTTGAACGCCCAGGCATCTAACCTCAGGTGAGCAATAAGAAAAAAGTCTTGGTAGTGGACGACGAAGCTGGAATTCGTGATTCGCTCTCCTTGCTGTTGAAGAGCAGTTTTGATGTCGGCGTAGCGCAAGATGGCGAAGTAGCGCTTGGGTTATTGGACGAATTTCGCCCCGACCTGATACTACTTGATCTGATGATGCCGAACTTGGATGGGCTAGAAACCCTTCGCAAGTTAAAAGATCGTGGCAGCAATATCCCTGTTATTATGCTAACCGCTTCCGCCACGGTACGAGCTGCCGTAGACGCCATGAAATGTGGAGCCGTTGATTACCTTAATAAACCGTTTGACGTTGAGGCTTTAACATCCACTATAGTGCAGACTCTGGACCTTTCTCCAAAAAGCGAGCGCATAGAAGCGCGTGAACGCAGGGGCCGAGAGTCTTTACAGCTAACTGCAGATTTCGGGCCCATGGTCGGGCGTGCCGCCACCATGCTTGATATGTTCGAAAAAGTTCGCCAAATCGCCGGAAAGGATACCACAGTACTAATTACAGGTGAGTCCGGAACGGGCAAGGAACTAGTCGCAAAGCAGATTCATAACCTAAGCACCCGTGCAAAGGGACCCTTTATTGCCATCAACTGCGCCGCTATTCCCGAAAGTTTAATCGAATCTGAATTATTTGGGCATGAAAAGGGCGCCTTTACCCACGCGGTAGAGAAGCGGCTTGGGCATTTCGAATTAGCCAACGGTGGAACTCTTTTCCTGGATGAGATTGGAGAGCTGAGTTTAGCTGTACAAGTTAAAATGTTGCGCTTCCTTCAAGAGCAAGAATTCTATCCGGTAGGACGCTCCAAGCCCGTGCAAGTCGACGTGCGAATTGTTACTGCTACAAACAAGAACTTAGAAGAGCTAATCAAAGAGGGGAAGTTTAGGCAGGACCTTTATTACCGTATTAACGTAATTAATTTAAAAATTCCGCCGTTAAGAGATCGCTTTGAGGATATTCCAGCGCTAGTTGAGCATTTTGTAAAGAAATTCTCGCCTGTCTATACAGGCAGGCAGCTCAGCTTCGAAGAATCAGCCATGCAAACACTGATCTCATATGATTGGCCGGGCAACGCCAGAGAACTGGAGAATGTGATTGAAAGCCTGATGGCGCTTTCTCCCATCGACCAGATCTCTGACGATATTCTGCCCAAGCGTATAAAAGGTAGAAATGTGTACGACACCTTACGGCCGGAAGGAGGCCCAGGGGGTATAGTGCAGGGGCTAAATTTCGAGGATGCCGAACGGGTCTTTGAATCCGAGATGATTCTTAAGGCCTTACGAAAAACCAATTGGGTGCAAACCAAAGCAGCCGAACTGTTGGGGATAAGCCGCAGAATTTTGAAGTACAAGATGGACAAACTCGGTATCCCTGATGAAAAACCTGTTGAGCCCGACAGTCCAGTGCACGGAGCTACTTAAAGATGTCATCAAGCTTTTTAAGCGCCTCGGATTTAGAACTGGATGCCGTGCCACTCTTGCCATTTCCGAAGGAAAAGTAATCGCAAAAATTGCGTCTGTCCTTTTCGACCACCCTCTCAGCCTGAGACTCGCGGCAGTCGTTGTAGGCGCCCCGTTCGAAATGTTTGCAATTCAAACACACATGCAGATCGCTCCTGCAACTTGGGCACTCGTCGTTACGGGCTGTAAATGCATTCGAGCCCAAATCTAATAGCTTTCCACAGCGGTGACAGAAGTAGCTCATACATCTATAATCATAGCACTAAAGCAGCTTTGGGTTCATCCTAACTAAAAGTAGCGAAAATTAAGCTTAACGGCGTTTTATCTTATGGGTGCAGCCAAAATCGACGTTCTTGAGGAGGTGCGCGAATTGCTCTCCAAGCCAAAGGGGTTTTTCCAGTGGCTGTACGATGAATTGCGCTATTTTTTCCGCGCCGTTCTATCTTCTGCCGACAGATTTTATTGGGATAATGGCTTCTCTAAGGCCGCCTCTTTGGCGTACACCACACTGCTTTCGTTAGTGCCGGCAATCACTTTAGTTTTTGGGATTTTTTCCTCTTTCGCCGTTTCTAATCAATACGTGGCCGACGTAAGAAAATTTATCTTCAAGCAGTTCGTACCCGACTTGCAAACGGTGGATACGGTGATTGAATATTTGACAGTCTTTAGTCAAAGCATCTCTTCCTTAAATGCCCTAGTAATATCCTTTCTGGTATTGACCTGCATCTTGCTTTTAAACTCCATAGAGTACGCGCTAAACGAAGTCTGGCAAGTGCACGAACCTAGAAGTATCGCTCACCGGGTTCAGATCTTTTGCGCCATAATTCTGATTTTTCCGGCCCTGCTAATTTCCGGGACTTACTTTTTTGCGAGCCTTCAAGTCGAACCTTACTTGAACTTCCTTCCAACTTCTAGGTTTTGGGAAGTTGCTTACCGCGCGCTCTTTCCATTCTTAATAGATTTCTCGGCCTTCACGTTGCTTTATTACTTAGTTCCAAAAGCTCCTGTTAGGTTCCGTTCAGCAGTTTTCGGCGCCGTCATCGCCGCCGCTTTATTTGGAATAGCTAAGTCCGTCTTTGCCGCGTACATCGAGCGCTTCTCAAGTTATAGCACTGTTTATGGAACCGTGGCCGGAATTCCGATATTTTTGTTCTGGCTTTATTGCGCCTGGACCATCGTCCTTTTTGGAGCAGAGTGCAGCTATCAAGCGCAATATCTCCCGCGCACGGGCAAGCTCTTCAAACGTGGAGTTATGAGTATCGGGGACGGCCGCTTACTATTAGTGGTGCAGGCGCTAGTTATGATAGCGCGCGCCTTTAACGAAGGGCGAAAGCCTCCCTCCGACCTTGAGATTTGCGAGGCCTTGGGGTGTAGCTCTGTTGTTCTAAAGCCCGCCTTGGATGCCCTTGAATCCGATGGCATCGTCTCTCGCGGTGACTCTAGAGACGCTCCCTTAACCTTTTTGCGCGCGCCGGATAAGATAAAACTAGTTGACCTAAGAGAAGCTCTTTTTAAATCCGGTCGGGCCATCTATTATCCAGAGCAGGTTTCTAAAGTTTTTGGCTTATTTGTGCGCAACGACGAAATTCAAAACAAGACATTGGCGGATATTTTATAAGGTGCCCGGAAAGATATGATTGCAGTAGAAAAGCTCTCGAACGGTCTAACTCTGCTTGTAGAGGAGATTCCACACGAGCTCCTTATCCCCGGTGGAATCGTGATGGATGACGACGCTAAGGTTGGGGCAAGTCTAATATTGATGGAGCTTTGCACGCGCGGAGCGGGAGAATACAATTCGCGCGCCCTATCTCAGGCTTTTGAAGAAAAGGGCATTAGACATGGCGAGGGCGCCGAGATGGAAAGGTACTCCTTGCGCGGGGCTCTATTGGCAGAGAACCTCGGACGTGCACTGGAGTTGATCTCTTTGATTGTGCAACAGCCTAGCCTGCCTGAAGCGGAGATCGAGAATATCCGCAGTGTATTGCTTCAAGATATACTGAGTTTAAAAGATAATCCCTCGCAACGAGCCATGGTGGAGCTGGCAAAACGGT
Organism: uncultured Bdellovibrionales bacterium; assembly: GCA_964631745.1. GTDB lineage: Bacteria > Bdellovibrionota_C > UBA2361 > UBA2361 > JBGSMV01 > CAZVWV01. The sequence goes on from CAZVWV010000013.1 coordinate 8,206, forward strand.
ATTATCCCATGCCGTATGGGCGGCCGTCTCTTGGAACAGAGGAAGGACTACGTGCCACCGATATCGGACAATTGCGAAATCTTTGGCAGGAGGAGTTTCGTCCCGAAGGGGCCGTGCTCTCGGTGGCTGGAAAAATCTCCACGGCGCAGGTGCGAGAAATTGCTGAGCGCTGCTTTGGCGGCTGGAAGGGTAGGGCCAAGGAGCGTGTTCCCTTCGGTGAGATTACACCACATCAATCGTATCATATCCAAGAAGAGTCGGCGCAGGTGCAGATTGTAATGGCTTATCCGTCAGCACCTTTTGCGGATTCGACCTACTACGACGCCAAGTTGGTGGCGGGTATTTTATCCGGCGGGATGTTTGGAAGGTTGTTTATCGAGGTTAGAGAGAAGCGCGGGTTGTGTTACAGCGTGAACGCGCGCCATTCGTCGAGCGACAAGTATGGCACCGTCTCGGTGTATGCCGGAACTACAACTGAACGCGCTCAGGAAACCATGGATGTGATCGTAACCGAGTTACGGCGATTGTCTGGCACCATAAGCGAGGAAGAATTGGCGCGGGCCAAGGCTAATTTGGGCGCTGCCCTAGTCATTGGCGAAGAATCCACTAGCTCAAGAGCCTCTTCGAATGCCTCTGACTGGTGGATTTGTGGCCGGATTCGAAGTTTGGATGAGATTCAAGCTGGGATCGAGCGCGTAAGCTTAGATTCAATTGAGACATATCTTACAAAGTATCCGGCGAATATCTTTACGACGTTAACGCTGGGCGGACGGGAGCTTCAAACGGTTAAATATTTCAATTAGAGAGCAGATGGTCGACGTAAAATTTCATAAATTAGCAAACGGTTTACAGCTAATCGGCGAGGTAAACCCCGCCAACAAGAGCGCTTCAATCGGGTTCTTTGTAAAGACCGGTTCGAGGGATGAAACTGAGTTAGAGTCCGGGGTCTCGCATTTCTTAGAACACATGATGTTTAAAGGCACCGCAAAACGTAACGCGCTTGAGATTACTTACCAGTTAGGAAATCTTGGGGCGCAAGCCAACGCCTACACATCCGAAGAAAATACCGTGTATTACGCCACGGTTTTGACCAAGTACTTCCCGGCCATGCAAGAGTTGTTAAGCGATATGCTTAGACCGGCGCTCGATCCGGAAGAGTTTAACGTCGAAAAAAAGGTGATTTTGGAAGAAATAGCTCTTTACCAGGATCGCCCAACCTTTTATTTCTTTGAAAAAGCGCTTGGCGCGTACTTCAATAAACACCCTGCTGGCAATTCAGTGCTAGGAACAACACAGTCCGTGGGTGCGCTGACCCAACCCCAAATGAAAAATTACTTCGATCGGCGTTACGCCCCTTCCAATATCGTTTTGGTGGCCGCAGGCAATTTTGATTGGGACGGTTTCGTATCAGATGCCGAGAAATACTGCGGCGCCTGGGCCGGTGACTCACTGGCACGCAAGACTGAGAGACGGCCCCCGAATCCGATTCGTAGGGATTATTCCCGCAAGAATTTATCTCAAGCGCATATTTTATTCGTAAACGAGGGAGCTTCCGCGCAGGATTCTGAGCGTTATCCGCTCTCGGTGCTTTCCTCAATTCTTGGAGACTCCTCGGGCTCTAAACTTTACTGGGACTTAATAGATTCCGGCCTAGCTGATTCGGCTGGCTGCGATAGCGATGACCGTGACGGCACCGGCTGCTTTATGGCGTACGCCAGTACCGAGCCCCGAAATATAGATAAAGTGTCCGAGATCCTTAGGAAAGTTTTAAGCTCCCCACTAAGTTTTGACGAGGGAGAGCTAGAGCGCGCCAAGACCAAACTCGAGTCTCGTATCGCCTTAGGAGGAGAACTGCCCTTTAACAGGCTAGCAGCTATCGGAACTGAGTGGCTTTATACCGGAGAGTTTAAGCCTTTGGCCAAGATTATTGAGCGCATCAAACAGGTCAATCGGGCCGAGATTGAGCAGGCCCTGAAGCGTTTCACGCTTGTGGAATGGGCGGAGTTTCGGATGTTGCCGGAGTAAATCTTACCGGAGCGCCGGCGACTCATCGGCCGATGCCGAGAAGTTGCACTAAATTTTTGGCCGATAGGCAGCACCTGTACGGGTAGGTGATGGCTACACCCTAATTGGTAGCGCCGCTATGACCACCGGCCGACGAGTCGTCGGCGCTTGTGCGCCATAATATTCGTGCTTTGCCAGGGGGGGCGTCGGGGTA
>CAZVWV010000013.1:10523-40747 GCA_964631745.1 uncultured Bdellovibrionales bacterium
CGAGACGGGTATCCGAGAAAGGTCCCGAGAAAGGTCTCTGAGACTCTACTTTTTCGCCAGGGGGGGCGTCGGGGTACGAGACGGGTATCCGAGAAAGGTCCCGAGAAAGGTCTCTGAGACTCTACTTTTTCCTGTTGATCTGTGATATTCTATCGCCAAGTTTTTGCGCCTTGAGCGGTAGTAGGTAGCGTTAAGGTAGGGCAGAAGGTGTTCTTTTCCATCTAGGGGGTGTCATGAAGCTCTCAGGAAGTGGTCTGGCTACGGGTTCGCGGAAAGTGCTGGTCAAGATGGCGCACCGAATTTGGGAGCCCGCGCTCCTGCTCGTTCTGTACTTCTCCTTGGCGCTTGCGTTGGACATAGGCCCCCAAGGATGGTTCGAGGGCGACAGAGCTTGGGCTTCCTGGATCTTGGCCCTGTGGCTTATCTTTCGAGGCGTAGTTTGGGTTCGTCGGGATGACAAGCAATTCCCGGTGGGCCGATCTTACGTTGACCCGCGATTTGCTTCGAACATGGCGAGGAGTCGTGCTTGGGTGTGGCATTGCCTTACTATGGCCTGTGCAATCGTGCTGGGCGGAGTAACGGCTCAGTGGTGGTCGTCAGCCGTTGGCGCCACGGTTGGGCTCGTGCTTTTGGAGGTCGGACTGCAAGGGTTTCTGCGGCAGGCTCATTCTTAAGCCGCGGAAACTCATGGATGCTCACATGGCTACCGTTCCAGGTCCATCCGGACTAGGTTCAAACGCCAAGAGCACTCCTTTCTATTAGCTTAGCCGTTTTGTAGGCGGCGACGCGGGTAACGCTGAGTAATTTAGCTCGTTCCCGTAAACTGCGTGTCGAAAGGAGTGCTCTTGGCCAAAAGGTTTTGAAAGGCGATGGAAGGCCAATCCCGCCAAAAATTCTCTTACTTCGATGTCTATATCTGCCCAAACACCCCGGGCAAAGCACGAATATTACGAATATTATGGAGCGCCGACGACTCGTCGGCCGAAGCCGAGAAGTTGCACTAAATTTTTGGCCGATAGGCAGCACCTCCCCGTACCGGTGCTGCTTATCGACCCAAGATTTAGTGCAGCTCTTTAGTATTGCCCAACCGAGTTGACTTCAGCTGACCTTCGAAGCCGGAAATTCCACCTTACTTCTCATCCAAATCATCATCATACAGCTCATCATCGTCGATATCTTCTAGATCATCGTCATCATCGACGTCGTAATCATCATCCTCATCATCGGCTGATTGATCTTCCGCGAAAACATTCGGATCGATCTCTTCAAGCGAACCGGTTAGTACCGATATTAGCGCGGCTACTTCTTCGGGGGCAAAATCTTCAGTTTCGATCACTGTTTCCAGAGCGGTCTTGAGCTCGGCCGCGATAGCAGCCTCTGCTTCTGCTTCCGCTTCTTCTGAATCCTCGTCGTCTTCGAGTTCGTCATCGGCGGAGCTGGCACCGAAATCATTTCGGATGGACTCCTGAAGCTCATTGAAGCCTTCTAGTAATTGGGTTAGCGCGTCTACAATTTTCTCTGAAGATTTATTTGCCATATTTATAATCAATTACAACAATCTGTTATTCTCCGAAACTAAAGCCATTTCGGGGTAAAAATCAAGCCTGGATTTATATGAGGTATATGTTTACAATTATGGGTATCTTAGTCGAGATTTCTTTTAGAATACAATTAAACATTTGGATAAATACTCAAAGTCATGCTTAAGTTTGTTAATTCAGCCCTTCTTTTGCTTCTATTTGTAGCCTGCTTAAATTCTTGCTCATATCATCGTGATGGCAATAATAACGCTGACACCCGCACGGCTGACCAAAAAGGTGAGTCGTTGGCTGGTAAAGCGCTTCCTGCACTTTCCAGCGAGACGCCCTTGCCTCGAAGCCTAGTCTCCGTTAATTCCGTTTTGATAGCTCCCATTTTTTTTAGTCAGCAGAGCCGAGAGCTTCGATCCCAAGCCGCCCCGCTTTATGCAGAGCTTTGCAGAGCTGCATCGGAGAGGCTGGATGTGGCCCATGCTTGTGGCGCGGAGATTTTCAGGCGCTTCGATCGAAGCTCAGGGGTGCCAGCCGTGTCAGAATTGCTAGATTACGCGCGTCAAGCAAGGAGGGATGGCCTCTTCACCCTCTCGATCGAGAAATATATTCAACGTGATGGTTCTAAGTACGCTGCTTCCAGCCCTGCAGAAGTGAGCCTCTCTTTACAACTGATCAGAAGCGCCGACGGGGCGGTGGTGTGGACTGCCACCTATTACCTTAAGGATCAGTCGTTAATCGAGAATTTATTCTCGCTTAAAGATACGTTAGCCGATAAAGAAGCCCCGCACTGGAAGACCGCTTCAGAGATCTTTGTTGAGGCTGCCAGGGAGGCTTTTGCCGACCTTAGCGCTAAGCGCCTAGAGCAGTTTTCGTAAGGTTCGCTCAGAATAACGGTATTTTTTGACCTATCGCCCCGAGCCGTTTGGAAATATAATGCCTTTTTAGAAAATTACAAGGACCGATGGCCTCTGAAGGAAATACAGCCAAGAAGCAGCGGCGAAGTACACCACGCAAGAAGTTTTCCCTCGCTAGTATTCCTAGTTTAGACAGGAGAGGGGAGAGCTGGGTCGATGAGATCTTGGCAGTGATTTTTTTTGTGCTGGCTTTATTTCTATTGGTCAGCTTCCTCTCTTATCGCTACCAATCTGCAGCGCAGATCTTTGATTATGAGCGACCACAATTGAATTTGATGGGCCCAGTGGGGCATCGTACCGGCGCTCTGCTAAGCGGATTTTTGGGATGGTGCGCGATTCTCTCTGTGCTTTGGGCGGGTTGGTTTGCCTTGTACTTTTGGAACTATGAGAAGCCTAAATCTGAGAAGAAAGAAAAGACGCATTCCGTCAGTCTGATAGCGGTTGGATTTGCAGGCATGCTGATCTTTGCTTGCGTCCTAACAACTATCATATTTGGCGCGCATACGGGCGGAATTATCGGGGACGCTCTGGCCTCTCCGCTTCGAAGTTTATTCGGCACTATCGGCTCCGGGATCTTGTCAGGAATTCTGTTTCTCGTAGCGGTGGCGCTTGCCACCAGATCTACTTTGGCCCAGACGTTAACCTCTTTCATCTTGGCCGTGGGGCAGACTGTACATATATTCGCAGTTAGGATTCCCGGTTTTGTTTTTCGAGCATGTGCTCTAATCTTCGCTTTATTGGCGCAGGCTTTAAAGGCTGTCTGGTTGGCGCTCTTTCATTCCAAGGGGCGTCCAAGCCCGGATTTCGACGAGGGCCCAGCGCTTCCCCGGCCCAAACGTCACGGCGACGAGGTGCCGTTCGTATTGTCGGAAGAGCCCCGCAAGCAACCTATTACCCCCGCCCCAGAACCTAAAGAGAATAAGGTTTACCAGGTCGTTGTGAATCGTCGTAATTTACCGGAGCTCTCGGCCAAGAAAGATAAGAAAAAGCCCCCAAAAAACAGTGAGCCCGAGAATGAGTACGTATTCCCGCCGCTGGATCTGTTAACGCGCGGCGAGACAGCCGTGGAGGCCGAGGACGATCTTGAGCTGCGACGTAAATCACAGGTGATTGAATCGAAACTTCGAGATTTCAATATTCTTGGGCGTGTAACCCATATCCACCCTGGGCCGGTGATTACGCTCTTTGAATTTGAACCAGCCGCGGGTGTCAAAGTCGGCCGAATTGCATCCTTGCAGGAAGATCTCGCCATGGGGCTCAAAGCTTCCTCTGTTAGAATTATCGCACCCATCCCCAAACGTGGCACTGTTGGTATAGAGGTCCCTAACAAGCATCGCGATATTGTGCGATTGAGAGATCTTTTAGAGAGCGAGGCTTTCCAAAGTTCAGAATCAATTCTGGGGGTGCCGTTAGGGAAAGATACCTCAGGCGACCCGATTGTTACCGATATAGCCGTAATGCCGCATCTGCTAATGGCGGGAGCCACTGGCACAGGTAAATCTGTTTGCATTAATGCCGCCCTGGTGAGCTTGCTGTACAGATGTTCGCCCAAGCAGTTAGGGCTAATTTTGATCGATCCGAAGATACTAGAGCTTAGCGTGTATGAAGACATTCCTCATCTGAAGGTCCCGGTTGTGGTTGACCCGAGGCAGGCCAGAGCAGTGCTGCAATGGGCCGTAAATGAAATGGACCGACGTTACAAGTTGATGCAACGGTTCGAAGTGCGCAGTATCGACGGCTACAACCGTATCGCCAGCGGTGAAGTCAAGGTCGAGGAGGTTCGTGAGCGTTACGCAGAGGATGTGATCAAACTCTCCGACGACAAAATTATTGAGGAAGGTGATCCCTCGAAAATGGGAGAGGAGACAGAAAATTTTGGAGCGGAGGTGCTTGAACCGCTTCCTAAGATCGTAATCGTGATTGATGAGCTAGCGGATCTGATGCTCACCGTAGGGCGTGACATCGAGGAGCTAATTACGCGGCTTGCGCAAAAGGCACGCGCATCCGGAATTCATTTAATAGTAGCCACGCAAAGACCGTCGGTGGACGTGATTACCGGATTAATCAAGGCTAACTTTCCTGCCAGACTTTCGTTCCGTGTTACCAGCCGGATAGATTCGCGCACGATTTTGGACACGGGCGGCGCTGAGAAACTTCTGGGAAGAGGGGATATGCTCTTAATGCAGCCGGGCGCGGAAGCTCTTCGCAGAATGCACGGAGCCTTTGTGTCCGATACCGAGGTCAAGTTCGTCGTAAAGGCTGTCAAAAAGAACGGAAAGCCGAAGTTCGACCAACGAATTATGAACCTGTGCGCCAAGGCCTTAGAGGAAAGCGAGCGTGAGATGAATGGAGGCGCCTCGGCCACTGAAGACAACGAGTATGATGCGTTATATGATAAGGCCGTCGAGCTGGTGGTTGAGAAAGGCCAGGCTTCGACCTCCATGATTCAACGTGTTTTTCGAATAGGCTACAACAGGGCCGCCCGTATGATTGAGACCATGGAGCGCGATGGAGTTATCGGTCCGATGGACGGCGTTAAGCCGCGTGAGGTATTGCTGCCGAACGCAGGCGCAGATGAGTGATTTGAGGACTAAGTTAGAAAGATCAAGATATTTTTAAAAAAAACTATAGTGTATGATTCCGAGATATTCCCGGCCCGAGATGAGAAACATTTGGAGTGATGAAACGCGTTTTTCTATCTGGCTTGAGATTGAAACCTATGCCCTTGAAAAGATGTGCGAGCTTGGGTTGGCCCCGCGTGAGGCTTATGAAGCGTTGCGAGACGAGGGCACCTTCGATGCTTTTCGGGTTTTGCAGATAGAAAAAGAGGTTAAACATGATGTCATAGCCTTTCTAACGAACGTGGCCGAATCCGTGGGGCCGCTGGCTAGGTTCCAACACCGCGGCATGACTTCCAGTGATGTTTTAGATACGGCACTGGCGGTCCAGATCAAGCGTGCAGGGGAGCTAATTCTCTCTGGGCTAAATGCCTTGATCGAGAGCACTAAGACGCGAGCCTTGGAATTCAAACATACTCCCTGTATCGGCCGCAGTCATGGAATTCACGCCGAACCTACGACTTTTGGATTGAAGTTGATCTCTTGGTATGCGGAGCTTAAACGTCAACGCAGACGGTTGTTAGCGGCGCTAGACGATGTCTTGGTCGGCAAAATCTCTGGACCGGTCGGTACTTACGCCACCGTGCCGCCTGAGGTTGAGAAGCACGTCATGCAGCGGCTTGGATTGAAGTGCGAAACGGTTTCAAGCCAAATAGTTCAACGTGACAGGCATGCTGCCTTCTTCTTATCTTTGGCGCAGCTGGCTACATCGATTGAAAAATTTAGCCTTGAGATTCGACATTTGCAGCGCACTGAGGTGCGTGAAGCCGAGGAGCGTTTTACCAAAGGTCAGAAAGGTTCTTCGGCCATGCCACATAAGCGTAATCCCATCCTTTGCGAGAACCTGACGGGATTGGCGCGGCTAATGCGCAGCTACGCCAACGCAGCGCTCGAGAATGTGGCTCTTTGGCATGAGCGCGACATTAGTCATAGCTCGGTAGAGCGGGTAATCGCGCCGGATGCCTGCGAACTTTTAGATTTTATGCTGGCGCGGTTTAATTCGGTGGTCTCTGAGATGGTGGTGTATCCCGAGCGTATGTTGCAAAATTTGGAACTTTCTCGTGGTTTAATCTTCTCGGGAAGTTTGCTCGTGGAGTTGGTTGACTCTGGTTTGACGAGAGAGGAGTCTTATAAATTGGTACAGGCCCACGCCCTGGCGGCTTGGGATGGTGGTGATGATTTCCCAACTCGGGTAAGGCGCGACCCCACTATCACCAAACTGGTGGTCTCCGCGAAGCTTGAGCGCGCATTTGATCTAAATCGGCACTTTGCATATGTTGAGGTAATATTTGATCGCGCCTTGAAGGAGGCTTAAGAGATGAAGGTTCAGGTTTTAGTTCGTCTAAAAAATGGGGTCTTGGATGTTCAGGGAAAGGCCGTCGAGCACGGCGTGGTTGGACTCGGCTTTGACGAGGTATCTAATATCCGCATCGGAAAGTTGATTGAGTTTGACTTTAAGGATGAGCCCAAAGATCAGGTTGAGCGCCGGGTAACTGAACTTTGCAATAAGTTATTGGTTAACGGAATCATTGAGAACTTCGAGATTAGGACGGCAGCATGAAAATTTCTGTAGTTGTTTTCCCAGGTTCAAACTGCGACCACGACGTCGTGCATATTTACGAACGAGTATTGGGTCAAGTTGTAAACCAGATTTGGCACACAGAGACTGATCTAAAGGCCCCCGATCTCGTGGTGCTTCCGGGAGGATTTGCCCACGGTGATTACTTGAGAACAGGAGCTATGGCCAAAACCTCGCCTATTATGGCAGCGGTGCGTGAATTCGCCGAGCGTGGAGGCCCGGTCCTTGGAATTTGCAACGGCTTTCAGATCTTGTGCGAGGCCCAGCTGTTGCCGGGAGTGCTTCTTAGAAATGTTGGAATGCGATTTCTGTCTCAGTTCGTGCATTTAAAAGTCGAGCGCACATCGACTCCTTTTACGAATGCCTACAGCATGGGAGAGGTAATGACTTGTCCGATCGCCCATTTTGAAGGTAATTATTTTGCCGAACCAGATACTTTGAAGGAGCTCGAAGAGAACAGTCAGATAGTCTTTAGGTACTCAGGTCAGGATGGTCAAGTTTCGGCGCTAAGCGCTCTCACAAACCCGAACGGCTCATGTCATGCTATTGCTGGCATCTGTAATCGCGCAGGTAACGTAGTCGGCTTGATGCCGCACCCCGACCGGGCTTACGAGGCGCTGGTCGGATCGATCGGTAAAGACACGGGGCTTAAGTTCTTTAGTGGAGTTATGAATTAGAATAGATTTAATTTGGGAAATTATTGGAAGGATTGGTATATGAGAAAAATTTATTTAGTTTTTGTAGTATTGGTAATGTGCCTGGCGTTTGTAGGTTGTCATCGCTACGGCAGAGATGCACGTATCCAAGGATTAGATGCGGGCGAGGTGGGAAGGTGTCCACACGCTTGTGATAAAGCAGAGGTAACTCAAGCGGGCGAATGCGGTTGTGGTCAGCACCAGGACTGCTCTGCTGGGAAGCCACATCACGACTGCAATAAAGGCTGTAGTAAATGCGATAAGCACGAACACAAGTGTGAGATGCACGAAGAGTCGCATCATCAAGGTTGTGGCTGTGGCGTAAAAGAAAACACTGCCCCCAAAACCTATAAGAAGAAGAAGTAGGAACTAAGCGCGCTCAGGCTCAGCAGGGATATGGGATCGCCTGCGGGCTTACTAATCTCTCATAGGTTTGGTATGGCAGACTAACCATTTCATGGTGGTTCCCTGCGTTGAAACCTATTGGGTCATTACTCGCAAGTGATCGTGCTATAAAGACTGGTAGTCCATAAAGGTTGCCAAAGGGAGGTTCCGCCCCAGCTTCGCAATCGGGAAATCGTCCTCTAAACTCCTCTTCCGCCGCTAACTCAACCCGCTGAGCGTGTGTAACTCGCCTGAGCACCCGCAGGTCCAACTGCTCATCGGCCGGAATAACCACCATAGTGAGAATACCGTCGATTTTAACGATTACGGATTTTGCAAAGCGCTTTACGGGAATGTGCGCAGCATGCGCAGTCTCCCGTGACGTGAAAGTTACCAGATGATTAATTAACTTGTACTGGATGTTGTTAGCTTCTAGGAAGCTTCGGAGTCGGGCTGTTGGCATGGTTCTTCTCCTAATCAAAAAGGGTAAAAACTTTACTACTAAGATCCCAAGCGGCAGATTACTACATAGGGCCTGGATTTCAATAAGATATTAGCCGGGCACCCAACATCCTCTCAGAGACCATGCGCAAACCATCCTTGCCCCAAAATGCCGGTAATGGAATGCGGCGCCGACCTTTTCTAGCTCGCCCCGTAGGGCTTGCAATATACCGGCATTATTGATAATCTCTCCTGTCACTTTAATGAATAACGCACCCGAGTTTAGTCTTGGTGTTTCATCATCTGCGGCGCTCTTGTTTGACTTTTGGTATTTATTACTGGGGTAGACAGTTCGCGGCTGGGTGGGATCGTCAACTTCGGGGAGGTTTAACTAAGACGGAGAATTAAATGGAATCAACTGGACACTCGTCCACATACACCACCCCTGAGCTCGTTTCTGACCATGTGTCGGTAGAAGTAAATATTAAGTCCTTGCTGGACGCCGGAGCGCATTTCGGACATCAGAAAGAGCGCTGGAATCCTCGAATGCTTCCGTTCATTTACGGACTTCGCAACAACACCCACATTATTAATTTGGACATGACTCTCAAAAATTGGGAGCGTGCTCGCAAGTTCGTTCGGGATATTACTGAGCGTGGTGGCAGCATGTTGTTTGTGGGCACGAAGGTGCAGGCACGCGATATCGTTCGCGCCGAGGCCGAGCGCGCCGGGTGCCATTACGTCACCACTCGTTGGCTTGGCGGAACTCTTACGAATTTTCAAACTATTAAGTTCTCCATCGACCGCATGAAGAAACTTGAGGATTTGTTGGCCGAGGCTGAGAAGCCCGAGACGAAAATTAGATTGGTCAAGAAGGAGCGCTTGAATCTGAGCAGGCAGCTAGCCAAGCTTGAGGCGAGTTTAGGCGGTATCCGTAATCTAAAGCGTCCGCCTGATGTTTTGTTTATTGTCGACGTGATTAAGGAAGCTATTGCAGTGGCCGAGGCTCGTCGATTGCACATTCCGGTCGTGGCGCTTGTGGATACGAACGCCGATCCCGGTTTGATTGATTTTCCGATCCCGTCAAATGACGATGCTGCCAAAACTGTGAAGCTGTTTTCGGCTGCCATGGCGGACGCCGTCATCGACGGGCGTGCGGCTTTTGAAGCCAAAATTCCGCATAGTGGTGGGAACGGCGGTGGAAATGGTGGCGGCGAGGGTGGCCATAACCGTAAGAACGGCGCTAATGGCGGCGCACATGGACGCGACGACGACCAAAAAGATGAACGTAAGGAAGAAATCGCCGGCAAAATGGCTGGCAAAATGGCCGGAAATGAAGTCGGAGCCATCTAAGCTGATAAATAAATAGTGCTTACTTAACCTTAAGAGATTTGGAGAAAAGGGTTGTTTATGGCAGAGATATCTGCGGAACTTGTCAAAAACTTACGCGCCCAAACTGGCGCTGGTATGATGGATTGTAAAAGCGCACTTACGGAGGCCAACGGCGACATGCATCTGGCCGTGGAGATCCTCCGAAAGAAGGGGCTTAAGGATATCGGCAAACGCGCCGGGAAGACTGCTGCTGAAGGGCTGGTTGGGGTGTATGTACATCCAGGAGACCAGATAGTTTCGGTGGTTGAACTTAATTGCGAAACCGATTTCGTTGCTCGTGGAGAGGAATTTAAGGCAGTTGCAAGAGATATCGCCATGCACGTGGCGGCTATGCGCCCACTCTATCTTGACAGCGCCGATGTCCCTGCGGCGGTCTTGGAAAAGGAGAAAGAGATTTTGCTTGAACAGCTTGATCCTGCTCAGCGCTCAAAGGCTGATAAGATTTTGCCTGGCAAAGTTGAGAAGTTTTACGCGGATAACTGCTTGCTAAGACAGATCTTCGTTAAAGACGATAGCGGGCAGCGCACCGTGGCGGATGTTGTCTCTGATCTCAGCATTAAGTGCGGCGAGAAGGTGCAGATTCGGAGATTTGTTAGATTTGAAGTCGGCGAAGGAATCGAGAAGCCCTTACAGGATCTGGCCGCGGATGTGGCTGCCTTAACCCAGTAAAGTTATGTATAAAGCGCCAAAATATCGCAGAATTCTTTTAAAGCTTAGTGGCGAAATTCTCGCCGGTGATAAGAGATTTGGTATTGAGCGCGACACCATAAACCATCTGGCCAAACAGATAGGCGAGATTCATGAGCTTGGAGTTCAGCTTGGCATAGTGATTGGCGGGGGAAATATTTTTCGCGGCGTTCAAGCAGGGTCTCAAGGACTTGACCGTGCCCAAGGCGATTACATGGGCATGTTGGCCACGGCCATCAACGCGCTGGCGCTTCAGGATGTACTTGAGCAAAGTAATGTTTACTCTCGAGTCATGTCTGCTATAGAGATGCGAGAAATCGCCGAGCCGTATATTCGGCGGCGCGCGGTTCGCCATTTAGAAAAGGGCCGGGTGGTGATTTTCGCTTGTGGCACGGGCAACCCTTATTTCACTACCGACACGGCCGCAAGTTTGCGGGCCATGGAGATCGGAGCAGAGGTTCTACTTAAGGGCACCAGAGTCGATGCTGTCTATGATCGGGACCCAGAAAAAAACAGCGATGCTCAACCTTTCCGTAGCATCACTTATATGGACGTGCTGCAAAAGGGGCTCAAGGTCATGGATACTGCTGCCATCTCGCTTTGCATGGATAATAAACTTTCGATTATCGTTTTTAATATCGGCATTGATGGTAATTTGCGGCAGGTGGTTACTGGCCAACGCATCGGTACCCTCGTGCATCATGAGTCGACGGAAGCCTGAGTGATATTGGGTTAACTTTATACGGGCTCTAGTTGGTGAGCCTGGAGTTTTAAGTATTGAGCCGGTCATTTCTTTCTTGTGGGAGGGGATTATATGTCACTGGACTTTAGTAAATTCAAAGAAGAGTGCGAGAAAACTTTAGCGCATTTTAAACTGGAACTTTCGCGGTTGCGCTCCGGTCGCGCTTCCACCGGGTTGATCGAGGGCTTGAAGGTCGACTATTACGGCTCGCAGGTCTCCATACTTCAACTTGGTATGATTAACGCGCCAGAGCCGCGCATGCTTACCGTTCAGGTGTATGACCCTGGCGCCGTAGACGCGATTGAGAAAGCTATTCAGCAGGCCGATCTGGGGTTGAACCCATCACGAGACGGTAATTTGGTAAGGATTTCGATTCCGAGCTTAACAGAGGAGCGCCGCCGCGATCTGATAAAGAAACTGCATAAGATGGCGGAGGACACAAAGGTTTCTTTACGCAACCATCGCCGTGACCAGAACGAAGAGTTGAAAAAGAAGACTAAAAACAAAGAGATCTCGGAGGACGACAAGCGTAGATCGGAGGACGAGGTCCAAAAGATCACCGATCGTTACATAAGTGAGACCGAAGCTGCTGCGCAACATAAAGAGAAAGAGATGATGGAAGTCTAAGCATGCCGGTAAAGCAGCTCTCAGTGCCGCGTCACGTGGCTTTTATTATGGATGGGAATGGCCGCTGGGCCAAGGCGCGCGGACTGCCGCGAGTTGAAGGCCATCGACGCGGCGCCAAAACTGTTCGGACGGTCATAGAAGAATCGAGGCGGCTGGGAATTCGTTATATCACACTTTTTGCCTTTTCAACTGAGAATTGGCAACGCCCGCAGGCTGAAATTAGCGCGCTGATGCAACTTTTTAAGAGCTATCTTGATTCTGAGCTATCACTCCTGATTGAAAACCAGATCAGGCTCCGCGCCATTGGTGACCGTTCCCGGTTACCTTCGGGGGTCTTGTCGGCTTTAGAAAAAGCGGAGCAACGCACGGCGCAACTTGCTGGTATGGATCTTATCTTAGCGGTTTCGTATGGCGGCCGGAACGAAATCGTGCGCGCAGCCAAAACCTTAGCACAACGTTACAAGCTCGGAGAGCTTGCTGATGGCGCCTTCAACGAGAACGCCTTTTCTCAAGCGCTTGATGCTCCCGATGTGCCAGATCCGGATCTTCTGATTCGCACCTCAGATGAAAATCGCATCTCAAATTTTTTACTGTGGCAGCTCGCATATTCTGAGATCGTGGTGAGTCCGCTTTGCTGGCCGGACTTCGACGCGGCGGAGTATCAGAGGTGCCTGACAGAATTTAACTCCAGAGACCGGCGATTCGGCCTAACTGCGGATCAGCTTAACGCCAACGAAACGAGGGTGATATGAGCGCGACTGAAACGAAAACCCGTTTTGTAACAGCGCTTTGGCTGACGCTCGTGTTCATCGCCTTGACCGGGTTGGCTGCATATTTTTGTATCGGACGCTGGTTGCTATTTTGTTTCGGGTTAGTGATGTCGATGGGTATCTCAGTAGAGATAGGAAATATGTGTGTTCCTATGGATGCTCCTCAAAGACGCCTCTTGCGGACCCTTTACAGCTTTCTTTGCTTTGTGCCAAGCCTTTCGATCGTAGTGTTGGGACTAGCCAGGTACAGCTGCGAGATCATGGGCATATCTTTGCCAACTCTTGTGGGCGGGTTGTTGTTAGGATTCGCGCTTAGCTCTTTAGGGGGATTGGCTACGGCGGTGTTCTTAGGTCGCAGCTCGCTTGAGTCCGGGAAAGCCAGAGCTTTTGAACTTATGTTCGCGTCGCTCTTAGGCTTTGGCGCGGCTTGCCTTGTTTCTTTTGCGCTAATCCCGCCTGGAATTCTTCCATTGATTTGGCTTGTTCTGGTGGTGTGTGTAAACGATATCGCAGCATATTTTTTTGGACGTTCGTTACAGGGGCCCAAATTGGCCGAGGCCTTTTCGCCCAAGAAAACGTTCTCCGGCGCGCTTTTTGGACTGGCGATCGGCGCGCTAGTCGGATCTCTAACCTTCTCCTTACTTACCGTCGGTGCGAGCTGGGTATGGGGCCTAAGTTTTTCAGCCCTGGTCGTGATAGCCGCTCAAATAGGGGACCTTAGCAAGTCACTTCTAAAGCGTGTAAATGACGTTAAGGATTCCGGGTCAATATTGCCAGGTCATGGCGGGGTTTTAGATCGCTTGGACGGAATGCTCGCGGCCGCTCCCTTGGTAATCGCCTTCTTGGTGCTTAGTTAGGTAATATGATGTGCGAAATTGCCGCTCAGTCTGACGTTCGTAAGAGAGTAGTAATCTTAGGTTCTACCGGTTCGATCGGAGTATCGGCGTTGGACGTGATTCGGAGAAACCCGGAGCGTTTCGAAATTTTGGCTCTGGTTGCTGGGTCTAATATTCAGCTGCTTGAGCAACAGGTAAGGGAATTTAAACCGCGCTACGCAGCCTTGGCTGACGCGGCAACGGCAATGCCAAAGTTAACTGGGACCGAGATGTTGAGTGGCCAGAAGGCCATCTTGGAATTGGCGGCTCATCCTGATTCCGATTTTGTGCTCTCAGCCATCGTAGGGTTTGCGGGGCTTGCTTCAACTCTAGCTGCCGTTAAGGCCGGGAAACAGATCGCTCTGGCAAACAAGGAGAGTCTCGTTTGCGCTGGTGAGCTGATAGGCGCCGAGGCAGAGGTTAGCGGCGCCGAAATTATCCCGGTGGATAGTGAACACTCCGCCATATTTCAGTTGTTGCAGGGCGAAGAGCTTAGCGATCTGGACTCTGTCATACTCACGGCCTCGGGCGGACCATTTCTGCGATACAGCCAGGAGATGCTTGATACAGTTACGCCGGAGCAAGCGTTAAAGCATCCCCGTTGGAATATGGGAGCCAAGGTCAGTATAGACTCGGCTAGTTTAGTTAACAAAGCGCTTGAGCTTATTGAAGCTCATTTCCTGTTTGGGCTTGAGGAGTCGCGCATCGAGATACTCATACACCCCCAAAGCATCGTGCATTCATTGGTGAAACTGAAGGATGGCTCGCAGTTGGCACAACTCTCTGTGCCGGACATGCGTTGCGCGATAGCTTACGCATTAAACTATCCTGATGGTCGCATTAATACGGGAGTGCAGGGGTTGGATCTGAGCAGTGTCGGAAGGCTTGAGTTTGAATCATTGGACGGAGCACGTTTTAGAGCGCCTATGCTTGCTAGGCAAGCTCTAAACGGATCCAAAGCCATGCCAGCCGTGTTCAACTTTGCTAATGAAATCGCTGTGCAAGGCTTTCTAAATGGAGGCACGAAGTTTTCCCGAATTGTGCCGATAATCGAAGAGGCTCTTTTGGCTTTCTCGGGCCGAGGCTATGATACTTACGATGATTTAGTTTCGTTAAAAGCTGAAGTCGCAAACTGGTTAAATTTTCAATAGAGCAATAGAGAGAAGATGACAATTTTGGTATCGGTTCTAGTTTTGGCTATTTTAATATTTGTGCACGAACTTGGACATTTTTTGGTGGCCAGGTATTTTAATGTGGGCGTGCTTGAGTTTGCCATAGGATTCGGCAAGAAAATCTGGCAGCGCAAAACTAAGGAGACCACCTATTCCTTGCGCTTAATTCCGCTGGGGGGGTACGTAAAGATGCTCGGTGACGACCTGCGGGCCGTTCGGGAAGGCCAAGCTGTGTCTGGCTCGATCTTAGAGTCCGTGGAAAGACCGGATAACCCGGGCTTTGTAAATGACCGCACGCGCTGGTTTTACAGCCAAGCCATTTATAAGCGCATGGCCATCGTACTGGCTGGACCTTTCTTTAACTACGCCTTTGCCGTATTGCTTACGATATTTTCAATCTATGTCTATGGAAAATCCGTTCCGATAGATCAGCCCTTGATCGGCAAAGTGATCGAAGGTTATCCGGCGCAGAAATCTGGACTGAAAGAAAAGGATTTTGTTCGTACCCTAAATGGAGAGGAGCTTAAGACCTGGGAAGATCTTGCAAGTCGCGTAGCTAGTTCAGGAGGGAAAGAGATAGTTCTCGCTGTCTCTCGTGAAGAGAACGGCGCAAAAAAAGAGATCGAGATTCGTGTGGCGCCGAAGCCCGATGCGCCGGAACTAAAAGTGCTTGAAGATACGCCCAGACCCGATTCTTTTAAGATCGGAATTATGCCTGATCTGAAACGCGAATCAGTGGGCCTATTTGAGGCAGTCGGGTTGGGTTTCAGTCAGACCTATTACATGGTTCGGGTTACGTTGCGCGGACTTTACGGCATGGTGGCCAGACGCATCTCCGCCAGTAATATCGCTGGGCCCATCTATATCTTTAAAGAGGCTGCAAACAGCGCTAAGCGCGGGTTTGAACATGTCATAGACTTTATGGTGTTTCTATCGATCAGCTTGGCGGTCTTAAACTTATTGCCCGTACCTGTCTTAGATGGCGGCCATATGCTCTTTTTTACAATAGAAGCTATCCTAAGAAGGCCCCTAAGTTTAAAAGTCCAAGAGGTATGCACTCAAGTGGGGATGTTCCTATTACTTTCCTTGATGGTCTTTGCGCTCGGAAATGATCTAGTGAGACTGCTTGGATGAGCCTAGTTTTAGCGATTGATTCCAGTGCCCATATTTCGCTGGCTCTGAAAGATACAGAATCAGGGGAGATTTTTGAGAGGGAGTATCACGAGCGAGAATCTGCGGCGGAAGTTTTGGGTGTTCAGGTGGAGGAGTTGCTTTCTCGCGCGTCTAAGAAAGCCGAGAGTATTTCCCGTATCTTAATCGGATCCGGACCTGGTTCTTTTACGGGACTAAGAATCGGGTTTTCATTCGCCAAAGGATTAGGGCTTGCGCTCGGAGTACTACCCGAAGTATTTCCGAGTTTGCATGTTGCCGGAAGGTATATCGAAGCTGAGGGAGGCTGCCAACCGCCACGAACGCGTTTAGTGTTGGCGGATGCTAGGCGAGGGGAGTATTTTGCTCTGCTGGTCGTAGAAGATGAAGCCAAAGTTGAAGCGGCTCCAAGAAATGTGGAGATTCTTACTCTGGCCGAGCTCGAAAAGGTTATGGTAGACCATAAAGATATCTGTATAGTTTGGCTCGACAAGCCGCAGCAAGGAGTGTTTAGCACCCTGAGTTGTCCTGAGTATGTTGCGGAGCGCCTTGCCCATAATGCGATCATGTGGAGCGGGGAGCCTTCTGAAGTGAGCACGGACCTGGATTTTGCTATGAAGTTGGGGGCCTTGGTTCCTACCTATTTGCGCAGTGTTTCCGCCAGAACTATAGCTGAGCGCGCAAGTAGGGAAACGGGCTTTTTGGGGTAATGTTAGCGCCTAATAGCCGTATTGACTGTTAATCAAATTATGAGTAAAAGAAGGGTACTCCTTGAGGAAATCCAAAGCCATTCTCGATAAGAATTTCCAGATTAGAATCTTGGGAATAGCTAACCTCTGAGTAAATCTATGGCGAGTGGATCTTTGGCCGCAGGTAAAATCGATAACTAGACTGATTAACTAAACTTGCTAACTTAGCTTAATAAAAAATCGATAGATATATCGAGGACAGAGCATAACCACAGAACATAATTACGGACACTTTCTGCTTTTGTGTAATTTATAGAGAATAAAGGTAATTCTATGAACCTAAATGAGATTAAAGCTCTTAAATCCGAAGAACTTGTGAGCTTGGCGGACGAATTCGAGATCGAAGGCGCCAACGGCATGCGTCGGCAGGATTTAATTTACGCTATCCTGACCCGCAGGGCCGATCAGAACGGCAGCATCTTTGCTGAAGGTGTTTTGGAATGCTTACCCGATGGCTTCGGATTTTTGCGCTCCCCCGATTTCAATTATCTTCCTGGGCCGGATGATATCTATTGCTCACCCGCCCAGATTAAGCGCTTTGGGCTTCGAACCGGTGATACCATCTCGGGCGAAATCCGACCTCCGCGTGAGAAGGAAGGCGAGCGATATTTTGCATTGCTTAAAGTCAAATCTGTTAACGGCGATAAGGTTGAGGTTCTACGTAAAAAGGTCAGCTTCGATAACCTGACTCCCATCTACCCCATACAAAAGATCAAACTCGAACACTCAAAGGGAGGACTGGCCACGCGCATAATCGATCTGTTCTCACCCATCGGCTTGGGCCAACGTTCATTAATCGTGGCGCCGCCACGTGCCGGTAAGACCGTCTTGCTCCAAAGTATTGCTAACGCCATAACCGAGAATCATCCTGATGTGGTCCTGATAGTGCTCTTGATCGATGAGCGTCCCGAAGAAGTTACCGACATGCAACGCTCGGTCAACGGTGAAGTTGTGAGTTCCACCTTTGATGAGCCTCAACAGAGACACGTTCAGGTGGCGGAGATGGTAATCGAAAAAGCAAAGCGCCTGGTCGAGCATAAGAAAGATGTCGTCATATTGTTAGACTCCATCACCCGTTTGGCGCGTGCTTACAACGCGGTCGTGCCTCCAAGCGGGAAAATCTTATCGGGTGGTGTTGACTCAAATGCGCTGCATAAACCGAAACGTTTCTTCGGCGCCGCACGCAAGATCGAGGAGGGCGGAAGCTTAACCATCATCGGCACAGCCTTGATAGAAACCGGTTCCCGTATGGATGAAGTTATCTTTGAAGAGTTTAAAGGGACCGGTAATATGGAGCTTGTGCTTGATAGAAAGCTGGCTGATCGCCGAGTTTATCCGGCTATCGATCTTAATAAATCCGGCACGCGCAAAGAGGATTTACTGCTTGAGAACACCGTGCTGCAAAAGGTTTGGCTGCTAAGAAAGGTCTTAAATCCGCTTAGCCCAATCGAGGCCATGGAGTGGCTGCTTAGCAAAATGGACGGAACCAAGGGTAACAAAGAGTTCATGGAAATGATGAAGGCGGGGTAAGGGAGAGGTACCAGTGCCGCTTGCCAAGATCCTAGCACTAGATGACGACCAGGAGCAGCTGTCTGCTTTAAAGGAAGCGCTCGAGTGTGCTGACTTTGAGGTGATCGCCCTCAGCGAGCCTGCCAAAGCTTTAGAAATCGCTATAAAAGAAGCACCCGATCTGGTCCTCTCCGATTTGATTATGCCTGGCCTTAGCGGCACTGAACTGTTGCATAAATTTAAGCTAGACCCGGAGTTGCGGTATTTACCCTTCATTCTTTTGACCTCAAAAGACGAACTAGGGGATGTTATCAAGGGACTAGATGCTGGTGCTGATGACTACATCAAAAAACCATTTAGCCAGCCTGAGCTGATAGCCAGATTACGGTCCGCTCTCAGAACGCGCGCAATTTATCTGGAATTAAAAGAGAGCCGACTAGAAACAAAGCAGCTAAAGCGTCGCATAGAGGACTCGCGGGCTTTCGGCGCCATGATTGGAAAGAGCGCCGTCATGCAAAGCGTTTTTAATTTAATAGAGCGGGTTAAGGAATCTGATCTGCCGGTGCTTATTACGGGTGAGTCCGGTACCGGAAAAGAGCTAGTGGCCGATGCGCTTCACCAGCAGTCTAAACGGCGCCACATGCCGTTTGTGGTGCAAAACTGTTCGGCCTTTCAGGAAACATTATTAGAGTCGGAACTCTTCGGGCACGTCAAAGGCGCCTTCAGCGGAGCGCTTCGCGACAAACAGGGGCTCTTTGAAGCCGCAAACGGGGGCACTTTCTTCCTGGACGAAATCGGCGAGATGAGTGTTAATTTGCAGGCTAGGCTCCTAAGGGTTTTAGAGAATGGAAGCTTCTTGCCGGTGGGCTCTACCAAGGAGCAAAAAGTGGATGTGCGCATCGTGGCGGCCACCAATCGGGACCTTCCAAGCATGATCTCGGCAGGTAAGTTCAGAGAAGATCTATACTATCGCCTGAATGTGCTGCAGGTTAAGTTACCGGCCCTGCGGGAGCGCCCAGGAGATATCCCACTGATCGCCGATTCTTTTTTAGTAGGCTTGGCGGAGCGCGAAGGTCAACGCAAAAATCTCTCTGCCGCGGCCTTGAAGGCGCTATGTCAATACAGCTGGCCGGGAAACATCAGGGAGCTTCGAAATCAGATTGAGCGTGCCTATCTTTTAAGTGCAGATAGAGCAGATCTTATGCCAGAAGACTTTATGCTTACGCCGAGTAATGCAACGGCCCTTGGGGCGTTGCAAGTGCATGGCAGCTTAGATTCAGCCCTAAGTAAAGTCGAAAGCCAGATGATTCTGGCTGCTCTCCAGCGCTTAGATTGGAACAAAAGCGAGGCTGCACGTGAGCTCGGAATATCTCGCTCCAGTCTAATTTCGAAAGTTCAGCAGTATGGCTTGGAACGTGAACAGCGTGGTAACGATTAGAACGATTAATAGGAAGATATGAAGATCGTAGCGCTGGCAGGGGACCTCGTGTCAAAATCAAAAATTCGAGAAGGCTTGGCGGGACGCGCGCATCAGCTGACCTTCATTTCGACGGTTTCGCAGATTAGAGAGGCCGAACTTCTAGTGGTTGATTTGGATGCCGCCGGCGAGCCTCTGAAGTTCATCGCAGGGGCTAGAGCTCTTGCGCCCGCCCTGCAAATTATAGCTTTTGGCCCGCACGTCAATAAAGAGCTCCTAGATGGGGCCCTGGCAGCGGGAGCAACGGAAGCCATGCCGCGCTCAAAGTTTTATGGAAGTGTCCTGATAGGCCTTTAACCTAAAAACGCCCTAAATTTGCGTATTCACAGCCAGCGTTAATGAAGCTAAACTTCACCTAAAAGCGCCAGCGCAGGAGCTGTGCTAAAGGTCGAAACCCAATGGAACGAGGAATCGGAAAACTTACATTTTTAGTCTTTGCAGCTGTATTGGGCGCGGCCATATATTCCGGTTATATAGTCTTTCCGTTTTATTATAACTATTTCGAAATACAAAATCAGATGGACCAGGTCGTAAGGGTTGCGGCAACCTACAGTGACCAGGAGCTGCGTGAAAAATTAAATTATCATATAAAGCATATGAAGTTACCCGTTGAGCCGGAGGATCTGCGATTATTTCGCCAAGATGGGGAGATTAAGATAAGCCTGGAATGGGACGAGGTCTTCTATATAAATTGGCGAGACAAGGAATATACGATCGAGGAATTCCATTTCCATGCGCATTCTGAGGGAAAGATTGAGCCTCGGTGAAGCTCTTGAGTTGCCAACTGGTATTTGCTAATATCCCGCAAGTTAAGTTTTTGACACAAAACCTTTAAAGCGAATCTGTGAATTCGCTAAGGGCGAGGATGATAGATAAGTTCCTGATATACGGCGCGCGCACATGCGCCGGGCGCCCGCGCCAAAGTACCAATAGTATTCCCCCGAATATTCCCCACAGTATTTCTATTAAATATTTATTTTCCAAACAGGTTTACCTATGAACCAAGTAAAAGATCTGCCCAAGGGCTGGAAAGTGCTGGTTGATGCTGAAACTATTGCGCGCGCCATATCGAGGATTAGTTACGAAATATTAGAAAAAAACAGAGATCTTTCAAAATTGGCGTTGGTAGGAATCAGAACCGGCGGAGAATACCTGGCGCAGCGTATCCGCACTCGCATTCAGGAGATCGAGGGTAAGCAGGTGAGTTACGGCGTGATCGACATCACACTTTATCGGGATGATATCTCTGGCTCTGAAAGTCAGCCGACCTTAAAGGGTACTGACCTGCCGTTTCAGATTACCGGGAGTCGCATTGTGCTTGTTGACGATGTGCTTTATACCGGCAGAACCATCCGCGCGGCCTTAGACGCTATTATCGATTTTGGGCGCCCGGCCTGCGTTGAGCTGGCAGTTTTGGTAGATCGTGGGCATAGGGAGCTTCCCATAAGGCCGGATTACGTGGGAAAGAATTTACCGACTCATAAGACAGATTTTTTGCGAGTACGCTTACGGGAACAGAATTTCCCAGATGGGGTCTATATAATTGAGGGGAAGTGATGGAACACTTACTCGGAATAGAGGGGCTAAGCCGCGAGAGCTTGCTGCAGTATCTCCAGAACGCGCAGACTTTTATCGAAGTTTCGGAGCGTGAGCTGAAAAAGGTGCCCGCCCTGCGCGGTAAGACCATAATAAACCTATTTTTGGAGTCCAGCACGCGCACGCGCGTGAGCTTTGAGATCGCCGCCAAACGTCTCTCGGCTGACGCGGTCAACGTGGGAAGCTCCGATAGCTCAATTACTAAAGGCGAGACATTGCTTGATACCGCCAGAACGCTTCAATCCATGGCGCCCGATATTATTGTAATGCGCCATAAAGAGAGCGGTGCCCCTCATTTTTTGGCACGTCATATTAAAAATTGCTCTATCGTAAATGCGGGAGACGGCACGCATGAGCATCCCACCCAAGCGCTGCTGGATTGTCTCACATTGATGCAACGTTACGGTCGCAGCGCTGCCGAGCTAAGCGGCTTAAAAATTTCTATCGTGGGTGATGTCTTACACTCGCGCGTGGCTCGCAGCAACATTTGGGCCCACATCTTGCTTGGTAATCAGGTAACCCTAGTTGCGCCGCCGGCCTTAGTTCCAGCCGAATTCTGCGACAAGCTTTATTACGGAGATAATATACGCATCGAGCATGATTTAGTGCGCGGCATAGCCGGCGCTGACGTAGTCATGTGCTTACGCATGCAGCTTGAGCGCCAGGGGGCCTACTTTGTTCCAGATTTGGAAGAGTATTCTCGGGTGTACTGCGTCTCAGAGAAGCTTTTGGCGAAACATGCGCCGAATTCTGTGGTGCTTCATCCGGGCCCATCGAACCGCGGTACCGAGGCTTCAAGTGATGTCCTTGATGGGCCGCGCTCGCTGGTAGAGAGTCAGGTGAAACACGGAGTGGCCGCGCGCATGGCGACGCTCTTCACTTTGGCGACAAAGAAACGGGAGGAGCTAAATTGAACACGACTGAGAATAGATTGCCGCAGAAAATGAAGAGATTTGTAATCCGAGGCGGCGAAGTCCTAGATAACGCCGGTGCCTTTAGGGCAGGCCAGGATCTCTTGATCGAAGATGGCAAAGTGCTAGATCTTTTGCCAAGTGGCGCAAAAGCGCCTGAAGGAACCCAAGAATTAGAAGCTAACGATTGTTGGGTTATGCCAGGATTAGTAGACCTGCATGTGCATTTAAGAGAGCCCGGCTTTGAATGGAAAGAGACCATTCAAACTGGTGTCGAAGCGGCCGCGTTGGGTGGCTACACCTCTATCTGCTGTATGCCAAATACCAAACCAGTCAATCATAACGCCGAGATAACCAGATTTATACTTGAGCAAGCCTTTAAAGCCGGACTATCTCGGGTTCATCCGATCGGGGCCGTCTCGCACTCCTTGGAAGGCACTAAAATGTCCCCGCTAAGTGAATTGCGGGAAGCAGGCTGCGTGGCTTTCTCCGATGACGGCGAGCCAGTTTGGGATTCCTTACTCATGCGGCGCGCCTTGGAATGGTGCAAGATGTTAGGGGTGCGAATCTCTTGCCACGAAGAAGATAAAAGACTCTCATGTGGCGGCTGCATGAACGAATCGGCGCTATCATTGAAGCTCGGCCTTGCCGGTTGGCCCAAGGTGGCAGAAGAGGTCATGATCGCCAGAGATATTGAACTTGCCAGGGCCACGAAATCTAAGATTCATATCTGCCACGTTTCGACCGCCCGAGGGGTCGAGCTGATACGGCGCGCAAAAAATGATGGCATTGATATCACTGCCGAAGTAACCCCGCATCATCTAGTGCTGGATCAATCCGCGGTCGGAAACTATGACACGCACGCCAAGATGAGCCCGCCCTTACGGGAAGCTGACGACCTCCTGGCTCTTCGCCTTGGTGTGAACGACGGCACCATCGACGCCATCGCAAGTGACCACGCGCCGCATGAAGACGACAGTAAGCGTGTGGAGTTTGGTAAAGCCTCATTTGGGATCTTAGGGCTGCAAACAAATCTCTCGCTGGTCTTGGGACTGGTGAAAGAGGGGGCCTTGAGAAGAGAGGCGGCGCTTAGCGCACTTAGTTATGGTCCTGCCAAAGCCTTTGGGTTACCGTTTGGTAGCATAGTGAAAGGAGCGGCCGCTGACCTCACAATAGTGGCGCCAAATGAAGAATGGACATTTGCGAAGGAAGCTATCCGTTCCAAAAGTTTCAATTCTCCTTTTATCGGGCGAAGGCTTTCAGGTCGGGCAAGACATGTTGTCGTGGGTGGATCTGTAAAGGTGCAGAATTTTGAATTGGTGACAGATTAATGAGTCGTAATACTGGAAAGAAAGTTAAAGGGCAGAGGCCTCAAACCATGCCCGGTGCCCTGGCGCTCGCGGACGGCCGGGTCTTTGATGTGCACTGTTTCGGTAAGCGCAGGGGCCTATCTGAAGCCGTAATCGGGGAAGTCGTGTTTAACACCTCTATGTATGGCTACCAGGAAATTTTAAGCGACCCCAGCTATGCCGGGCAGATCTTAACTTTTACCTCTCCCCATATCGGCAATGTGGGATGTAACTCTCTGGATTTTGAAAGTCATAAACTTTTTGCCGAAGGAATGATAATTCGAGATCTGAGTCCCATAGTTTCTAATTTCAGAGCCGAGAAATCTCTGCCGGAATTTTTAGCGGAGCACGGCTTAATGGGGATCTGCGGCTTGGACACGCGCGAGTTGGTTGGACACATTCGGGATCGAGGTTCGCAGATGGGAGCGTATGCCGCCGGTGAAAAGCTCGACACCGATGCTTTAGTCCAGTTGGCGCGTGCCGCCGGCACGATGGAAGGCCGCGACTACGTAAGGGAAGTTTCCTGCAGTGAGCCTTACTCTTGGAGCGAGCTGCCCTGGTCACTGGCCTCAAATAGTTTTCCGAAAGTTAGCGAGGAGAAGCTTTCGCAGCGCCCACATGTCGTGGCTGTTGACTGTGGCATAAAATACAACATTTTGAGGCTTTTAGTTGATGTGGGCTTTCGGGTCACGGTGGTACCGGCTATCTCTGAGGCAAGTGAAATCTTGAAATTGCGTCCTGACGCATTGTTTCTCTCAAACGGTCCGGGAGATCCGGCAGCGCTGCCGTACCTAGTTAAGAGCTGTGCCGAGCTTATCGGAAAAATACCGCTATTTGGAATCTGCCTGGGACATCAGATTTTAGGGCAGGCGCTCGGTGCCGAGACTTTTAAATTGAAGTTCGGACATCGAGGCGGGAACCATCCCGTTAAGGATATGCGCAGCGGAAAGGTTGAGATCACCGTGCAAAATCATGGTTTCGCGGTGAAGCCTGAAAAATTATCGAAGCACAGCCTGGTAACGCACATAAATCTGAACGATGGCACCCTAGAGGGCTTGGAAGCGCCGGACTTAAGGGCTTTTTCGTTACAATATCATCCCGAGGCCTCGCCCGGTCCGCATGATTCTAGGTATCATTTTAGAAGGTTTTACGAATCGGTAGTTAGATAATGCCAAAAAGAACAGATATCAAATCCATCCTACTAATCGGATCCGGGCCAATTGTAATCGGACAAGCCTGTGAGTTCGACTACTCCGGCACACAGGCCATTAAGGCGTTGCGTCAGGAGGGATATCGAGTAATTCTCGTGAACTCAAATCCCGCCACGATCATGACCGACCCAGAGTTTGCGGACCGAACTTACATCGAACCTATCACCGCAGATTTTGTGGAGGCCATTATCGCGCGCGAACGTCCGGATGCGGTTTTACCGACTATGGGAGGGCAAACCGCGCTAAATATTGCGCTCGAACTTGAAGAGCGCGGGGTCTTTGAGAAGTACAAGTGCGAACTGATCGGTGCAAATATTAAATCAATTATGACGGCCGAGGACCGAGAGCTTTTCCGGCGCGCCATGGACGAGATCGGCTTGGCCTCGGCCAAGAGCGCTCTGGTAAAATCTATCGACGAGGCGGAATCTGCGGCGGAAAAGATCGGATATCCGGTGATTTTACGGCCCTCTCGCACCTTGGGCGGAACCGGTGGCGGCATCGTTGAGGACCGTTCGCATCTACGTCAAAAGGTCGCTTACGCGCTCTCTTGCAGTCCGAATCACGAAGTGCTCCTAGAGCAGTCTCTGACCGGCTGGAAAGAGATCGAACTTGAAGTCATGCGGGACCGCAATGACAACTGCGTGATCGTGTGCGGAATCGAGAATATCGATCCCATGGGTGTGCATACGGGTGATTCCATTACGGTGGCGCCCATCCAGACCTTGACCGACAAGGAATATGAGCTTCTTAGAGATGCCGCTATCAAAGTTATCAGAAGAATCGGAGTGGATACGGGCGGTTCGAATGTGCAGTTCGCGCTCAATCCAAAGAACGGCGAGATTATCGTGATTGAGATGAATCCGCGTGTCTCGCGCAGTTCGGCCTTGGCTTCGAAAGCCACTGGCTTTCCGATAGCCAAGATCGCCGCCAAGCTTGCCGTGGGCTACACGCTGGATGAGATCCAGAACGATATCACGCGTGAGACTCCCGCCTGCTTTGAACCCTCGATCGATTATGTCGTGGTTAAGATTCCGCGCTTTAACTTCGAAAAATTTCCATCCGCCGACCCTACTTTGGGCACCCAAATGAAATCGGTAGGGGAGGTGTTGTCTTTCGGTAGAAACTTTCAGGAGGCTTTGCAGAAGGCGATCTGCTCCATGGAGCAGGATACTTACGGGTTTGACAGGGCCTCGCTTGTTAAGGATTTGGGCAAAGGAGAGTTACTTAACGCTTCTAAAGTGCCCATGCCGAATAGACTCTGGATCTTGGCCGAAGCCATCCGCGCCGGAAATTCTATCGAGAATCTCTATGCGGAAACCGGAGTCGATCTCTGGTTTCTAGCGCAAATAGAAGAGATTGTGCTTGAGGAGGAGGCCCTGAGAAAGGAAGGATATAAAGCGCTCAATTTGAATAGGTTGACTGCGTTGAAGCGCATGGGTTTCTCAGATAAACGTCTGGCAGCACTTTGCGATACGGAAGAAGGCCAGATCCGTGCGTTGCGTTACGAACTTAAGCTTCATCCGAGTTATAAATCTGTAGATACCTGTGCGGCCGAGTTTGTAGCTTTCACCCCCTATCTATACTCCAGCTACGATACCCAAATGGAAGCGGCGCCGAGTGATAGAAAGAAGGTTATAATTCTTGGTTCGGGACCAAATCGAATCGGGCAGGGGATAGAATTTGATTACTGCTGTGTACACGCCGTCATGGCCTTAAGAGAGCTCGGCTTTGAAGCTATAATGTTGAACTGTAACCCCGAAACGGTCTCCACCGACTACGACATTAGCGACCGCCTGTATTTTGAACCGCTGACCCTTGAACATGTGCTTGAGATCGTTAGGCGCGAAAAACCAATCGGCGTGATCGTGCAGTTTGGTGGGCAAACTCCGCTAAAATTAGCTGGTGATTTGCAGAAGGCAGGCGTTCCTATTCTGGGCACCTCCGTGAATTCCATTGATTTGGCCGAAGACCGCAAACTTTTCTCGGCCCTGATTGATAAGTTGAAACTCTTGCAGCCGCCCAGCCAAACTGCCCAGTCGGCAGAGGAAGCCTTTGCTGCTGCCACAGCTTTGGGCTATCCCTTGCTGATTCGCCCCTCGTTCGTTCTTGGAGGCAGAGCCATGCGAATTCTGCATTCAGATGAGGAGCTCCGTAGTTACGTTTCAGAGAGCGTGGATGTTTCAAATAAGCGTCCCGTACTCTTGGACAGATACTTAAACAACGCCATCGAAGTCGACGTCGACCTGGTTTGTGACGGGGAGATGGCGGTTGTCTCCGGGATAATGGAACATATAGAGCGGGCGGGAATCCACTCGGGGGATAGCTCCTGCGCGCTGCCGCCTCAGACTCTCGATGCTTCCACGATTGAAGAGATGAAGCGCCAAGCCAAAGTTCTGGCTTTGGAACTTCAAGTGGTTGGGTTGATGAACGTGCAATTTGCGGTTGATCCGAAGAAAGATATCTATATCTTGGAAGCCAATCCGCGTGCATCTCGCACCGTACCGTTTGTCAGTAAGGCTACGGGTATCCCATGGGCCAAAGTTGCTGCCAAAGTTATGGCCGGAAAGACGCTTCGGGAATTGGGCGTGGTGGCAACGAAGTCTCCTACATATGTCTCTGTCAAAGCCTGCGTTTTCCCATTTAATAAATTCCGCGGGGTTGACGTAGTCCTTGGTCCTGAGATGAAGAGTACCGGTGAAGTTATGGGCCTCGGGCCAAATTTTGCGCATGCCTTCATCAAGTCCCAGATAGCTTCATCCATAAATTTACCCCTCTCTGGCTCGGTCTTTTTAAGCGTTCGCGACGATGATAAGCCCGAGCTGCTCGAAGTCGCAAAATTACTAAGCTCTCAAGGATTCAAGCTTATAGCGACTCGAGGCACCGCCGGATTTTTGGAGGAGCATGGGCTAGAAGTCAGCGCTATAAATAAAGTCAGAGAAGGCTCGCCGCATATTCTCGATTTACTCGGCGCCGGAGAAATTGCGCTAGTGGTAAACACCCCGGAAGGGTCCGGCCCCATGATGGACTCGCGCTCGATACGGATTGCGGCCAGCGAGATGAAGATCCCACTTTACACAGCCATCTCGCAAGCACTAGCCGCCGCCAGGAGCATGGCTATTATGAAAGATAAGTCCCTTTATACGGTGCGATCGTTGCAGGAGTATCATGAGTTGTTGGGGTAGGGAAGCTAAGCATATACGCCTTGTATAAGTGTACTACTTGTAGTACACTTGGCACATGCTTTACGATCACCTCACATGCCCTGCTAGGTTGAAGATTCTTAAGGTGCTGGCACGATCGAGCTCGCCGCTTGGCTTTCGAGAAATCGTGGCGTTCTCCGGTGTGGGCATCCGTTCCGCGCAGTTGGCGCTCCGATATTTTGTCAATAACAAAATTGTCGCGCATAAGAAGCCTAAGAGCCAAGGCCTCTCAAGTCGTTCTGGATATCAGTTGCTGGACTCTGCCGGGGCTAGTCAGCTAAAAGAAGAGCTAGCCAGCGCTAATCAGCTAGAACTAAGAGAGCGCTCAGTTCAGTACTCCCGCAAAGCGCCACAAATTTTGAGAACCGCGCAGGAACTCTTGGAGGTTGGCCAAAGAATACGTCGCGCTGTTAAGCAGCCTGGGCGGAAGAAATGACGAATCAAACTGACTCTTCGATAATTCAGACGTTTCGCGTTGTGACGGAAATGCTTAAAGGCCGGAACTGCACCTACGCCCTGGCTGGCGGTCTCTTGGTGTCCGCATATAGGGAGGATGTGCGCGCCACCAATGATATCGATCTGTTGCTGTTTACTGAAGAAAAACCGGAACTAGTCGCGCAAGAGATACTTTCGAGTCTGGGCCGGACCGTAACCTTGGTAAAGCTACATGAGCTAAAGCCCATGCCGCTTATGAATAAGAAGGGCAAGCCCGCGGTCCTGGCCGTAGGACGAGAGCCGGGACTCGGCATTGGGATAGATTTTATTCTACCCGCCATGCCCTGGTTCGATACTGCCATTAAACGCGCACAATTTAACCAGATAGATTTCGGATTTGGGCCGGTGCCATGTATCACAGTCGAAGATATGATTTTAGCAAAACTCTTTGCAGCCAGAGATAAAGATTTTGATGATATAAAATCTATCCTGAGAATGAGTGCTCAACCGAAAGCTCCAGCTCTGGACGGCCTCTATCTTGGCACACAGATTAGAGCGCTCGCCATTCATGTGCCGACCGTAATATCAAAGATGATGCCAAAGCCCTTGCGGGCTTTGGTTCGGAAAAGGTTAGTTGATTCGTAGCCTAGCTAGCTCTCATTTTTATTCATAGACTTACCGAATGGCGCTGACGTATCAGGGCTTTCGCCGGAAGATTAAATTGTTTCAATAAGATAGATTGCCTAAAGGGAGCAATGATTAATTATCGGAAGTAAGAACTTACTAAGACTAAGTATCAGAAATCAAAGCGTGACGGCTTCCAACCTTACACGGCATGGAATCGCCTCCATAATTCTATCTTAAGATTCAGTAGTCTGGTAAAATTACACTCATGATTTCAAAATTAGTATCTAAGGAAAGGAACAGTTATGACTAGATTCGGTGGTTTTAGGACAGATCTTACAACAGCAAGCGCTCCAACCGGGCATTCAACTGACGGTGCAATCTTGCAGAGTGATAACAGCCAAGCTCAAATGATTGGTCTCGATTTGAAACCTTGGGAAAGCCGGATGCAGGGCCTAATCGAAGCTGGAGCTACGATAATTGCATTCAGAGGAGCTGGTACAGTCAATGGCATTCAACCCGAAGCGGAAGGTAAGGCTGTCGCTACGATACGAGATGCAATCTTAGAATTGAGAGAAAGTGGAATTCCGGTAGTACTTATTTATGACGGCGATGGGGATAATCGAGTTAAGCCTGATGTTGGCTCAGTTTTCGGCCAATTAGCAGATACGTTCAAGCAAGATACCGGTGTCGTTACAATCGCGGCTCAGACAGAGGGTTGGTACAGCCCTGCTTCTCCAAACGCTCCAATTTCTAGCGCCACAGGCACAGCTTATGAAACCTATGTATTCGGTGACAAAGTTGAGGGCGCGCATGCAAGCCTTACGCAATCTGCACAACTCGTTGCTTATTCAAATTACTTACAAGTTTTCGTTGGGCCAGTGGGGCAAATCGGGTTCAATCAGTTGCAAGATGTAAGTGATAAAGTAGTAGCGCGCAGCGATGCAGATCCTTCCCCAGTAAGGGTTGCGATCTTTATAACTCCAAACAATCCGGCTGTTGGCGACCAGTTGGCGAATCAACTTGAGGCAGCCACTGGAAATGAGGAACTCATCGCAAAAATTACTCCTAAAATCGAGCAACGAAAAAATTATCCGTATGGTTTTTTCTGCACATCAGAAGGTGGTTTTAGCCTGGATGCACAGATGTATCTTGGCATTGCCTTCAAGACCATCAATATGGAGTAGTCGAGTGAAAGTTCCTTCGCCCCGCCCCGCAGCTTGACTAAGGAAAACGCTTAACTGGAAATATAATTTTGGCTTTCAAGTTAAGGATGAGGACAGATAGCAGACTGGCGGTACTACAAATTCTAATCTGGAAGAATTAGGGAGCTGCTAATCTTGTGCGAGAGGCTATGAACTCAATATTTGCACAAAACTAGGAAGTAGCTCTCTTCTAGAACAACTCTCAATATCCAGCGCAAAGGCAGGAATTCGCCCTCTAAATTGCTCCAGGTCAGGTCGCTTTTCGAGGAAGCGCCCAACACCATCGCATATTCGCTTTTGCTGGGCTGCCGAGATCTCATGGGCGTCAAGCCCCCGACGCCCTTCCCCACACTCCCCAGTTGAAATCCAACCCCCCGTATC
>CAZVWV010000014.1:0-40355 GCA_964631745.1 uncultured Bdellovibrionales bacterium
TGTTACCCCTTAGTAATTAATCGTGGATTTTTTAAGAATGTTGCGTGGGGTGGGGAAGTTTTTTGGATTTATTTTGATTTTTGGTTGCGCATGGTCTCTGAGCAAAAATTTTTGGGGCGGCGCTATTGTAATCTGGGCTGGGGCACACTGCCCAAGCGTGCTACTCTACCCTCCAGAATGTCCGATACCGCCGCTGAATCTCTTTCCACCAAACTGATACTCAAATTTTGGGGGCCGCTTAGCTTCACTTGGCTTATGATGGCGTTGGATGGGCCGTTTTTGACGGCACTGGTCGCTCGACTTCCGGATGCCAAATACAACCTAGCCGGATTTGGGGTGGCCTGGGTGGTGGCTATTATGATTGAGGCGCCTGTCATTCCAATCATGAGCGCTACGGCCACTTTGCTTAATGGACAACTCACTTTCAATCGAATTCGAAATTTCATTTATACATTAAACGCACTCACCACTTTAATGATGGTGCTGGTGGCATGGCCCTCTGTCTTTGACCCCTTGGCGAGATCCGTGCTGCATCTGGATCCCAAAATCGCAGAAATCGCGCGACAATCCCTCTTCTATCTCTGGCCCTGGCCGGCTGCCATCGGGTATCGCCGCTTTTATCAAGGAGTTCTGATTCGGCACAACCGCACCGACCGCGTGGCCAAAGGTACTACCGTGCGCTTAATCTCCTTGCTGGCTTCAGGCTACTTGCTGTTTTATTTTTCTAGCCTTCCCGGCGCGAGCATAGGCTCACTTGCTCTTGCCATCAGCGTTAGCTTAGAGGCAATCGTCACTCGTATCCTGGCCCAGCCGGTGCTAAACCAATATTACCGCGGCCCAGTTACATCATCATTAAGCGAGAACCTAACCTATCGCGCACTAATTCATTTTTACACCCCCATGGTGTTGACCATTGCCATGATAATATGTGTCTCCCCTCTTACCACCTTCGCGGTCGGGCATTCACGGCGCGCACTTGACTCGTTAGCGGTGATACCAGTAATGAATTCCTTCCTATTTCTCTTACAAAGTTTCGCCATGGGGCTACAGGAGACCGTGATCGTGTTGGTGGGAGATCGCTTCCAACATCTTGCTGAGCTTCGCCGTTTTACTGTGAAGGTCGCGATAATTTTATCGCTGGTGACTTTCGTCTTCGCCTTTACGGATCTCTCAAGACTCTGCTTCACATATCTTTCTGGCCTGCAACCTGACCTTACGGACTTAGCGTCAAGCGCGCTTCGCGTCGCGGTGCCGTTACCATTGATCACAGTAGCCAGTCTATTTATGCAAAGCATCTTAACCAAGCGCAGGCGTACTACCCTGATTACTCAAGGAACTGCCACGCAGTTACTTGTCATATTAATAGTTTTGTACTTAACGGTCGGTAAGTTCAATTTTGTGGGTGCATACGCTGCGCTGCTCGCTAATTTGTTAGGGGCGGGTGCCGCCGCCCTATATATGGCGTGTCGCCTTAGAAATGTAAGCAGCAATCCCCCAATAAAAGCGGGCGACGTGGCGACTCAAGTTTAAAAAACTCTTAAGTAGCGAGAACTTAAACCAATCATTTAACCTACTCGAGACCACATCGCCCGAGAGATCTGTTTCTGGCCCGGATTAAATATAAGCCGGGCATTCCAGGCCCGCGTAAGTACTTAATCAGAATCAAGTACTTCGCGAGTTTTTCATTGGCTGTTCTGTAAATATATGATGAAACGCTTTGGGTACCAAACTAAGATGTCGGGCCGCAGGAAAGGATGCGGGGCCGGGGCATGCGGTGAGGGGGCTTCCGGGAGTTTACGGTATTTGACTAAGCAAATACCAGGCGTTAGAGTTCGGATGTTTCCTGTATTTGGTTGTTTGGGAGATGAAGTTTATGGCGCAAGAGGCACAGCCTACTAATTTTATTGAATCTGGAGCAAATTTAGTTGGGGCACCTCTAGATGTTGCGGCTGCATATGAACAAGCCAAGGCTTGGGCGCAATTCGCAGCCCAGACCGGTCGTGTCGGCCAAAATGGCGCTGCGCCACATCCTCTTGATTTTTTGCACGACGGAGCAATAAACGATAATGAGAAAATAGCCTGGGCTCTTTCGCCGGAAACGAAACCGTTTGATGTTTTTTTTGAACTCGTAGGGCGACCTGACATTTTTCTAGTCGACCGCCTTTGGCGCCACAGACCGGGTTTTCATGCCGAGGTCAACGAACTCCTAGTTAATTCCGAGGCGCAAACCGACGGCAGGCGTTATATCGGCCTTAGTGAAATGCACGCCTTGGTTAAGACCTTAGCTATTAGCAATCTGTCCACTGCCGAGGTATGTCTTAAGCGAGACGCGGATGCAAGCATCTTCTCCCACTGCTCGTATGACTTAAGTCACTCCCCGGAGTTCTTCCATCTGGCGTGGCCGTTGCGTGATAGTGATGATAGCCTAAAGTATGTAACCGTGGACTGCGCTGCCCAAGACACTGTCTTTGATAGCTTTCTCGCGGGGAATCTTCAGGAACTTGGCCAATATCTCTTCTGCGTGCCCGGTAAGACCGCCGACAATCGCGTAGAGAATTCCGATCCGCTCATTAAATATTTGTCCCCTGGCAAATTGACCAGAGTTATCGAACGCTTTGAACGCGAAGATCTGGAACTCGCTCCTTTCCTCAAGGGAATTTCTGGACAATTTGAACCTAAGAGAATTCACGACCTGTATTCTGAGCTAGCATGTCGTTGCGACGATTTCCATTTGGCGCTTTCCGTTTCAGATCTGAGCCAGCTAGCTCCCTACTTACGTTTAAGGGAACAAGATCTTGGAGATCTCGAGGGCCTAATATCTATGCGCCCAGCTAGAATCCGTTATTTCGGTTCCTCGCATCCTTCGTACACAGAATTAGCGCAGAAAGCAGTCGCGATGGACGGACTTTCATTACAACACGTCTACCTAAACCGTTTGGACATACCCACCCAATTGCAGTTAGTGACGTCTGCAATTATTCAAACCCCAGACGCCATAGTTTTCGTTCCGAAATACCTTACGGAGACTCTTGAGAAGATCTGGCCAACCCCAGCAGCCCCGCAATCCTAACTAAGCCGCCGCCAAGCTCTCTTTCTCTTTTTCCTTCTCCCTCCGAAGCTCGCCATGGAACGAGCCCTCAAACTCCCCCGGCGTTTCATCAAACAGCGCCGCTACAAATTCCTCTGGCTCGAACACCCGCAGATCCTCAGGCGACTCGCCCACGCCGATATATCTAACAGGTATCCCCAGCTCTTTCTTAATCGCCACTACTATTCCGCCCTTGGGTGTGCCGTCTAACTTGGTTACGATCACGCCGGTGAGCTTTAGACTCTGATGAAACTCTCTAGCCTGGCTCAGAGCATTCTGTCCGGTGGCGCCGTCCACAACCAGCAAAACTTCATGCGGGCCGTCAGCCTGATGTCGCTTCACCGTAGCAAGCACGCCTTCAAGTTCCTGCATTAAATTACTCTTAGTGTGCAGTCTTCCAGCAGTATCGATTAGCACTACATCAATTGACTCATCCTTAGCACGCTTCATACCGTCAAACACCACCGTGGCCGGCTTTGCATCAGCCGCGCCGAAAACCACCGGCACATCGATGCGCTCCCCCCACTCTTTAAGCTGCGCCACTGCGGCCGCGCGAAATGTATCCGCCGCCACAATCAGGATCTTCTTTCCTGCGGCTTTTAACTTACTGGCAAGCTTTGCTGTGGTGGTAGTTTTCCCCACGCCGTTTACCCCTACTACTAGGATCACAAAGGGGCCAGCTTCCGGCTTGACAATCTTCATCTCTGAAGATTCTCCCGCACTTAAAATCCCGGCGATTTTCGTCTTGATGCGCTCCAAGAGCTGATCTTCAGAGCAGTTCTTACCGGAGGCCATATCGGCTTTAAGTTCGTTAATCAGCGCAGTTGCGGTATCGATTCCAATATCTGCCGTAACTAGGGCCTCTTCAAGCTCGTCCAGGGCATGCGAATCAATCGAGGCTTTTCCGCCAAATATGTTTCTAATTTTGGATAGGAATCCCTGCCGGGTGCGAGCCAAGCCGCTCGAAAGAGAATTCTCTAACTCAAGAGTTTTTTTTTCCGCCGTTTGCGTCTCCGCGTCAGTTCCTTCTATCTCTGGGGCTGGCCTGGCCTCGGAAGTCTCCTCGGCCGCAGTTTCATCAAGCGCGGAAGGCACGGCGCTGAAATCATCGGCCACTGAGTAAGCTTTCTCTTCCTCGGTCTGAATAGGTTCAGCGCCCATCAGCCGTTTAATGGCCTGCACTTCCTGCTTTAAATACCCGAGGTCGGATTTGTTCAGTTGATTTGTGCGCGAGAGGTCGGTCTTTAGAGCATTTAGAGTCATCTCTAATTTCTCAAGGCGGCCCATAACGCCGCGCCCCAGATCAAACGAAGGCCCGTTCTGATCGTCTCCCGAGCGGCGAATTACAGAGAGAATCGCTATTAGCACCACGAACAGCGACAACAACACGATCACAATCATGGTGTCAGTAGCGGTGTCTCCGGTCGGTCCGTACTTCTGCGAAAGCTCACCGAAGAATGCATAAAGCCTAAGAAAAATTCCGCTTAAATCGATATTCATATAACTATTTATCTCCTACGATAACCGCTAACCAGCGGGACCTCAGGCTGGGCGCCCTGCCCCACTAAAGCCCCGCACATAAAAACCACAACCGACAAAGCCCCTTACGCCACCTGAGCCATAGCTTCATTCAGCGAGACAGAAATTACCTTAGACGCGCCCGGCTGCTGCATGGTCACACCCACCAGATGATCTGCCAAAGCCATGCTCTGCTTATTGTGAGTGATTACAAGGAACTGCGTCCTACTACTCATCTCCCGGATCATCGACAAGAATCGCATTAGGTTGGCCTCATCTAAAGGCGCATCGACCTCATCCAGCACACACAAGGGGCTGGGCCGCTCCATGAACATCGCAAAGACCAAGGCCGTGGCCGTCAAGGCTTTTTCACCGCCCGATAGTAAATCGATATTCTTAAGCTTCTTGCCAGGTGGCCTAATCAGAATTTCCACCCCCGAATCAAGCGGCTTTGAAGGATCAAGAAGTTCAAGCGAACCGCGACCGCCACCGAACAACCGTGGGATCAACTTCGAAAAGTTGTTTTTTACCGCAGCGAATACAGACAAGAAGCGTTGCTTTGAAGTCTCAGTTAATTTATCAATAGTGCGCCGCAACGTGGTAGCGGCTTCTGTAAGATCGTTTCGTTGCCTGGTAAGTTCCTCGTAGCGCTGATTTTCCTCGGCATAGCGCTCAATCGAGGAGGGATCCACATCCCCTTCTCTAACGATGCGGGCTTTTAGCTTCTGGACTTCCTCTTTAAACTCAATCAAAAGGGCGCTATCCAAGCGGGCTTCTGTTGACTCAACCGAGAAGACGCGCTCACATAGCTCGCTACCATAGTCGGCGCTCAATCTATCTCTAAGATTTGCCTGTTCTAGATCGCACTTTTGTAAAGCAAGATGCAGATCGGAAAGCTCTTCGCGCGCCTGGTCTAACGTGGCTCTAGCCTCTTCCGTATCGCTCGACATAGAGCCGAGACGTTCACGGCTATCTTTACGGGAGAGATCCAACGCCGAATATTGTTGGCTGAGTTCTTCCACCTCAGCTTTAAGCGCGCCCTCATCGCTTGGAAGAGTGTCCAACAAAATCTGATTTACCTCTTCACGCTCAGACTTGTACTGCTCGATCTTGGCAAAAAGATCTCTCTGCTGCGTTTCTATGGTTTGTAGATCTTCGGCTAGCTCCCTAGCTAATCTCTGCTCAGTGTCGTGCTTACCGCGTACGCTCCCCATCTCTCCAGAGATGCGCTCTAGCTCCGCTTGGCGCTTGGACTTTTCGGCCAAGAGTTGCTCCTGCCGAGCCTCTCTTTCCTTAAGCTGCTCCTGCGCCCTCAATAAATGCGTCTCTGCTTCAACCTGATGAGCAAGTAATGATTGCAGACGCTCGCTGGCATCCTCGGCGCGGCGCATCAATTGCACCAGGCCACCATCGTGCGAGAATTTATAAAAACTATCAGGGGTCAGGATCTCGCCTTCCACTGTCACGATTGCAAAGCCCTGATCGTCAGCTTCCCGTCGTGAGAAATAGGTCAGCGCCTCAGTTAAATTCTCGGCGATAAACACATGCGCCAACAATTTTGCTGCGGCTTGCTCAAAACCGGAGTCGATCTCGATCACGGTTAAAAGCTCCGGAAACGGCAAATTAAACTTTCGAGATATTATGGGAGCGCTCCCTGAGCGAAAAGCTCCGAGCGTGCGACCTTGGTTGTCGCCCGAGTCCTGCGAAACCAACAGTTTGGCAAAAGCGTGCGGGTCCTCAAGCACCACAAAGCCCGCCTTCTCCCCTAAAACCGCCTGAACTGCTCGGGTGTACTTCTCGGGCACCTTGAGCCCTTCCACCAAAAGTCTTCCCTTTATATCAGCAGATTCTTGCGTCTTCTGTAGCGCCCTAAGGGGGGAGGCCGCTTGTATCTCAGAGTTGATCACATCAAGGCTGCTCTGTGTGGCGATAACCTCTTCGCGCACTTGGCGATGTTCTTTAGCTTTGCGGGTAACTTCTTCGCGCGCCTGAATTAGGGAGTTCGCAATCTCACTAAGCTCACTATCCCCGCCTTCAACTAGCGCCGCTCTAGAATCCGTAAGCCGAGTCAGTTCTTCAGTCAGCGCCGTCAAAGCTATCTGATTTTGATTGCGCCGTTCATTAAAGGTCGTAAATTGTTCGGACAACTTCTGGATCTGATTTTGCCCGGAAATTATCAAAGCCTGTAACTCACTTAACCTGCCGCGCTTTTGACCCTCTTGTCTGGCGCGGTTACTGATCTCTTCGCGAATGGAATCGATCCTCAGTCTAATAGCGTCACCTTCAACATCGATGCTCATCAACTGATTTCGAATTTCGTGCTCTTCGGCTTGCAATCTTTGCAAGTGCGCCTGAGCGCCGGACTCGGCTTGCGAAAGATGCTCCATCTCGGCACTGAATTTGGCGATATTTTGAGCGATCTCGATAGCGTGATCTCTTGCGATCTGCTCCTCTAATTCGCAGACGCGATCCTTTAGCTCCTGTCGATTCTGGGCCCGCGCCGCCTGACGTTTCAGAATCGCCACCTGTCTCGAAACCTCACGGATAATATCCTCAATGCGCGCAATATTAAGATTGGTCTCTTCGAGCTTCCTGCTAGCGGCAGCGATTTTATCTCTGAATCCAAGAACGCCGGCGGCTTCTTCCAATACCAATCTACGCTCTTCCGGTTTCGCGGTAACGATGCGGCCAACTTCGCCTTGGGCAACGATAGTGTGAGAGCGTGCCCCGATACCGGTGGCGCGGAAAAGTTCGCGCAGATCCTTTAAGCGACAAGGCACGCGGTTAATAAAAAATTCTGATTCTCCGCTTCGATACAAACGTCGGGTAACCTGAACTTCATTCACGTTTCGCAGCCACGCAAAACGGGAGCTTAAAGTCGCTACTGATGATCCCTGCTTCGGTTGGGATTCAGCCGCTTCGACTGAAGAGTCTTGTGCAGAACTGATTTCAGTGCTCGTTTCAATCTTTTCAGTCTCAGGGAGAATTTCGCAACGCTCTTCAGAGATAATCTGCTGAGGCTCCGGCTGATTCTCCGATCCTGCTCGTTCCTTCCCCAAATTGCCCTCGATTACGGTAAGCTGAGGGCGCGAATCTTCTATAATATTCTCGACATTTTCAGTGGCGCTTTCTTGGCCTTCCTCTATTCCTTCATCCACCCCCTCTTCTGCAATGGACTGCACGATCTCTGCGATCTCTTCTTCAAGCTCGCTGACCTGCTTAATATCTTCAAAGAAGTTCGCCCCGGATGCCCGCAGGGTAAGCGTCACTTCAGCTAGCCCGAGCGGCCGCAAATTTTCAGTCCCGTTAAAAATAATATCTTCTAAAACTTCACCACGCAGATGCTTGGCTCTGGTCTCACCCAGCACCCAGCGGATCGCATCCACCACATTTGATTTGCCGCAGCCGTTGGGTCCGACGACCCCTGTGATGCCTCCATCTAACGGAAGCACCAGCCGCTCCATAAACGATTTGAAACCGAAAATTTCTAGCCTATTTACCCGCATTGTTTACCGCCTGACGCCTTTGCTTACTTTAATGAACTTAAATCAAAGCGTAATATATGATTTATCTTTGATAAATAGTCAAAGGCGATATGTAAGCATACAGAATAAGACAATGTTATACAAATTGCCTAATGTTCATCTATCACTTAGGATGGACCCCCTATGAAAGAACTTTCCCACGAAGAGCTCGTCAAAATACAAAAACCGGCACAGTACTTGGGCGGCGAAAAGGGTTCGATCTCCAAAGTCGGGCAGACGATTGACCTACACGTCTGTTT
Source organism: uncultured Bdellovibrionales bacterium (assembly GCA_964631745.1). Lineage (GTDB taxonomy): Bacteria > Bdellovibrionota_C > UBA2361 > UBA2361 > JBGSMV01 > CAZVWV01. The sequence continues at coordinate 8,391 of CAZVWV010000014.1, forward strand.
AGCCTTCCCCGATGTGTACGAAGTTGGGATGTCACATATTGGGCTGCAAATTCTGTATGACCTGATTAACAAGGACCCAAAAATGTGGGCCGAGCGCGTGTATGTGCCCTGGCCTGATATGGAAAAGCTCTTACGGGCGCGCTCCACGCCGCTTCGGTCGCTTGAGTCTAAACGCCCGCTCGCGGAGTTCGATCTGATCGGATTTAGCATGCAATACGAGCTCTGCATGACCGGAATCCTCACGATTCTTGATTTAGGTGGTGTGCCGCTTTTGCAAAAGGATCGCCGCGAAAAAGACCCGCTTATCATCGGCGGCGGACCCGTTTGTTATCATCCGGAGCCATTTGCAGATTTCTTTGATTGCTTTTTAGTTGGGGACGGAGAAGAGCTTGTTCCGGAATTTTTAGCGATGTTGCGGGACGCAAAAGAAGCGGGTTTATCGCGGGCCAAGATTTTAGAGCGCGCTGCCAAGATCGAAGGTATCTACGTGCCCTCTTTCTTTGAAGCGCTGTATGAAGCGGCCGAGTCAGAGGCGTTGCGCTTTACCGGATTTAAACCTTTACTACCAGGATACACCTCCGTGCGCCGGCGAGTAATCGCAACTCTAGAGGGCGCTTCATATCCCACCAAGCCGATTGTGCCCAACGTTAAACCTGTGCATGACAGGCTTAGCGTTGAGGTCATGCGTGGCTGCGTGCGTGGCTGTAGATTTTGTCAGGCGGGTTACTTGTATAGGCCGCAAAGAGAGCGCAAACCGGAAGAGATTTTAGATATCGTTAAAAAATCTCTGGACCAGAGCGGCTTCGAAGAGCTTTCTTTACTCTCTCTTAGCACGGCGGATTACTGCAGCATCTTACCTTTACTCTCTTCTTTAAAAGAGCGCTTCGCCAAAAACGACGACCTCGCTATCACATTTCCATCCACCAGAGTGGATGCCTTAAAGCCAGAGCTACTTCAGGAAGTGCAACCCATACGTCGATCCGGATTTACGATAGCGCCGGAAGCCGGAACACAGCGCTTGCGAGATGTGATTAACAAAGGCGTGACCGATGAAGAATTAATGCAGACCTGCCAAAATGTTTTTGGTTTGGGTTGGAATAGCGTGAAGCTATACTTTATGATCGGGTTACCAACTGAAACCGACCAAGACCTTTACGGAATAATCGAAACAGCGCGCCGAGTGAAAGGAATCGCCGGAAGAAACCGGGATGTAACCGTGAGCGTTTCTACCCTGGTGCCAAAACCGCACACCCCCTTTCAGTGGGCCGAACAGATTGGCGAAGAGGAAACGCTTCGGCGGCAGAGACTATTGGCGTATGAGCTTAAGCGCTCAAGAATTACTTTCCGCTACCACGAACCGCGCTCCAGCGTTTTGGAAGGAGTCTTCGCTCGCGGAGACAGGCGGCTTGGAAGTGCAATCTTACGCGCCTATCAGCTCGGGTGTCGCCTTGAGGCCTGGAGCGAACATCTGCGTGAGGATTTGTGGCTTCAGGCTTTTAGCGAATGTGGAATTGACCCCTTAAGTTATTTAAAGGAACGTTCTATCGGCCAGGCATTGCCGTGGGATCATATTAGCTGTGACATAGACAAAGCTTATTTTAAAAAGGAATGGGAGCGCGCCTTGGCCTTAAGAACCACGCCGGACTGCTTGACGGAGACCTGTTCAAATTGCGGCGCCTGTGATTATGACGCCATGCGGAACGTGCTTTTTGATCGCAAGCGAACCGAATCGAGATTGCAGATCGTAAACCCGGCCTGGGACCCTATTATTGCTGCGCGTGAGAATGGGCAGCCGATTGAGATCGGACGGCGCGGCAAGATAACGGCTCCGCTCGACACGGAGCTGCAACACGAGCCTTCCGGCAGTTATAATTTAGTTGAGTATTTGAAGACCGAGGTGGACTCTAAAATTCCGCGTCGTAGGCGCGGAGCGCTTGAAGAGAAGCAGCGCTTACGGCTCAGATATTCCAAAAAGAGCGTGGCCAGTTACGTGGGACATCTCGAGCTTGCCTCGATATTTTTTAGGGCATGCAGACGCGCGAAGTTGCCATTATCTTTTACGAAAGGATTTAATCCAGGACCACGCCTAAGTTTTGGACCACCCTTACAACTTGGGTTGGAAAGTTCTCAGGAATACGTCGATCTATTTCTGACCGCAAGTATTACCCCTGAGATTTTAATAACGAGCCTAAATTCAGAACTTCCTGAAGGGGTGCGCGCACTGGAGTGCAGTGAAGTTCCGCTGAACGGAAAAAGTATTCAGGCTACCATTCGTAAGCAGAGTTACGCGGTATCGTTTTTGGACCCGAAAGACGCTAAGCCCTTACTTGATTCCTGGAGAGCGTGCACCTTGAATAGAGAGCGCGGCCGCAGCAGCAAAACTGTTAGTCTCGCCGAATATGTAACAGAGGTAGCTGAGAACGGCACTGGGCTGAACTTTACCCTAAGTTACGCCAATGGCGGCTCGCTCAAGCCCTCTGAGGTGGTAGAAGCGCTCTTTGGAGCTAGCGCTGAGATTTCGCAGATCTCTAAGGTCGGGGTGGAGTTTAGCTGATGGCAAGCGTGAGATAGTCTTGCCTATCCCGCCCCCGCTAAATACTCCGGACTTATCTGTTTAAGAATTAGTCTTCCGTCTACTTCTTGGTGCGTCTGTTCTTTATGCGGCCGAATAACGATGCCTTCGCGCGCCACTTTGTACAAGGCGCTCTCGCCGTTTGCCGCTTCTTGCAAGGGTTTCCCGGCTAGCCAATCTTTGAGCACGACCTTACGTGCGATTATCGGCACTAAGAGATGCGCGCGCCCACACTCTTCAAACAACCCAAAGAAGCGCTCACTATCTATGTATCTATGCTCAAGCATTAGTTCAAAGAACAAAACCTTACGCTCGTTCATGCGGTAAATATTCTTCTGGATATTGGGGCCCAGAATCTCACCACGCAGCACCAGATGACGCGCTTTCAACTTCGAGATTAACTCCTCAAAAAATTGAAAGAGCTGCTGTTGCTCGGCCACTTCCCAGAAAAAATGTTTGGGCTTTTCAGGTAGAACCTGTATCGCGAAGCGTCGCTGGCAGACCCAGACCTTCCCATCAACATATGCCAACGCAAAGTGTGAGCCCTCGACCTTTTCGGTAATGGCAACCTCCTGGGTCATCAGGTCAGAGACGGCCTGCGGGAAGCGTTCGCAGTTTTCTATATCATAGATGCCGACGCCGTTGGGGAGATCAACGAGATTTGCATCCTGAAAAATAGGCAGATCGATCTCGGGCTCATATTTGCTCACTTCCAAAAATTTCGTAATTTCTTCGGGCGAGCGCTGCTCTTCCGGCAGCCCATCTATTAATGACAATGGCCCAATTAACCCCTGACTAATCTCACCCCTTAGTTTGATAGTCTTAATCCTATTCTTCTTAGCTCCGGCAAGTTTGCCCTCAACGTTTAGGGCCTTTAAAAGATGATCTGGCAAAACAGAATCCAGCGGGAAGTAAAGACATTTCTGCCCAACCTGCCAGGTGTCCTTTCCGATGATGAACTGAAAGCCCAAGCCCTTTAAGGTTGCCACAGACAAGCGATCGGCATTGGTATGATTTCGCACTTCGGAGATCTCTTCGATGGTTACGGCAAAAAATGACATGGCTGGGCCTATGTAAGTTAAATAAAATCGGTGAGCTCTCTTTATTAGTATGTTGTGAAGTAAAGAAGATAGTTTGCTCTGGAGGTTAGCGCAACCTTAAACTGTTGAACGGCCAGACTGGCAGTGGGCGGCCGAGGCTGATGGCCTCTTGCCTTTCCTCAGAGACCATGCGCAGCCCAAAGATCAGATAATTCAATAAAGTCAGCCACCTCACGCAACCTTTCCAAAGGATCCACTCAGTAGGCGCTTTAAAGTGGAAAATATCTTTGCGAGAACCCCTTTTGTTGGCTGAGAGTAAAATCCGTGTGAATTAATATAGCACCAGCGCAAAAGGCCGTAGCAGCGATCATTCGATCAAATGGATCGCGGTGTTCCCAATCCCAATCAGCAGCCTGAAGACAAACCTCTTTACTGGGGGGAATCAAAGACATTCCGGTCAAGCTGTCATCAAGCCATGTCATCGGATTTCTGGTGGGCAATTTACCCAGACGCCATTTAAATTGTGCTTCATAAATTGAAACGGTAGAGAGCATCACATTGCGCCCTTCGCTTTCTATAAACTGCACTAAAGATTTGGGTAACGGTAACTTGCCGTACCATCGAATCCATACTCCGGTATCAAAAACCAGCTTCATCCAGATCCTCAATTCTAATGACCGGCTCGTCTAGATTTACCTTCGCAAACTTCTTTCTACTCCATGCGCGCTTGGCCTGTTTGGGAAGAGTTATTGGTGCAGAGAGATTATTAATGGGATATCTCTCTACAACTTCTGAAAGTCCGTAATGCATTGAAAGACGTATGCATTGTGCCCGCGGAATTCCCAGATGTTTAGCCGCCGCGTCAACCTTAGTCAGTAGATCTTGCGGAAGGTAGAGAGGAATACTTTTATATGTCATATACGACTCTATACGGATATTATAGAGTATTATATCGCGAAATTCGTTGCAGACGCAAGTGGATTAGAAAATCAATCGCGGAATCCCGGCTCCTATACGTCAAGACATCCGGCCCGCTATTAGCTTTCCTCAATATCCTTTTAAAAATATTGCGAATCTAGTCCCGAAGAATCGCAAGCTAACTCTGCTTTAACTTCTGTGCCAACAGCGCCATAACGTAAGATATCTTCTCCGAAGTGGCCGGCAATACAGAGCCGCACTGAAGACCCCCGCTCGCGCTTAACGCCCCGAGCACTATTATTCGATCTCCTGTTTGGAGTGCCAACCTGCCTGCCCTGTCGTTCCCAATTCCCGCGGGAAAGGCGTGCACAAGCCTGGCCCTACCGTTCAGCGCATTAGGGTCGCCCTTGAAGACATCCCGCCTCATAAATGCGTATTGATACTCCTGATGGGGTGGGCCTCCTAACCCGGCCTGATAAGGAAGATCAATCGGATTGGGTCCGGCAGATGTGACTTCGGCTATAAACACGAAGTCAGCTTCTTTTAAGGCGTGCGGTAGCTCTCTAAGAACATTTTCGAAGTTGTGATTATTAAGATTCTCGGGTGGCTGGTTGGGACTTAGAGTGACACAAAGTGAAATTCCAGGAAGCACCGTTCGCAAATCTGGGGCAACGGATGTAGGCTGCGATAGCGACGGAAGCGCTGAACCTAGATCTAACGCAAGCGAGCCATCATTCGGCCCAACAATCTCTGGCGCTAGCGAATCCGGAAAGGTGCGCCCGGCCAATTCTTCTAACCCTAGTTCCTGCAATACAGTTTCTACCTGAGATCCTATCTACTGCGAGTCAGCAGCTTGCGCAATGCCCGCGCCCAGACCGAAAAATTCATCCACTAACGAATTTGGGCTCTCCGCAATAGGTACACTCAAAGCGCTTAACGCTAAAACCGGCGCAAGTTCTGTGAACTTCTGCATATCTCTTTTATCCCGTGCTCGAATGCTCTAAAACTAATTTGTGACCAGGAAGTTCAGTGGAAGATACCACAGGCGAATTCTATTTGGGCGGGCTAAGGCGCGCGTTACCCAATTTCTAACAATAAATAAAATCCGAGGGAGCAGCACCTGCTAGCACCTGGTGCTGCCTGTCGGCCAAACATTTAGTGCAACACCGTGGCACCGGCCGACGGGGTCGTCGGCGCTCCATAATATTCGTACTCTGCGCCAAACACGGCGCTGAGGGCTTGGGTGGCCTATCTTTATGGCGGCACGTCCATGCAGAAGTTACTTGCCAATCGCAACCTGTCCCAATTGCTGCTGCCTGTCGGCCTAGCATCTCGTGCCGTCCCGTGGCACAGGCCGATGGGGCCGTCGGCGCTACCAAATATTCGTTTCCTATTTGCACCCGGAAGCGATAAACAGCGATAAACCACTACGAACACACATGCGCCATGCGCGTTATTTGCTGCGTCCTTTCCTAGAGTAAGCTCATCTAATAGGAAACTATAGTTTCAACGTTGAAACCAGATTACGGAGCACATGATGAGTAGCCTTCCGGTCAAACCGGTCAGTATTCCTAGTCAGCCAGCCCTAAATGAGATCAGTGAGGCGGCTGCTAAACGCGCTAACACTGCCGCCCCTACTGACGCCTCAACCTCGACTGAGGCACTCATACTTAATGTCGCAAGCGCTCAACCCCGTGGCGCTCAAGTTGCCGATCCTGCAAAGGCGCTGGATAAGTTAGTACATGATCTGATCACAGACTCCGACAGCTCCGAAGCCCTCAAGGCGCACGCCAAGCTTGACCCGGCGCGCGTGCATAGCATTTTGCAAGATGATTAGTTATTCGCAGCGCTTGGGCGCCTCTACACTCTCTTTGATACGCCGCAAGGCCAGCTCATCATCTGTCATCACCGGCAAGCATTCCTTTTTGCGACAGAGATAGTATCCCGTCTCTTTGCCAGACAAAACTGGAATCTTTGTTGACTCTACAGTATCGCAGGCGGCCAGCACTCGATTTGGAATGAAGCGCCCATAAATATCTTTAAGAATTCGGTTGCGCGCATCGGCACTCTTTCCAACTGCCGCCAACTCAAATGATCCACGTTCGTGGAAGTCAAGCGCACAAAGCGCGCTTGAGACCGCCGAGGGATACTGAACCAGATAGGGTGAGAGTAATTCCAGCGTCTGCTTGGCTCGATCCTCTAGCCCAGTTCCCGGAAAGAAATGCCCAAGCCGTAACAAATTCATGATAGCAACCGAATTTGCGGCTGGGGTGGCGTTATCAAGCAGATCTTTACGCCTAACTATAAGTTCAGAGGCGGTAGAGTAAAAATATCCGAAACCTTGCATGTCCCAGAAGTGCTGGTCTTGCGCGGCCTGCAAATCCTTTGCAAAAAGCAGCCAATCTTGATCAAAATCAGATTCATAAAGGTCAATAAGTCCCGCAATAAGATAGGCGTAATCTTCTAAGCAGCCGGCGATCCCGACTGCGCCATCAAAGTGTCGCCTCATTAATGCGCCTGAAGACCACATCGCGCCCTTAATAAACCGAGCTGCGTCCTGGGCCGCCTGCAAGTAAGCATGCTTGCCAAGCACCTGGTAGCCGAAGGCTAAGCTGGAGATCATCAATCCGTTCCAGCCAGTAAGTATCTTGCGATCCATACTTGGCGCAGGCCGCTTAGCACGGAGCGCTAAGAGCTTCTGCCTTAATGAACTTAGCTGCTCCGATTGCAGCTCATTTACAGGAACTTGTTCTCTGGCAGCCAGCACCACCTTGCCGCCCTCGAAATTACCTGCACTTTCAATCTGAAAGATTCTCTCTGCTAACGCAGATTCCTGAGGCGAAAGCTGTTGCCTAAGCTCCTCAGCGCCCCAAACATAAAACTCCCCTTCTCTGCCAACATCGCCCGCATCTTGGGCCGAGTAAAATCCCCCTTCCGGCGCGCGCATCTCCCTTAGCACGTACTCAACGGTCTCGTCCGCGATCCTGCCGTAAAATGCGCTCTGTGTGATCTGAAACGCCTCCAGATAACTTCGCGACAACAAAGCGTTGTCGTAGAGCATCTTTTCGAAATGCGGCACTAGCCATTTTTCGTCTACGGAATATCTATGGAATCCGCCTCCGACTTGATCGTACATGCCGCCTTTGGCCATACCTTGTAGTGTGAATTCTGCCATATGCAGTGCTGAGCTATCGCCGCTTGTGTTATGAATTCGAAATAGCAAAGCCAGAGCGCCCGTGGGGGGGAACTTCGGCGCAGATCCGAAGCCGCCGTAACGGCTGTCGAAACGCTCAGTCAAACTAGATTTTGCATTAGCAAAGACACCCTCGAAACTCGCTTGCTCTGAAGTCTCCGGGAGGGTTCGCTCTGAAAGATGTCTAGTGATCTCCTGAGCGGAAGTTAGTACCTTTTCAGATTCCGCCCTCCAGGCCGCAGCCAGAGCTTCCAAAATCTGCATAAAGCGCGCCCTCGGGAAGAAGGTCCCGCCCCAAAAAGGTTTAAGCTCCGGGGTGAGAAAAACACTCATGGGCCAGCCACCTTGACCGGTCAGTGCTACCACAGCTTCCATATAAATCTGATCGACGTCGGGCCTCTCCTCCCGATCAACTTTGATGCTGATAAAATTCTGATTAAGAATTTCTGCCACCTCTTCTCTCTCAAAAGAGTCTTTCTCCATCACATGGCACCAGTAACAGGCCGAGTACCCGATTGAAAGAAATATAGGTTTGTTCTGGCTTCGAGCAGCTTGAAAGGCCTGCTCTCCCCAAGCGTACCAGTAAACCGGGTTGTGGCTGTGTTGCAAAAGATACGGGCTCTTTTCGAGAGAAAGTTTATTGCTCATCTGGCTACCATCTGGCTAAGAAAATATCTCTTCCCCTTGAGGTGATTTTTTGCGGTCCTGGTAAGGCCGAATGTTCAAAAGCTGGCCTTCCGAAACTCCGTACTTTTCAATTAGACCCAAGCGCCCGTAAAGATCGTCCGGCGTCGAAGTCCCACCAATCAACTCCAAGTACGCCTCTACTTTCGTGCGCAATGTGGGCAGATCCTCAAAAAGCGCCTCAAGTCGAAAAACCCGCACCCCCTTTGCGACAAGATCAGGTATCAACCTAGCTGCCGACTGCGGCACGCCGTTAAACATGGTGTTTCGACACTCCGCATCGGCCTTAAGAGGATGAACGCCTCCCTGAGGATCGCGAAGCTCAACCCGATGTTTCTCGCAAGGCTTCCCGCAGTCTCTATAACTTGTGCCTTTACTTAAGAAAGCCGCAAAAACGCAGTGCTCCATATGAAAGGCCGGCATATACTGGTGCACTGTAACCTCACAACGTCTACCGTCCAGATGCTCTAAGAGATCAAGGAGCTGTTCCTTATTCAGATCGTACGAGGGACAGATGCGATCAAGTTTCTGCTCAAGCATCCACTTCGCGCTAACAGAGTTGGCTACATTCAAACTAAAATCGCCAATTAGCTTAAGCTCTTTATCCTGAAAGTACTGAAGCGCGCCCAAGTTCCGCACTAATACATAATCGGGCGCAAGCCGTTTGATATACTCCAGGTGACCACGCTCCCCTGGTTTTAAAATGCGCGTGGTGGCAATGCCCACCTTAAAACCCAATTCTCGTAACTGGCGCAGAGAATCGCCGTATTCTTTTCCGAATTCAAAATCAAGATAGACGGTATTTAGTTTTAACCCCCTTAAAGATTCCACCTGTGCGGCGTCGCGGATAAGCACCGATAATTCCGGGAAAGCTGCCTCGGCAACTGTTGAGCGCGCCTGCGTATCAACCCGGCAGGACTTACCTTGTTCCTCTAGCCAACTAAGCGCATCACTCTCTTCAATTCGCGCAAGTGCGGGCCTCTGAGTTCGAGCAAGCCGTAGCTCTTTCACCGCCTGGCGGCGCATCTCTTTTAGCTCTTTGTTATGTAGGAAAACCTGCCCTTTAACCTTATACTTAGCCGACCCAAGCACAAAACAAGTTCCACTTAAGGCCGCAAGCTCTCCCAATGTGCCCTCGGAAGTAATCGGCGCTTTTCTAGCGGGCGCAAGCACAGCCTGGCTCATTACCGTTACTACATGCTGGCCATCGGAGTATTCGGCGCATAAGCGTTCACCCACATCTCCCCGCACTCCAATCGATACGGGAACTCTTTTCTCAAGGGCCTTATCGCTAAATGACTTTCGCCATTTGTCCTCAATCGACGGGGAAGAGTTCAAGAAAGCACTCATGCCAACCTTAAGGCGCCCTATTTCAAAAGTCCTTGAGAGCTCAAGCTCGACTGAATCTTTGCTGGTGCGACGCACACCATAGACCGGGCCGCCAATTTCAAATTCGTGTTTAAAGTCAGCGAAGACTACCCCATCTCCGTTCTTTACAAGCGCGGCGCTTGCGATGGTTACCTTATTTTTTCCGACTCCGGAAACTCTACCAAGTTCCAGGCCATGGTGATTCCCGTAACGCCCATCCACAAGCTCTTGATGATTTACCCCATCAAGCCAACCGTTGAAAAACCCGCGCGAATAAATCTCGGTCAACTCACGCGAACGTTCTTCTGAATTTTTCAAACTCCCATCTAAAGCTTCTTTGTAACTTCTGACCGAACTTGCCACATATTCCGGCGATTTAAGACGACCCTCGATTTTGAAAGAATCTATACCCAGCTCCGTCAGTCTCGGCACATCAGTCAAGGCGCACAGATCCTTAGGCGATACCAGATATCGCCGCTCTCCAAGTGCTTGAGGAATACCGTCCACGATCAAATCGTACGGCAACCTGCAAGACTGCGCGCACTGTCCGCGATTGGCTGACCTACCACCCGCGCGCTCGGATGTCAGGCACTGCCCCGAATAAGCTACACACAACGCTCCGTGCACAAAGACTTCCAACTGCTTATCAGTCCTGGTTCGAATTTTTTCAATCTCTGCAATCGAGACCTCGCGACCCAGCACGTAACGATCGATCCCAAGCGCTGCGGTGATCTCTATCGCCTCAGCGCAGGTAACTGTCATCTGGGTCGAAGCGTGCACAGTCTGGAGTGGAGCGATCTGTTTTATGAGTCTTACAAGTCCCAAGTCCTGAACGATAAAAGCGTCCGGTGCAAGGTCCAGCACGGCTGTCAGTGCAGGTAGTATCTCTGTAAGCTCGCGCTCAAAGATCAGCACATTAAAAGCCACGAACACTTTCAACCCATACAAATGGGCGTATTCTATGACCTCTCGTAACTCTTCAAAGGCTAAGCTCGGCGCCCGTCCACGCGCGTTGAACCCCGGCATGCCTACATAAATTGCATCCGCGCCGGAATGCACGGCCGCGCGGCACATGCTCATATCAGCCACGGGGGCTAAAATCTCCGGTAAATCACGGTTCATGCCATTTAGGGTAGGCAGCTAACTTTGCTTTGTCAAACGACTGGCGATGGCGCAATCTGCCATATTAGAGAGCGCCACCGGATCGGCGGGAGTGTCATTCAAGACCGCCTCAAAGCAACGCTTCGCTTCTTCAATATGCCCCAGCCTCAACAGGGCCACGCCTGTTGCGTTCAAAATAGCCAAGTTATCCGCGCCGTAAGAAAGAGAAGTATGAAAACTTTTTAGAGCTTCCTCGATTTTGCCAAGTTCCAACTGTGACAAGCCCAGGTGATACCAAGCTTTATGGTTTTCCGGCCAAAGCTCTAAGGCCTTCTCAAGTTTTGGCAAGGCTTCTTGGTAGCGGCCCAGATGCTGAAGCTCTATGGCCAATTCTAGCCAGGGACCCCAGTGATGCGGCAATTCTAAAACTTTCTGTTCCCCCAACTTAAGATAATTTTCGCTCTTGGCTAGCTTTTCCGATTGCGGTTTGAGACCGGCAAAATGATGAATAACTAAATCGGACGAGGTCACAGGACAGGCAATCTTCTCCAAGGAAGGTTGAATTACTTCATGTACCCTACCTGAATATCGGAGTTCCGGCGCATTAGGAAATAATCGAAGGTCTAAGGTGCGCAGATAATTCTTTGGGATTGGTGTACTTAAGCGCAACTCTGCTCCCGACAAGATCTCAGCGTAAAGTTCCTGGTTGTTCTCATAGTGGACACGTTGGAACTGGATACCGCGCCGCCCAGCTGAAGCCATCGGCCGCAGGTTATGCGCCAGCTCTTCAGAGAGCATCTCATCGGCATCCAGGACCAGCACCCATGGCATGCTTGCTTGGCTCAGTGAAAAATTGCGAGCCGCAGCAAAGTCATCGCTCCAATCTATTCGAAATACCTTTGCGCCAAACTCAGAAGCCAGCTCAGGGGTGGTATCGGTTGAGCCCGTGTCACAAAATATAATCTCATCCACGACGCCTCGCACCGATCGCAAGGCCTGGCGCAAGAAGCGCTCTTCATTCTTTGCGATCATGCAAAGCGAAATGCCCGAGGAGCTCTGTTTTTGTGGGGTGTTCTCCATTTGGATATTAGATGAATCTCGGTCCCGACCCTCTTCAGAAGATTAAATACTCACTTAGCCTGAGTCTTTTCTTCGCCCAAAATCTCAATCGTGTACTCGTAAGCGCCCCAATAAGAAACCAGCACGGAGAGAAGCAATAAATTAACCCCCATCATCTGGGCCGATAAATCAAACCCAAAAAGCTTTATTGGCACGTCATGCAGTAAAAGCAACACAATCGCAAACATTTGAAAACCGCTTTTGAATTTTCCGGTGGCACTCGCCGCCACAATCTTTCCGTGAGAGGCAGCCACGGCGCGCAACCCGGAGATCCAAGTCTCTCTCGCTAAAACTAGAACCACCATCCACCCGGGCACCCAGGGCTCGCCGTACACATCCGAACGCAGGGCCGTTAGCATCACGAGTGCTGTCATGACTAGGATTTTATCGGCGACAGGATCAAGAAGTTTGCCGAAATCCGAAACAGCTTGATAACGCCTTGCCCAGTATCCGTCTAACAGGTCCGTCAGGGCCGCTACTATAAACACAACAGTGGCGAGATTAACCATCCAGGGCGCAGGATCCACCATCAGCAGCATAAAAACGGGGATCAAGCCTAAGCGCGAATAAGTTAGCCAATTCGGAATCTTCTTGTATATTTCAGACATATCTATTCTGCGCCCATTTATTCCAACTTGTGCCTTTTAATTTCGGCGGTGGCGTAACGATCACGTACATGCAAAACCCTCGGCACATACTGCTGCGTCTCAGCGTATGGCGGGATTCCTGCATACCGTTTGACCGCCTCTTCGCCAGCATTGTACGCGGCCAGAGCCAAACGTGGGTTCCCCTTAAATCGTCTAAGTAAATATGCTAGATGGCGGGTTCCCCCGTCAATGTTTTGCTGCGGATCGATCGAGTTACTCACACCCAGGAGTCTAGCCCTATCCGGCATAAGTTGCATCAACCCACGCGCCCCCTTTGGCGAGCGTGCGTTGGGGTTAAAGCCCGATTCGCAATGAATCACCGCCCTTACTAAATGCCTATCCACGCCATATTTTTGGGCAGCCTGATCGATAAAACTGTTAAATTTATTACGAAACAAACGCCCCTGACCCCGCACTGGCGCCACACTGTACCAAGAAAAATTTGAGCGCTTCGCCTCAAAAACTTCAGCCTTTATCCCACTCGGTGGGGGCCTACTGGTAAAGCGAATAACCCCGCTTTTCTCCTTATAGACGTAAGTCGGGCCTGCCCACGCCGAACGCAAGTCGCACAGGCAAAGAAACAGAATTAAGCCAACAAACTTAACAGAATCCAACCGGCACATCGAACCATTCTTCCGCCAAAGCTATTGCCGCCACCTGTTCCTGCGTATCAAGCGCCTGCGCTTCGTTACGCTTATTCTTGTGTGCAAAAAACACTCCTTGAACATCATTTAAGGCCATGGCCGGGAAAGCCACAAACGGCCAACAATCCGGCACAATCGGGTCCCCGGTAAACACCGTCTTGCGCTGCAGGGCGGCCTGCAAGTCAGGCATGTAGGTACTGTTTGGATCGATTATACGCCGCACCATCTCGTCCAGATTTAAATCCGGCTCGCGTTCCCCAAGCCACACGGCCGGTGCCAGTGAGCCGCCGTTCTTATCCAACCGCAAAAACATAGCAAAATCGAAGTTCATCCCATGCAAGAGCGCGCGCAAGGTGCAAAGCACCGCTTGCGGCAATCGATAAAATTGACCTTCGTCAGGCCGAGTCTTAAAACAGGCTCGAAGCTCATTAATAAATGAGTTGATACGCTCGTGCAGGCCGGGCCATTTTATTGAGCGCGTGTTAATTGTACCGTCGGGCTCTACAATCGGCTCTGTGTACTTCTCAACGTATAGCGGCAAGCGCATGGGGGTGAAACCTATGTGGTTTAAGCTCTGAACCAGTTGCGACAAAGCCTCGCCTAAGCTCTCGCCGACTTTGTCTGCCGGAAGGTTAATGCGTGAGGACATATCCTCAATTAAAGTGTTTAGCGCTCGAAGCCCCGAGAAATCACTGATAATGGTGGTTAAACGGTTGGCTATGTGTACCGCTCCCACCACTGCGCGCACATCGCGCCCCTCATCGGCCGCCCAGGTGCGTTTATGCCATGGCGCAATCTGCACCAGCGGTATGGAAGTGACTATGCGCTTTGGCAGATTTAGGGCGCTGGCTAGATCGGCTCCCATCTCTGCCGTGCTCTTACCTACTAATTTTTTAAAATTTTTCTCAAGCGACCCGGCCGGAGTAGCGCGTGTATGGTCTAGAAAAAGTGCGCTGTAAATATTGGGTTTATCGAAGGCCAAAAGCGCCAGGGGCAGCCTGCTCAACACCGCCAAAATATGGGCATTCCCTTCCAAGCCCTGGCGCGGTGCCAAGATTGAAACTATCCGGCGCGCAAGGATGCTGGAAAGCACCATCTCTTGAAACACAAGCGCTGAAACGGAACGCCCCAAAAATATCGCCCGAAAATTCTTGGCGTCAGCAACCTCTGTTGCGACATCAGGAATGCGGTTTATTCCAACTAAATTTACCGCACCTAACACCGAGGTAATATCATGCCCCCTTGAATACAAAGTACTATTAACTACCGAAATAAGTCGCAGCGAAAGCAGCGGATCATCACAGATGGCGGAAGCTAATTGTTCCGACTTCAGTCGATCCGAGAAGGCTAATGCGCGCAGCTCCTGCAACAATTTTAAGGAAGTGGGAAATTCCCCATGCATCGAGCACAGTTTTACGAGCTGCTCGCCAATAGTTTTAGTGGCCGTCTCAGGAATCTGAGCAACATTATTAGTAAGATCTCTAAATGCAAAGTAGAGTGACATTAGTCTAAGTTCTTATATTCAATCTTAACGATCTCGACCTCTTGCAAGCCCTTAGGAGATCTGAACTGCACTATATCACCTTCCCTGGCTTTGAGAAGCGCCGAACCTAAGGGGGATATCCAGCTTATACGACTCTTGGCGAGATCAACCTCATCAACGCCTACGATAGAATAAGTGCGCTGATTATCATTTTCGTCAGCAATCGTGACAGTAGCGCCAAACATGACCTGATCGCAGGCAACAAGCAGCGGATCAACCACTTCGGCGCTCTGCAAACGTTTGCCAAGGTAGCGCATGCGCCTGTCGATCTCTCGTAATCTGCGCTTATTATAAGTGTAGTCTCCATTCTCGGAACGATCCCCGTTCCCAGCGGCCCAGCTAACGATCTTACAAACCTCTGGACGCTCCTTCGTTCGAAGCTGCTTTAACTCATCTTGCAAGCGCCGTGCACCCTGTGGAGTGATATAGTTCTTACCACCAGGTAAGGCTGGCCCTTTCTCCTCTTCTAGGTCATCCTGTTGGTCGTCTTCTTTTGTAAAGGCCTTGCTCATACTGCTTATAATAATATGAGGGGGCAATTTTGTCGCGAGACTAAATGAAACGTATTATTATCGTAATTCTTGTAGTTGGTGCGGCCTGGTGGTTTTTTGCTGACAGTAAAAACGAGCCCGTCCAGCCGGCCACCACCAAGCCAGTTCAAGATCTTAGCGACGAAGAAGACGCTGAGACTATTGAAGCGCCCTTACGAGGCACAGCTTCAGCGTTACCTACCCCGGCCAATCATGCACCACAGGAAACGCCGTTCAATCCCAGGGAATGGGGCGATAACTCAGAGCTAGATCAACTGCGCGCGACAGCGCCAATTACTCCTACTCCGATTTTAACTCCGGCGTCGACTTTCATAATTGGCACAATACCTCCGGTACCGGCCGAGACCATCTCTGCTGATAAGCAATCTGCGGGAGCTCATCTTGAAGCGCTTAAAGAGTTAGCCTCCTCAACCAGGCGCCTCGCGGGCGTGCGCGGCGGTAGCGGCGCTGGTCAGATAGACTCAGCCGCTGACGCACTTGCGTCCGATGATGAAGATCAAGATGACATTATCAAAAAATACCCACGCGTAGTCGGCCAAGCGCGCGGCTACCAGATGCTATATCTAATGCATCCCAACGCGCGCGCAACCGTGGAGCGCCAGGTGCAGGCCATGCTCGATTCTAACGTGACAGAGCCGTATCTCGGCGTCCTAACTGACGGGACTTTCGGGAAAGACTATGCTTATTTAAATGGGATCGTAAAAAGGCTCTCGGTTGAAGGTCGCGCTCTAACTTTGGCGCTCTATCTTTCAAATGGGTCTACTCAGCGCACCTACAAAGAGCTCCCTATTGTCGCCGGATTTAACTCCATCGACCCACTGCAATTTAGAGATAAGATTCAAAGAGATCTTCACCTGAGAGATCAATTCAGCGCCATGGCCAAGGAAGCCCGCCCAACTTTTGAACTGAACAGATCGTTAAATCCAAACGCAAAAAATATCGCCATCGTGATGCTTGAAGATAATTTGGATAGCGCCTCATATGCCAGCATGCGCGCTCTGGCTCTAAAGGAGTTGTCGGGCATAGCGCAAATTGTGAGAAACCCGTGTCCGGGTTGTACAGATGGGAGCGATGGTAATTCATTGGGAGATCCGGTCGAGTTGCATGACCCCTTGCAGCTCACAACACTGCGCGCAAATGATGGCTTCGCCTTGGATGGCATCGGATACGGGTTTGGGTCAGATTTGGGTGGCAATGTTCTTTCGCTGGACCAGGTGAAGCAGCTCCTGACTTTGGCGAAAGCACGCGGCTTGAACTATTTCGGATTATGGCGCGCCGAACGCCAAGGCCGCGGCGCAGTCGGCAAAGTGCACCCGGACCAGCGCGTGTATGAAGTGCCCACGCCCGAGCAGGTGAATGCCGAGATCGAGCTGCTGCGATACGGGCTGGCTAGTGTGCAGGAGTAGCCTCCGCCTGCTTGCACTTGGTGCTGGCACGCAATTGCATTTCGCTCGGAATTTTCATGCCACTAGTTAAGAATCAGCTGACGAAAATGCAGTACCGCACCTTCACCGAGGGGGCAGCGCAACCTTCTGTAACCTTTCACAGCTCAACCTCACATCACCCAAGGTGACAGAAGTTGCGCTCCCCCTATGCGTTAGTGGATCGACTCGAGCGGCCAGACCCGCGGGTGGTCGGGACTGTCCAATCTAAAGCCACGGGACTCTTGAGCCACCAGGAAAAGCCCGCTTGTCGGGATGATGGCGAGCACCCTTTCCGGATAGATGGCAAACAAACTGCCAGCCTGATGGCCCGGCTGCAGAGCGACGAATTCGCCCGGTAAGCCGGAGAGCCCCACCTCGAGAATTGCTCGTGGCGGACTCAATTCCTTAAGCCAATCACCACCCAGCAGATTTGACCACTCCCCTTCGGGCACCACACGGAAAGCGAACGGTCCCTCGAAGCCGTCTTGGACTGAACAGGCCAGGCTCCGAACATTGATCATGAAGAAAGGGCCGGGCTCCCTCTTCCGAGAGTCGCAATCGGACGGCACCCTCTGAATGGTGACCAAGCCATAGTCTTCATCTTTTCCATCGGCCCATTCGACCGAATACCCAACGAAAAACGGCATGGCCGTTTGCTGGCTACGCGCTGCAATCTCTTCAGCCACAGCACCCCTCCTGGTTAGATCAACTCTCACCTCCCAACGCAAAAGCCCCGGCATGTATCCTTACGCTTTGCGTTGATTTCCTGTTTTCCTTGTGAGCACGCGAAATACCTAATTTTCAACCTACAAGAAGGTCTCTCGCCTGCCCCGGTTTCTATGATCATCAAACGAATTTGAGCCATAAAACCCGACCAAAAAACCCGACCAAAAAACCCGGTGAAGGCGAGAAGATCTCTTCTACCCAATATAAATGAAAAAAATGATCAGTTAAGTGCTCAGATCTTATACCTTTTTGAAATGCAAAGCAAAAAGTGGGTGGGTTACCGGCGAATCCAATTCGCTTCTCCCCCATCATAATTTCGGTACTTATTCATAATTTGTATCGGTACCAGGTTTCTCCGGTGCTCGCTCACCCTTCGAACGGGGCGACTCCTCAACAGGTTCAATAATTTTTTCAAATTCAATTGAGGAATCACCCATGTTTAAACCTACTAAAGGCTTAACTCCACAAAACCATGATCGCGTGCACACTGTTGAGCTGTTGATGACCGCTCGCAACTTGGACTGCACAAACAAGGCGCATTTTGCGGCCCAGCGCGGATACTACGTGACTATATTTTGGGAAGAAGCCTTAATCGCATTTGAAACCGGACTTAAAGTGTGTCTGGTGCTTAAGCGCCCCTTCACTAAGGACACCTATTCCGAAATTGATTCCCAGCTGGCCGGACATCCCCGCGTAGATCTGCCGGACTTTGAGACGCTAACTTCAAAACCCGCATCTCTTGAATCGAACCAGTCCCGCTTTTTAATCATCAGTCTCAAGACCCCTGCCGTCGAAGACGGCAGCGGCGAAATCCTGACATCTTGGATCATGCGGCGGGCTACCTCACTCTGATTTCATCGTAAAGACGCACTCCGCGGCACCAAATAATAAAGTCTTCCGCGTCCCTTCATCTGACCGGCGAACTTCTTAGCCTCATCGCCGCGGCCCCAGAAGAGATCGACTCTGCCGGGTCCATTAATGGCCCCGCCGGTATCTTGATCCAAAACCAACCTCGCTGTCTTGGCCCAACTCAGCTTGCCATCGGCTCCGTATATTGGTTTTTCAAACTCCATAAACCCCAAAGCCCCTTTTGGAAAGTACCGTCTATCTGTGGCGATAGTGCGGCCCGGAACAGCGGAAGTACCCAGAGCTGTAATTGCAGGCTTTTCGTTTTTTCGAAAAAAGACATAGCTTGGATTTAGATCTAATACAGCTTGCGCCTTTTCGGGCTCTAACGTTCGCAGATATTCCTCGATCGATTGCAGCGTGACGTCCTTGGGCGAAATCTGCTCTTTTAAATACTTCCCAATAGCCTGATACTCCGCGCCATTTTTCTCGGCAAACACCAAGCGCAGATCCGGGCCATTCTCCAAACGGACCGTGCCCGAGCCCTGAATCTGCATAAAAAAAGCGTCGATTGGATCAACATAACAGATCTCAAGCCCCCGGCCGTTAAGACGTCCCAGCACGTCAATCTCGTTCCTTGTGTAATAAGGCAAAAATTCCCGGCCTGACACGCGTCCACGATATTTGCGCTCGTCTTTGAATTTCTGATTAAAGTTAGATAATTCTAGCGTTAGAAGCTCCTTGGGGGCAGCGTATAAAGCCCGACTGTAGCGCGCGTTCGGTTTCAGGCTGCCGTTTATGACCGGCTCAAAATAAGAAGTTATAAAAACTTCGCCCCAGCGCTTATCACCGTAAACTTCAAGCATGGCAAAGTTGCGCTGCAAGTAATCTATTTTTTGCCCATGGGTATTAGCAGATTTAAGTTCGACCGCAAGCGCACCCAAGGCCTGCAAATATTCCGCGCGCGCCACTGTTACGGGCCCGAATCTAAAATCCGCAGAACTGGAGCTCGCCTTTAGCAGCAAAAGTTCTTCGTCTATGGCAGCTCCAAGCTGCGCCAGATCGCCATCATCTGAGATCTCCCGCCCTGAGCTCGTGCGCAAAGCCTGCTCAGGTTTTGGAAACGGATTTCTAGCACAGCCAAATATCATGACGGCAGCTAAAAGGACTGAACAGATTAGGCGCATGCCCTATCTTTTGCTCAGTTCTTGATAGCTGGAAAGTGGGGAAATAAAGTAGCGCCCTCTGCTCGGCGGCCTGTGTGCATAGTTGCACTTCTTTTTAGGGCGTAGCCACCACCTGCTCGCACTTGGTGCTGCCTATCGGCCTAAGACTTAGTTCCGCTGCGTGGCACCGGCCGACGAGTCTTCGGCACTACCAAGTATGGCGCTACGCTATCTACACTATGAACGGCAGCTCCAATCCAAGACGAATATTTAAAGCTTCGCGCAGTCGATTCTGAACATCCACCGGGGCGGGCTGCTCTTGCAGTTCGTGGGCCAAGTCGATCGTTAAATTGTAGGTTGCGGCAAACTGCTGACAACAGCTGCACCCGGCCATGTGAGCATCCAGCCTAGCTTTTAAGGCCGCCGGCAGATCGCCCTCGACGTATTCGCCGTAGCTCCGAATCACATCGCGACAGGTAATTCTGTTTTTCTCGAAAATTCGAAGATGATTATCTTTAAATTCGCTCATTGCACTTTTCCCTAATCTGCAGCTCCAAATAGCTGCCAATTTCACACACTTTTCAAGAAGAGCGTTTTAAACCTTAGAACCTTAGAACCTTAGAACCTTAGAACCTTAGAGAAAACCGTGCCTCAACCGCGAACAGTACCTGATAGTATGGACCGCTTTCGCTCTTCCTGTTATTTGATTCAAATCCTAGGGAAAAGATGCAAATTTGTTACAAATTTCTTGCAAAAAGAGGACGTTCGTAAGTCGTAGATAATATTGGATTTAATTCAGGCTACGAACTTATATCCCACGCCGTGCACCGTCACGATATGCTGGGGATCATCGCAGTTGCGTTCAATCTTTTGCCTTAAGCGCGCTATATGATTATCCACCGTTCTTGTGGTGGGATAGCTGTTATATCCCCAGACTTCGTCTAAAAGCTCATTGCGGGTAACGACTACCCCGGATTTAGCCACAAGGTATCGCAAAAGACGATACTCCCTAGCAGAGAGCTCCAAAGTGGTACTGTCGCGCTCGGCCTTATAAGCTTTAAAATCCACGACCACATCATCAAAGCGCACTTCATTAATTTCCTGGGTACTTTGCGTGCGCCTAAGCAAAGCCTTAACTCGCGCAACCAGCTCGCGCATTCCAAAAGGCTTCCCCAAATAATCATCCGCGCCAAGCTCAAGCCCTAAGACCTTATCAACTTCAGCGCTTCTGGCCGTAAGTAAAATTAAAGGGGTCGAAATGCCCTCGTTTCGAAGCTCCTTGCAGGCCTGAAGCCCGTCCTTCTTGGGCATCATTACGTCTAAAATGACCATGTCCGGCTTACGGTCCCGAACGAGCTGTACACCCGCCTCCCCGTCCGCAGCCTCACATACGGTAAAGCCCTCAAGCTCCATGTTTAGAACTAGGCTTTTTCTAACGCTCTCGTCATCCTCGATAATCGCGATCAGGAACTGGTTTAAGGCGTTATTCATAAGCGAATCATTAACTTAAGGTTGGTCTGTCGATTCTCGCATCAAGTGGGAGGTTACAGTATACCAAATTTTTGAAATTAAAAGAGAGGAGTTTGGGCTTACTACATTTGGACCAAATAACCTTGTAATTTCAAAATGTTGGCTTCAAAACCTTGCATATTAACTCTGTTTACGTTATTCTCCCACGTCTTAAAAATGTGTAATAAGAGCCCACATTAAGAGCGTTCGGATTAACGGGCGCAGGCCGTGCCACACAGTTGAGAAGGAGCAAAAGCGCGATATGTTAGACGGAAAATTTGCGGTGTTACGATACGCCGGTAAACAACACAAAGTAAGCGTTGGCGGAAAGATCACAGTAGACTGCTTGGTCGGAAAAGCCGGGGACTCGATTACTTTAAACGAAATCTTGTTGATTTGTGACGGAGATAAAGTCAGTACTGGTGCGCCGCTGATCGCGGGAGCCACTATCAACGCCAAGGTCATCGCATTGGGCAAAGCTGAAAAGCGCATTATCTTTAAGAAGCGCCGCCGCAAAGGGTACACAAAGAAGCAAGGTCACAGACAGGATCAGACCAAATTGCAGATTGAAAGCATTAACGCATAGTTTTGTATCAGGTGATTTATGGCACATAAGAAAGCTGGTGGAAGTACAAGAAACGGGCGCGACAGCGCCGGAAAACGGTTAGGCATTAAGCGCTTTGCGGGCGAGATTGTTAAGGCCGGAAATATTCTTGTGCGTCAGAGAGGCTCGACCTATCACGCAGGGCTTAATGTTGGGACTGGCAAGGACTTTACCCTCTTTGCCTTAATTGATGGCATCGTTGGGTTTAAACCAGGCGGTCGAAAACAGCTTGTGCAGGTTGTTCCTCCCACTGTTTAAGATACTCTTTAAGATACGGTCTAAGATAATTTACTAAAGAAGTTAGCTGGCGATCGATAACGCGCTGGTTTTCTTTTCGGTAAATATACACGCACGCCTTCCTCAAAAGCAGAAACAGTTATGAAGTTTATCGACGAAGCTACAATAGAGGTGCGCGCCGGTAAAGGCGGCGGGGGCGCCAGGCATTTTAGGCGTGAAAAGTTCGTGCCACTAGGAGGGCCGGACGGGGGGAATGGCGGCGCGGGCGGTTCTGTAATTCTTTGCGCCGATCGCAACAAGCATACCTTGATTGATTTCTCCTTTCAGTTCCATCTCGAAGCCAAAGACGGATGCCCCGGGCAAGGCTCATGTAAAGACGGCAAGGCCGGAGAAGATCTATTAGTGCCGGTGCCGATCGGCACGCAGGTCTTAAACATCGACACCAACGAAATTGTTGTTGATTTAGCCGAGGACGAGCAACGTTTTATAATCGCAAAAGGCGGCCGCGGCGGCCGCGGCAATACTTTCTTCAAATCACCTACCAACCAAACACCCGACCACGCCCAACCCGGCGAAGCAGGCGAGAGCGCCAGATATAAACTTAGCTTGAAACTAGTAGCCGACGTAGGGCTAATCGGCTTTCCGAATGCGGGCAAATCTACACTGATCTCTCGCATCTCGTCCGCCCGGCCCAAGATCGCCGACTACCCCTTCACTACTCTGGAGCCCAATCTCGGAGTGGTGCGCGCCAAAGGCGGCAGATCATTTGTGGTCGCAGATATTCCCGGACTAATACCCGGAGCACATTTAGGCAAAGGCTTAGGCATTAAGTTTCTTAAACACATCGAACGCACTCGCATCCTCGCGCATCTAATAGATCCCAACCAATTAGATCAAAACGGGGAACCACTTTCCCCCATCGAGGCTTTTCAGACTATCAATACGGAGTTAAGCGAGTTTTCACCTGAGCTAGCCTCAAGGAAGCAGATCGTAATTTTGACAAAAGCCGACACGATTTTTGAGAAAACAGAGCTAGAAGCGCAGCGCCAGGCCTTTGAAAAACTGGGCTTTAAGTGCCTGACCATCTCAAGTGTTTCCGGGACGGGAATTGATGAATTGATAGAAGAATTTGCGGGTGAACTGGCGCCTGGCGTGACGCCCAAGTAATTCTCCTTGAATCGTGCCTTGCTGCTATCGCAGAACTCCTCGGCGAATCTCAATCTTTCCGGCCATAAACAAGTTCGTCCAAGCTTTGACTAGAGTTATTATCTCCACTTTCAACCATTCCGATAAAACGCATCCACGGTTTCTCTCTGTCGATCGGCAGTTGAAGCCTCAAGCCCCGTCTCAGAAACTCCGCTAAAGATATTCCGAGGCGCTTAGCTTCCTTTTTGGCCAGCTTATATTCTCTTTCCGACAGACTTATTTGGGTGCGGATCGTCATATAACCCCTATGTTATTCGGTAAGGTCTAAAATTATTGCAGGCCGACGCAATTTACGCGCCCACTTCGACCCTACAGCAGATTCTATATTGGTCATTAATCATAATGGCATTTGCTCAGAAACTCTGGGTAGTTTCTTGCTCCGTGTACCTCCATGGCCTCAGTGGTGAAATTGTTTAGAATTTTTTACCACTGAGGTCACGGAGTTACACGGAGTGGGCCATTTCACACCCGGAATTTTCCGGGGTTAACTGAGTAGGTACGCAAAATGGCATACTCTTCACGAGCAAGAACTACTACTAGTCGGCACTGCACCAGCGGCGCTAATAGCGCGGGCGCGTAACAAGTCAGCTCTGCGTAAAAACACCTTGGTAGCTCCTACCAAGGCGCGCTTGTTGGTCTTGGCCAAGATAGATTTCCCAATCTTGCGCGCCAGATCCCTCAGGCTCTTCACGTTCGATAAGTATGAATTTACCGTGCCCGAGTGATCGCTGTTAACGCAGAACTGTGTGTTTGTGCATTGCACCAACACACTTGGGATAGTCCAAGTTAGACGCCAGGCGCCCACATAGTAATCATCGGCCTTGGTTAGATAGCTCTTAGCCGCCTTGCGACTGCCGCCGGCTTTTACAAAAAGTCTCGACAAACTTCGCACCACAACTTTTTGAGCGGCGGCGGTTCCATCCAGGGTGAACTGATTCTCGGTGATATTTACGGACTGGCAGCCTAAGCAGCTCTGGCCGTTGCCGTTACAGATGCCGCATTGGTCAAGCACGGCATTTCCACCCTTCACGCCTAAGCAATCCGTGGTCTCGTCAGAACCAGGCGTAGCAGTAGGCGTGACGCTTGGGCTTCCGTCACTGGAAGTTGGTGTAGCTGTCGGGGTTGCTGTGGGAGTCGTCGTTTCGTCGCTAGAAGTTGGAGTTGCGCTGGCTGTGAATGTCGGAGTTGCTGTCGCGAACTGATCCGGCGTCTCAGTCACCGTTGCGGTCGGTGTCGGAGACACAGTCGGACCATCATTTGGTGTGTCCGTGGCAGTGGCTGTCGGCGTAGCTGTGGGCGTGTTGGTGTCGTCAGGGGTTCCGGTCGGCGTTGCAGTGGCCGTGTCTTCGGGTGTGCCGGTGGTGGTAACAGTTGGCGTTGCAGTGGCTGTGTAAGTAGCACTTGGCGGCACCTCGGTGGGTGTGGCCGTAGCTGTATATGTTGCACTTGGGGCAATCTCCGTTGGTGTCGCGGTGGCCGTATAAGTTGGCGATGGTACGACTTCGGTCGGTGTGGCGGTTGCTGTAAACGTGGGTGTCGGGATTGCAGGATCTGGAGTTTCGGTGGCAGTGCTTGTAGGCGTGACTGTCGCGGTGCTGGTTGGCTCCGCTGTGTTTGTGGGTGTCGGAGTCGGCGTGGCGCCTAAGTTGGAAGACTCGTACGAGCCCGCATCACAATTAGGATCCCCTTGAGGCCGCGGGAATATTCGCTGATCTAAATTCAAAATCGGAGCACTTGCGCAAAACATGGCGTCACCTGCGCCAAGCGCCGCGCTACCTGAACCGGGAGGTAAAGCGTAAATTATTAAATTTGGGATGCTGAATGTAAGCTCCGGCGATCCTAAAACGGGATCGCTATTAGACCCGGCTGCGTTATCACAGCTCGCGGATGGCGGAAAAAATACGTTATTAGTTCCTTCAGCAGATGCGGTACCTCCCCCGCAGTTTGCGCCGGTCGGGGCAGTGTTGTTGGCAACAATTGAATTCTGTAAAAGGATCTCATCGTTAATGGTGCCACCGTTGTCGCCATCGCCGTCGTTGTAAATTCCCCCGCCCTCTGCTGCCGCATTGTTGGCGATGGTGGTATTAACGATCGCAATCAGCGCATCGTCCCGCAGATGATAAATAGCTCCGCCAAATCCGGCCGCGGCGTTGTTGCTAAAGGTACTGTTCGCTACAAAGACGCCCCCAACGCCATCGACGATATCGAAGCTGGCATCATCAGTGTCGGCGCTTCCTAAAGCTCCGCCGTTAAAGGCGCTCGTGTTTCCTATAAAAGAAGTACCCAGTATCAGGGCCGAGCCAAAAGAGTAGATTGCTCCGCCAGTGGCGTGCGCTCCGTTGGTCTTGTTCGGATCCGTTAAGGTGTTGAAAGGCGGCGGAAGCGGTATGGGGGTCGTTCCAAAATGGGAATAGTTAACCAAGAGATATCCGTTGCCACTATTAAAGATTGCTCCGCCATGCCATTTATCTCCGGTGGTTTCGTTTCCGGCAAAAACCGAGGCGGTGACATTCATGTAACCGGAGTTGTGGATGGCGCCACCGCCTGAGTTCTCGGACTCACCGCTCTCGGCGGTGTTTCCGTCGAAGCGCGTGCCGATAATTGAAAGAGGCTGCGGCAGCGAGCCACCGCTAAAATATATGGCTCCACCAGCACCGCCGTTTGTTTGCGGCATGTTAGTGTTGGGATCGATCGGTTCGGTTCCGGCTTTATTTCCGGAAAAATTGCAACCGTTAATCGTTAGCAGATCAAATGACCCGGCGCGCAACGCTCCACCGTCGTCCCCTGCTTCGTTGTCCTCGAAAGAACAACCATCTAAACTAAAAGCGCCAGAAGTATCAATCGCTCCACCATTGAATGCGGCTTTGTTGTTCTTAAAAATGGCGCTCTTGCATTCGATAGTCGTAGAACTAAATGCCAGGATGGCTCCGCCGCTTCCAGAACCGACTTCCCCACCATTTTGCAAAACGACATGAAAAACACGAAGTATGGCGCTGCTTCCCGAGACATAGAAAATCCTGGAATTTCCGCCGCCATCTAAGGTGACCGCGTCTTCTCCGTCGATCTTAATGTCAGTACTAATAAAAACCTCGCCAGCCACAAGTGTCACGGTAGAGATACCGTCAAACTTGATCACGTCTGCGCCGGAGCCGGCCTCGCAGTCGGGATAACCATTGGGCGAAACGTTACTATCGGCGTTGGCGTTCTGAATAGCTTCGCGAAAACTACAATCCCCATCGCTTGTGAAGTTCGGGTCCATGGGGGCCAAGAGATCGTCATCGGCGCCAGTGTTAACAGTTATGTTTGCGGCGAAGGCGCTGGGCGCGATCGCTACGGTGGCGATTAAAAACAAGCTGCAAATAAACGTACAGATAGGTGACGCGATGTTCATCTTCATAGTAACTATTCCTGTGGGAACTTCTAAAAATACTTAAATACGAGCGCTTCTGAGCGCCCCCGAAACTAGCATTATTCGGCGGCTAAATAAAGGCTATAGCTGCTCTGGATTGGGCTGGCATGACGGCCCTCAGAATGCGCGTTCTGTCCGTAATCGCCCTAATGAAATGAATATGTTAACGATCATGCTCACCAAAAGAATCTTAATTGCGGGTTAAAGTCGCAGAATGATAAAATGGTACTAAGGTTACGGGTTTAGCGCATAAGCGGAATTTTTTTAAGCTTCCTTTGATTTGTGACGATCATCTATATTAGTAAGGCACCATTTGAATAAAGGGAGAACCTCATAAGTACTGAGTTAAAAAAGAGCCGGACTGTTCTTCAAGATTGGCACCGTCGTGCCGCCATCTCCCCGCGCGTTACCGACCCCAGCCTCGCCCCTTCGAAATACCTCACAGCACTCTCCGAGTTTCACAACAATATCCAAATTTTAATCCAAATTTTTAAAGGAGGAACTATCTTCAGATGACCAAAAACCAAACCGCACGCAAGCAACACGCCGCGACCCCGACGACTCTTGAACTGGTGACAGAAATTATAAACGCTTGCGCTGACGCTAATGGGAAAGATATTCGAGTGCTGGATGTCTCTGAATCTCTCGGTTTGGCGGATTATTTCGTAGTGGTCTCGGGCCGCTCCGATCGACAAGTGTTGGGTATTACGACGCGGGCCTTAGAGATTATGGAAAAGAATCAAGTTTCGGCGGTCTCGGTTGAAGGTGTCGAAGAGGGTCATTGGGTATTGGCAGACTTTGGAGACATCATCTTACACGTCTTTTATGAACCAACTCGCCAACATTACGATATCGAGGGCTTGTGGTCGCAATCCAAAAAACTTGAGATTATCAGTCAAAAACGCGGCGCCCAGTTGGAAATTAGAGCAGCCTAAAGAGGCCAATCGCCCTCCCTTGCGTTTTCCGGCATAAGCTAGATAATAGTGGAATGCTCTCCCGGATTTATAAGTTTTTAGTCTTGTTCATTATCGTCTCGGTAGCGCTCTATTTGGTGCTAATGAATCGGGAGACGATAACTTTTGCTTTAAGCCCGAACGTGAAGGTCAGCGGAAATGCCGGGGCGGTGTTTCTTTCTATCTTTGCCCTGGGTGTTATCTGCACCGGATTGGTAGGACTTTGGTTTGGACTGAAAAGTTTTCTCCGCGAACGCAGGCTTATTAATCGAGACAGGG
Source organism: uncultured Bdellovibrionales bacterium (assembly GCA_964631745.1). Classification (GTDB taxonomy): domain Bacteria; phylum Bdellovibrionota_C; class UBA2361; order UBA2361; family JBGSMV01; genus CAZVWV01. Next base: position 36,130 of record CAZVWV010000014.1, read on the forward strand.
AGCGCAAGGAATTTTACCAGCAGATGTTGCATGCACGCTCGCTCAGGTCGGCAGGCGATCTGCGAGCGGCCATACAAGTTTGGCAAGACGCGCTAAAGCACGACCCCACCGACATGATCGCCAAACTTGAGCTCTCAGAATGTTTAGAGCAACAAGGCGAGCTGCGTGAAGCCTTGAGGGTGCTGGAGGAGGCGCGCGCAGGCGATAGCGAGAATATTGAGCTGCTTTTTCGTGCTTCGGCCTTGAACGTAAAACTCGGAAATCGCACGGCCGCAATAGACAATCTGGCTCTGGTGCTGTCTCAACGCTCAAGTAATAAAGCTGCAAAGATGGCATGCGCCTTGTCGGAAGAGCTTGAGCGATTTGACGACGCGCTTGAGTATGAGGCGCGTCTCTCAGGGATGGGACAACCCGAGGAAGATTCCTCCGCTATTAGAGCGAGGATTGAATACAAGAAAATAGTGTTGGAACACTCTGCGCTTCCGAAGACACTTGCCCCGGCGTTGAAAACTTTTATTAAGAGAAATCCGACGCATGCGCCGGCGCTTGAGTTTTTGGCCGAGCACGAATTGGCCGGGGGGAATACAGAAGAAGCCGTGCAGTTCTTTATCAAAGCGGCGCGCGTGACTAAGAACGCTAAAATTTGGGCGAGAGCCGCGCGAGTTTGGATCGATCAAAAATCTCCGGAACGGGCCCTGTCGTCTTTACGCTCTGCCACCAGAGAGCTTACTGGTAGACCACGTTTGGAGGCTGAACTAGAACTGATTAGGCTCTACCTAACCTTAAATATGCTCGAGGATAGTAGGCGTGCAGTAGATGGCTTTGCCGAAATGGCCGCAGAAGAGAAGGTGAAACTCGACGCTGCGCTCCTTATCGAACTAGACACCCTTCAGGCCGTACAACTACAACGTTCACAGAATTTCAGCGAGGCCCTTACTATTTTAAATAGACTTTCGGCGCTTGAAGCAAGCGATTCGAGCTCAGGCGGTCGAGATAAATTAGCAGCCGGGAGTGGTACCAGATCTTCTCAACCATCCCCGACTCTTTCAACTCCGTAACCGATATGCATCAAAAACTTGCTCATACTACCACGGTACTTTGTATCTTAGACGGCGTTGGCTTAAATCCTAACTCGCGCGGCAACGCCGTGGCCCAGGCCAAGAAGCCAAACTTTGAGGCGCTTTGGGAGTCGGTGCCGCACAGCACCCTGGTTACTTACGGTGAGCGTGTGGGCCTGCCTGCGGGCCAGATGGGGAATTCCGAGGTTGGGCACTTAAATATCGGCGCCGGTCGAGTCGTTGAACAGTGGCTGCTTCGCATTGGGCGGGCTTTGCAAGGGGAATTTTTAAATGGTTCTGAGCCGTTTCAACGCTTTAGCGAAAATTCGAAGAGCTCAAAAGCGTTACATATAATAGGGCTTTTTAGCGATGGCGGGGTGCATTCGCATTCTCAGCATTTAGAACTGCTTATGAAGCGCTTACCGAGGCGCGCCGGGCAACGAATTTTTTTACATCTTATAAGCGATGGGCGCGACACCTCCCCCACCCGCTTTAAAGATCAATTATCAGAGCTGCTGGCGGCCGGCTTGCCAGAGGGCGTTAGTATAAAGAGCATGTGCGGGCGCTTCTTTGCCATGGACCGCGACAAACGTTGGGAACGCGTAAGCAAAGCGTACGACGCCATTGTTAGGGCTGCCCCCCTGAATGCAACAGACCCTATTAAATATGTGTCAGATTCCTATGCCGCGGGTATTACCGACGAGTTTTTGGAACCTGTTTCGCTCGACCCCACGCCTGTCGATCCTGAAGACTCTGTACTTTTCTGGAATTTCCGCGAAGATCGTATGCGCGAACTAGTGCGAACGCTTTGCGTAAAGGACTTTGACAGTTTTGAGCGTAAGCAAGTCCCCTTCGCCCCAGAGCGCGTACTTGGTTTTACAGATTACGATCACAGCTTTCATTTGCCATTCCTTTTCGAACAGCTAGAGATCAAGAACCATTTGGGGGAAGTTCTATCGAATCTTGGGATAGCACAACTTAGAGTGGCGGAGACGGAAAAGTATCCGCACGTCACATATTTTTTTAATGGTGGCATCGAAAAGGAATACCCCGCTGAAGTTCGCGAGATTGTGCCATCGCCACGAGATGTTAAAACCTATGACCTTAAACCTGAAATGAGCGCAGATCCGGTTTGCGATATTGTGATTAAGGCCATCGAGAGTTCCAAGTACGGCTTAATTGTAGTGAATTTTGCCAACGGCGATATGGTGGGCCACACAGGTGTGCTTGAGGCAGGTATTCGAGCCGTGGAAACGGTTGACGCTTGCCTGGGAAGGATCATGCAGGCGCTGGGAGATTCCGGGCAGCTGGTGGTGATCGCCGACCACGGAAACTGCGAGTACATGACTAATTATGAAGACGGTAGCCCCAACACGGCTCATAGTACTTTCCCCGTTCCGGTGATGGTGAAGTCTCCGAAATCCGGCTTGCGGCTGCGAGACGGCGGAGCGTTGTGTGACATCGCGCCCACAATTTTGCAACTAATGGATATACCCAAGCCCAAGGAGATGACTGGTGAGTCACTCCTAGTTTCGGCTTAATGCAGAATATCGTGGTTAATATTATACCAGAGCAACTTTTTCAGCGCTTCGCTGGCTCATTGCCGCGCTACACCAGTTACCCAACCGCAGTTGAGCTGAAGCAGGCGCAAGACGACCAACTAGCTCGGGTTGCGCTGCAAACATGCCAGACGAAGCCGGTATCACTTTACGTGCATTTACCTTACTGCAAGAGCCTCTGCTATTTCTGCGCTTGTAATAAGATTATCTCCGAAGATAGCGCCGATAAAGATAGCTACTTGGATTATTTAGAGCGTGAGTGCGCGCTTATTCAAAAGATCAATAAAGAAAAACTGCTGATTGCCGACCTGCATCTGGGCGGAGGCTCGCCCAGCTACTTGAACATTTCACAGCTCAAACGCTTGCACCAAATCCTGAGAGATCATTTTGATCTGCGGCAGGCGCGTGAGTTGAGCATAGAGATAGATCCGCGCACTTTCGACCGTGAAAAGGCAGCGCTTCTAAAGAGTTTAGGCTTCTCGCGCGCTAGTTTGGGGGTGCAGGATTTCGACGCTGTGGTTCAAGAGGCCGTCAACAGAATCCAACCATTAGTTATGACCCAGGAGTCCTGCCGGTTCCTAAAAGAAGCCGGGTTTACAGGCGTGAATTTTGACTTGATATACGGACTCCCGGAGCAAACCTTGGCCGGATTTAGATCTACGCTGGAGGAAGTACTTAAACTTCGTCCGGATCGCATCGCCCTGTATGGATATGCTCAGGTACCCTGGAAGAAGAAAGTCCAGAATGTCTTTAATAAGTTGCACCTGCCCACGCCGGAAGAACGCCTAGAGATCTTCCAAATGGCGGTCGCTATGTTAAGCGGCGCCGGTTATGAATATATCGGCCTCGATCATTTCGCCTTGCCTGAAGATGAATTAAGTCTGGCCCTTCGCAGCGGTAAGCTCAGACGAAACTTTATGGGCTACACGACCTTTGCCGGGAGCGGAATTTTAGCCCTGGGGGTTTCGGCTATCTCTGATTTAGGCGGAACGCTTTATCAGAATGCACCTGAGTTGGAGAAGTATCAGGCCCAGATTGCAGCGGGCCGGTTACCGGTAGCAAAGATCTTAGTGCGTACCGCAGAAGATCTCGTGCGCGCTACATTGATTGAAAGAGTGATGTGCGACGTAGTGCTGGATCTCGACCAACTTGGACTAACACCAGCAGCCGCAGCACGTGCGGCAGAAATATTGCACGAAGCCCAAAGTAATCTATTAGAATTCGAAGAAGCTGGATTACTGCGGTTGCAACCAACCGGATTTACAGTGACAGAACTAGGACGTTTCTTCCTTCGCAACATCGCCGCAGTTTTCGATGCTTATTTACCGTTGCACGCTGCGGGTGGGAAGAGAGTGTTCTCGCAGGCGGTGTGAGGCCGGCTGCTCTTCTGGGAATCGTTGGAAAAGGATAGATCGAGCGGACACACTTCAGCATTGTACTAACCTTGCTCCCCAAAAAAATCATCTCAGAGACCTTGCGCGCCCCACACTCCCTCAAAAACAATCGGGCCAGGCTCTCCGCACTTGCTCTTGCTTTTAGGGCGCTGTGAATCCGGTATGTGGCGGCAGTGGCCCGACTCGCTCGCGGCCACGCTATCCGCTCCGGTCCC
>CAZVWV010000015.1:0-40001 GCA_964631745.1 uncultured Bdellovibrionales bacterium
CGACGAGTCGTCGGCGCTACTTAATATCCCTCCTTCGCCCGGGGTTTTTGAGCAAATACGTCCCCCCCTCCCAACTATTCAAATATTCTCAACAAATTGGCGTGTCATCCCAAATACCCGCCCTGGTCCGCAACGGTCCTAATTAATTCCCGCAATAATCATTGAATATAATTCTCCATATTGCGAGAGTGGAGGCTCAACATCGTTCATTTAGGGGACTACAATGTCACTTGCCAGAAAACTTAAGCGCAATCAGCAGAAATTAGAGCGAGCGCGGAACGTAGGAAAACCTCTTCGTGGAAGGAGCTGGCAACCTAAATCGCACCTTCCCTTGTGTCTCCCCGAAAGCGCTCAGAAGCGCATTTATTCACAGGCAGAATCAGGGTGCCTGCGATCCTGGAAAACTTTGGAACGCAACAAGAAAGAGATTGAACACTATCATAAATACGACCTTGCTGGTTACGGGGCCTGGTACAAAAAGACTTTTAATGATGCATTGTCAGAAATAGCCGCTCTTCAAAGGACCTTACAAGAGAAAGAAACTATCCTTTATTCGGTGCGGCGTGAATCAATGGCCCACAACATCTCTGCATTCGAAGCTTACAAGCGCGTCACCTCAGAGGGCTATAAGTTTGAGGTTCCTCAGTCGGAGTCTACGGAGACATTCGAAGACCAAAATTTTTCTTTTGGTGGCGACTTTTTCGATGATGCTGAATTTGACGAAGAGGCTGACTGCGACTGCCCGTTTTGTCGGGCCGAGCGCCGTGCGGGGAAAGGAGATAGCGACTTCGAGGCTGCTCACCCCGACGAAATCTTATTTGAGATTTTTGAACAATCGATAGGCTTTGATTTGGACGCTGACGAAAAAGCAGCCGCTTTCCAAGACTTTAAGAAATTCGCCGAAACCACCGGAATGTATCAAGAGCTATTTGGGAACGGGCCTAGTTCCGATCGCCGGTATGGAAATGACGATTCCGAGCGCTGCTCTGCGCTATTTCGCCGCTTGGCTAAGGCGCTCCATCCGGATCGAGCTGGAAGTTTTAGCGAACAGGAAAAAGATCTCTGGCAGCGTGCCGTCGAGGCCTATAAGCAAAATGATTTGCCACGGCTTGAAGTCGTTTGGCTACACTATTCAATATTTAACAGCAATAAAATCGAACAGGACCTCCCAGTTTCATCATTTCTGGCGTTACAACACGATCTGAAACAACAGAATAAAGAAAAGAGACGTGAAATCCGACGCTTGAAGAAAGGACAGATTTGGGGGTTTGCGAACCTAGACGCAAAGGGGCTAGAAAGATTGCGCCAGAGCGAGTCCTATCACATCGTAGAGCAGAAGAAAGGATTGCAACAATTTATAAAAGAACTGCAGGGAATGTTACATACTTGGGAGACAGCTAAGCAAAAAAACAGCGCAAATCCGCGACGTACGAGCGATAACCAAATCCGCCCCCAAAGCGGGCGAACGGAACAATCTGATCTCTGGGAGTAGCGCGGTCGCGCTCTCAATACTCGCTTCTAATTAAACTGAACTCGCAGCTCTATTTTTTCATCCACCGTCAAACTCGCAGAGAATCCCTGCGCCACAAAGATGGCGTCTATCAGCGGGGCGGCTACGTTATCGCTCCCTAGCGCGACATTCCAGAACTGATGCATCCACATAAAGCTCTGGCCCTTAAGCGTTACCACGTGCGGAACGTATTCTTGCTCAAACGTTATTGTGAGCTTCGGACCGGGGCGGCAAGAGATCTGAATGGGGGCTGCCGCGATTTCTATTAAGTTTTGCAAGAGAGCTCTGAAGGCAAACTGAAGCTTAGGTTTGTCAACCACCATGCTATTATCACTTAAAGCTTCTAAACCAATTATCGTGTGCCCTTCGAATATTTCAGTTAGGAATATTCTTACGGATACTGATTCTGCCGCGCTGGCTCGCCCGCCATCAACCAGTGCGGCTCCTAAAATATTTGAGATCTCCTTACACCGTTCAAGGCTACGTTGGCACTCGCCCTCGGGTAAAAGATTCTTAAAGTACGAGAGGTCATTTGAGATCACCGATAGCGGAGTTCTAATCTGATGTGATAGAGCGCGCACCAAGGATGACAACAAATTTAGCGCTAGAGTATCTTTAGTATTTTCTGACATAGTATATTCGTTCCACGTCCGGGCCCTAAATTTTGTGATCTTTGTGGTGGCAGTGCCTTCTGGGGCGTAGCCAGCTGCCTTATCTTCTATGTACTACTGCGTAATGGGTTAATCAATTTCAGGAGAGGCACACTTCTTTCCGGTAAAACCTTGCAATTTGGTTCTTTAACCACGGAGGCCACGGGGAATACGGAGAAAACATGGAGGATTTCTCTCGCCGTGACCTCCGTGTTCTCCGTGGTTAAATTCAAATCGCGCCAACTACAAATTCCTGTTTTTCCTTTTGAAATCAAGAAATTACAGCATCACCGCCACCCTTCTACCGGACACGCATGGGAAAGGCAGTTCAGACCAAAACATCCAGAGTGATTTCGGCTAGTTGCGGCGCTTCCCTAATGTCTGAACTGACTGCAAGCTTCTACGCAACTGCGCTGCCTCCGGCACAGGCCCTCCTCCATCTGACCAACTTTACCTGCACGGCACAGACAGGGTATAAACTTAAGGCTTTCGCGCGCTATGAAAAGTATTCATCTCGCGCCTAACAAAAATTCCTGAGCATGTCCCTAAGGATTTCATATGATTGGCGAAAATGACGTCTTAAAGATTGCGGCGCTCTGTCAGCTAAGGCTCACAGACGACGAGAAAAAGCGCTTCACGACAAACTTGAACTCCATCCTTGGATATGTTGAGAGTCTTAACGCACGAAATGTTAGTAACGTTGAAGCCATGAGTCATGTGCACGGCTCCTCTAATGTGTTTCGGGAGGATCTTGAGGTTCCAGCCGGAGATCCCGAGAATATTTTCAATATCGTACCGGCTCGTTCTGGGCGCTTTATTAAAGTGCCAATTATAATTTCATAGTCAATTTCATAATAAGATTTTGTATGAGCGATCTTTCACTACTTACCGTTACTCAGCTAACCGAAGGCCTACAAACCAAACAGTTCAGCTCGCGCGAGCTTACAGAACAGTGCCTTAATAAGATCGAAAAGCAAGCTTCGCTCGGTTGTTTCTTGGAAGTCGCAAAAGAGTACGCTCTTTTGAAGGCCGACGAAGCCGACAAGCGAATCGCCAAGGGCGAAACCGCTGCGTTACTGGGCGTGCCTGTGGCTGTTAAGGATATGATTCTTACTAAGGGTATTAAAACTACCGCTGCTAGTAAGATCTTGGCGAATTTCATCCCACCGTATTCGGCAACCGTGGTTAACAAACTGGAAAGCGCTGGCGCCGTCATTGTTGGTAAAACCAACATGGACGAATTTGCTATGGGATCTTCCAGTGAACATTCAAGCTTTGGTCCCGTTAGAAATCCTTGGAATCCTGAGTACGTCCCTGGAGGATCAAGCGGCGGCTCCGCCGCAGCGGTGGCGGCGCGCATTGCGCCGCTCTCCTTAGGAACGGACACGGGCGGATCTATCCGGCAACCGGCCTCACTTTGCGGAATCTGCGGCGTGAAACCAACCTATGGTCGTGTAAGCCGCTACGGCGTGGTGGCCTTCGCTTCCTCGTTAGATCAAGTGGGCGCTTTCGCCACTAACATCTCTGACTTAGCCAGGATCACAGAGGTAATCTCTGGACATGACGGGTTTGACTCTACTTCCGTCGAGAAACCGGTTCCGAAATTACTAGAGGCCACAAAAAGCGGCATCGCGGGACTGCGTATCGGAATTCCCAAAGAGTATTTTATCGAGGGTGTCGACCCAGAAGTGGAAAAGAGCGTTCGCGAAGCTCTCTCTGTGCTAACGAAACTCGGCGCTAAATTGGTGGACATCTCATTACCGCACACAGAAGACGCCGTGGCCACCTACTACATTATCGCACCCGCGGAAGCCTCCTCGAATCTGGCTCGTTATGACGGTATTCGTTATGGATACAGAGCCCAAGACACGAAAGACTTGCAGGACCTTTACGCGCGCTCACGCTCCGAAGGATTCGGTCCGGAAGTAAAGCGCCGCATCATGGTGGGCACCTATGTTTTGTCTTCCGGATATTACGAGGCCTACTACCTTAAGGCGCAGAAAGTTAGAACGCTTATCGCCCAAGATTTCAAAGATGCCTTTAGCAAACACTGCGATCTTATCGCCTGCCCCACGGCCCCGACCACGGCCTTTAAGATCGGCGCAAAGAGCGAAGATCCCCTGGCTATGTATCTGAACGATATTTTCACAATTCCGGTAAACTTAGCGGGACTTCCAGGTATGAGCATTCCATGCGGATTCGACGGGAAAAACCTACCGATCGGGCTTCAGCTAATCGGCAGCCCCTGGAACGAAGAAGTTCTCTTCAAAGTCGCCTCGGCGCATGAATCCCAGACCGAGTGGCATAAACGTCTGCCAAAATTAAAAGGATAACCAGATGGAGTTAGAGCCAGTCATAGGCCTTGAAGTTCACGTTCAATTAGGAACCGCCTCAAAGATATTTTGCGGCTCATCCGCCAGCTTTGGCGCCGAACCTAATCAGCATATCGATCCGCTGACCTTCGGTCTTCCGGGAAGCTTGCCGGTCCTGAACAAACGCGTAGTGGAATACGCCATCATGGTGGGCTTAGCCATGAACTGCGAGATTAGAACTTACAACCGTTTCGCCCGCAAACATTACTTCTATCCCGATCTCCCCAAGGGTTACCAGATTTCACAGTACGAAGAACCGATCTGCGAGCGCGGACAGATAAAGATTAATGTGGAAGGCATCGAGCGAGTGATCGGGGTCACACGCGTGCATATGGAAGAAGACGCAGGCAAGAATATTCACGACACTCGCACCGAGGCCTCACTTGTGGACTTGAACCGGGCGGGGGTGCCGCTGCTTGAGATTGTTTCTGATCCCGACATAAGATCTTCCGCCGAGGCCGGGGCCTACTTAAAGACCATCCGGCAGTTGGTACGCTTTCTGGGGGTTAGCGACGGCAACATGGAAGAGGGAAGTTTGCGTTGCGATGCTAATATTTCACTCCGCCCCGAAGGTGAAATGAAATTCGGAACCCGGACCGAGATCAAGAACCTTAACTCATTTAAGTTTGTGGAGCGCGCGCTTGAATACGAGATTGCGCGCCAGATGTCGTTGATTAAGAGCGGAAAGACCATTATTCAGGAAACTCTGCTTTTTGATTCAGTTACGGGCACGACCCATTCCATGCGCAGCAAGGAAGAATCATCCGATTATCGATACTTTCCGGACCCCGACCTCCCGCCGCTCATAGTAGAAGAAGCTTGGATCGGTGAGATTAAGGGGCGCATGCCGAAACTTCCGGCTGAACGTAAGGCCGAGTTGGTCGAGGTGTACGGGTTAACTGAGTACGACGCGGATGTGTTAACTGTTGAGCGCAGTTACTCTGAATATTTTGAAGAGGTCTTTAACGTTTGTAACAACGCCAAACTCGCCTGTAGCTGGGTGACCTCCGAACTCTTTGGGGCCCTGAAGAAAGTGGGGATAGATATCGCAAAATCTCCGGTGAGCGCCAAGCACCTGGGCGAGCTTGTGAGGCTAATCGACGCGGAGACAATCTCGGGCAAGATGGCAAAAACTGTTTTCGAAGAGATGTTCACTACCTCAAAGCCCCCCACTGTAATAATTGAAGAAAAAGGCCTTCGACAGATCACCGGGGACGATGACATTCTGGAGATCGTACAAAAGGCCTTCGCTGCCAACCAGAAGCAACTGAGCTCTTACTTAGGCGGAGACGATCGTATTCACCCGTTCTTTGTGGGCCAAGTAATGAAACTCAGCAACGGCAGCGCCAATCCTAAAAAAGTGAACGAGATTATTTTACGCGAGGTCGCTAAACTTAGAGGCAAGGCTGCCTAGCAAATCTATAATGAGCACAGAAGAGCTGGATTCACATACTTTGGCTATATATCTGGAAGTTCCAGGGAACAAGGTGGTTTTACTGCAAGGAATTTTCGAGAACTACGAAGGGCTTGCGACCGTCAGAACCCTTGATATCCGTAAGTCTTTGGTGTGTATTCTAACAACCAGATCCGTACGAGAGGATTGCATGGCGGCGCTAGAGGGCATCAAGGAGCTAGTGCCCTGGCGCGAAGTTGAGAGGCCTGAGGAGGCTTCTAAGATTATGGGGTATTTTAGGGGGCAACAGTGATTCAGATATTTCATCGGTATAAGAAATCTATCGGCTTTGGATTAGTCATCAGCGCGGCCTGTCTGGTCATGTCCGGATTCGGTGTGGATTTTCTAGCACGCCAACACCATAAGGATTACGCCATTAAGATAGACGACAAGTTAATCTCCCATGCTGAATTTTATGAAGAAAAGCGCGCCATCGAAGATAACTACCGGCGCATGCTGGGCGAGGCTTACGCTAAGTTTGCCGATAATCTCTTGGCGAAACTTAATGAGCAGCTTAGCGAGCGGCTAATCTCAGACACCCTCTTGGATCGCTTCGCTAAGAAGCAAGAGCTGTATGTTGGGGAGAACGAGGTTCAGACAACCATCCTGACAGAGCTATTCGGCGGGAACTTTAGCCCCGCCCAATATGCCGGATATTTGAAGCAGATCGGCAAGAGCGCAACAGAATTTGAAGAAAGGATCGCCTCTGACGCCGTGCGTAAGCAGCTCTCCAGTTTCTTTGCTGATATTTCGCGCGCCTCAATGGCCGAGGCTAAGGCGCTCTTTGAGCGAGATGAGATGTCAATCACGGTTAAGTATTTGGAGTACGCTCCCGCAAATTATCTCTCACAGGTGAAGGACCCCTCTGAAGATACGCTAAAGGACATCTACGATCACAAAGCCTCGGAATTTGAGGAACCCGCTAAAGTCTCATTCGATTATGTCGTATTCGATCCCGCAAATTTCGAGAAAGATGTAACCGTGGCGCCTGAAGATGTCGAGTTTTACTTTTCCGAAAACGAAAATAAATTCATGAACCCAGAAGAGGTACATGCGCGCCATATTCTTCTTAACTACAAGAAAGATTCCAAACCGGAAGAGATGGCTAAGATTAAAGAAAAGGCCGAAGAGCTTAAGGGCAAATTACAGGCCGGTGAATCTTTCGAAACCATGGCGCAGCAAAATTCCGATGATTTTACCACTGCCATGCAGGGTGGCGATCTGGGATGGTTAAAAAAGGGTACGAAATCGAAAGAGTTTGAAGCCGCGGCTTTCAAACTGCCGGTCGGGCAGGTCTCGGACGTGATTTCCGCAGATTACGGGTTTGAGATCATCAAAGTTGAAGAACGTAAGGAGGCCGCTCCAAAGGCGCTGGAAGAGGTTCGGGCGCATATTGAGAAGCAAATTAGAGTGGCAGAGGCGCCGGCTTACGCCAAGGCTAAAGCCGATGAGCTTTATGAACATTGGACAAAGAGCGATAAAAGCTTAGCCGACTTTACTGTGGGCACCGGGTTTACTGTGGGCACCGGGTTTACACTGGCATCCTCATCCGGGATGTTAACCGAAGCCAGCGATCCAGCGCCGGCCTTGAAGGGGTTGACCAAGGAGGTTCTAAAATTTTCTGACGAAAAGAAGCAGCTCGTTGAGCTGAAAGAGCGATTGGCCTTGGTGCAGGTTAAAGAGTATAGGGAGCCCGCACCGCCCGCCTTCGCCGATCTTAAAGCCAAGTTAACTGAGGCTTACAAACAAGATCAAGCTAAGAAGCTTGCTTCCGAAAACGCAAATCAGGCTCTTTCGAATCTAAAGCTTGTAAAATATGAAACCATTGAAGCCTTGGCCAAAGAAAATAAAATCGAGACGAAAGAGGCTAAGGATATGAAACAATCCGGTGCCTCAGGAGTATTTGCCGATACAGATATTAAGAGAAAGATCTTTGCTGCAAGCGCACTTAATCAGAAACCCCAAGAAGTTTTCGAAAACGGCGGGAAGTTTTATGTGTTGCAAGTTAGAGAATTAAAATTACCGGACGAATCCGCCTTTAAATTAAAGGCGAATGATTATATCAAACGCGCCTCGGACCAGATGGCCCAGGAGCTGAGCGCATCCTTGGTAGCAGCTCTAAAGAGCCAGTCTCAGATAGATCTAGATCCATCAATCATGGGGCGCGGATAGCGCCCCGCGGGCTTGACGGAACGCAGTAGGTAAACTTGTGGAGAGATAGCCGGGAGCGCTGAGCTCCAGCTCGACCAGATACTGCAAAGCACAGAAGATTCGAGTTAAACCACCAATCCCTCTGGTGCTCCAGAGGTGGTAATGCGTAAGAAGTAGTCACCACGAAGAGCACAAAGTTCACGAAGGGGGCACGAAGTTGAAGTTTGATGTACTGATAAATTTTAACGTTGAGATATTGAAGAAAGGCATTAAAAGATTTGTTCTTTAATTCCTCCTTCGTGACTTCTTCGTGAACTTCGTGGTGAATAAAATCAGTGGGATAACGGTTCTTTCTGGAATCTTCAACCTTGGTAGCTTAGCGACCCCTTCCTCGTTAAACCCCTGTGGTTTAACTCGTATTTTCTGTGCTTTGCAGTATCTGGCCGAGCTGGGGCTCGGCGCTCCGGAATCGGCTCACCAGTTTATCGGCTATGCTTTCATTTTGCTCGGCCGTAGGTCGTGGTTATGCAAAGCAGCGCGCCGCTTATTGCGCACTTAAGCTAAGTGGCATTGGACGAGTCGTCGGCGCTAGATAATATTTCGTGCGCTATATTTCGTGCATCGCTTGAGTTTTTCGGGCAGATAGTGTCAGACGATTACGAGAGCCGCGGCGGCATTTTGTTAAAATGTGCCTACTTGAAGATTTTTGGATCGGTAACAAAAGTTGAAGGAAGGAACTAGAGGAAAGTAGAGGGCGTGCCATTTTTGTCCCTCTAAGAACCTCCGAGTTTGGTAAGCTGCTAAAGGCAAGCGAGCAAGGTACTTTTACTGCCAGTACCTGCTGCGCAGTTTGTCGCCTGCCTGGTACATCATCAGAAAATGTATCCCCCACACCAAACCCAGCAGTAACTTCAGGGCGGCGCTAGGAGCCTCACTGACGAAGTCACTTACAAACCATCCCCCGAGAATGGCAGAAATTTCACCCAGGTGTAACGTCCAATGCCTGAAGTGCGGCATTAAGGCAAATATCAAGAACCCTAGAAAAAGCAGCCACGCTCCAGCGTTTGGCAAAGTTGGTGCGAGGCTCAGGCTTCCCAGATAGGCCAAGAGAATGCCAGTGACGCTCCACACCGTACCAATTACAGTCGCTGCATAACCCTTTCGTAATCGCTTCTCCCAGATAAGGATCGACGCAATCATCAAAAGATCGCCACTCAACAAGAGTGGCAGAAGCCTATTACGGACCGCCATCAGTGCCAAAACATTTGTAACTGCAAGTACCACGAACACGAGGCGGATGTTAATTCGGCGGGCCAAAAACCACCAAGTCACTAGCACTCCAAGAGTGAACCCAAGTCGAGCAATGATCTCGTACGCATTCATCCCACACCTCCAGCAAAAAAACACACCACAGCCCAAAGGTAACTCTCTTTGAGTGACCTTCAAGCCGCGGATAATTTATTGCTTCTAATGCATGAATATCTCGCGATTCCGAGACTTCTAACAAAACCCTTCTATGACACGCCCCTTGGCTAAGTTCGCTTACAACGTGAACCTTAACCAAAGGGCTGTATAGGAGTTACCTATACGTTTCTACTACCCGATGCTGCAAATGGAAAAGCTGCGCCGAGTGGCATGCTAGCCAGAGTGGTGCAGAACATACGAGGAACAGTATCACATCCTGGGGCGGTAACAAAACTGCGCTGAAGGCGCTAGTTCAATCTAGAAGGAGTCCGTTTGGGAGGATCCATCTGGAATCGCCTCTCTTCCGCCAGCCCGCACCAGTCTCCCAAAGCATTCTTCATACTGGTTAGCAATCTTTTCCCAATTATATACACTCTCGGCACGGGCTTTTGCTAAATTGCCGTACTCGCTTCGCTTTGTGGGGTTGTCTTGCACAAATTTCATCAGGGTGGCGAGCTCCGCGAAATCATTCTTGCTGTAAGTGAGCCCTGTACCCGAAAGCACTTCCCGATTTTCGGGGGTGCCGTTTGCTATCACGCAGTTGCCGTAAGCCATGGCTTCGATTAGCGCGGGATGGGTGCCGCCTACTTCGGTGGCCTGAATATAGGCCAGGCAGTTGCTTTGCAGCTCCTGATAAACTTCACCAAATTGAAAGCCGGTAAATATTACCTTCTCGTCGGCGCATTGACGAAGTTTCTCTTTGTATGAATCTGCATACGGTGCATCGCCCACGATCACTAGCGGCAGCGCAACTCCGGAACTTCTGTAGGCTTCAATCACACCCAGAGCGTTATTCTCAGGCTCTAGTCTACTTACGTACAGGAGATATTGACTGGGCTCTAGTTTGAACCTTTGTAGGGCTGCGCCAGGCGCTCGTACTGTCGCGCTGGCGCCGTATGCTATCACCGTCGTATCGCTAGCGTGTGTGGCACGATAATAATCGGCGATGACTTGGGCGTCTGCTACCACGGTATCGGCGAATTTCACCGAGCAATACTCGCCCAGCTTGTACCAGAGCCTGCCAAGCTGATTCCATTTGGCGCGGTGGCGTTCAATTCCGTCCACATTGATTACGAGCGGTATGCCCAGGGCCTTAACAATCCAAGCAAAAGGGCTGTTGGCTGCGTTGCATAGAAGCACAACATCAAATCTGTAGCGAACTAGCTCTAAAAACGAGGTCAAGGCTGCCACAGGGGTCTCTAAATACTTGTGCATAATGGTGGGGGCATACCGCAACGTGACGCCATTATGACTGCGGCAGGCAGGGTCAGGCCGAAAGAATTTACGTCGACCGAATACCGTAAGTGCATGTCCCCGCTCAACTAATATCTGCGACAGCCGCTCAGCGAAAGTTTCAAAGCCACCATAACATGCGGGAATTCCCCGTGTTCCAAGGATTGCTATCTTTAGGGGTTTTGACATAGGCAATAGCAAGCTATACGAGAGTTGGCCCAGCCGTCAACCAACCTCAGATTCTCCTTCATTTCACATGCACTATGGGGTATATAAAAGAGTCGTAATCCCTGCGCCCAATTGCGATGGAGGCCCCTTGAGCAGTACTCGCGACACGGACCGTGATCGGAATTCCACTCCTGCTTGGCAAGGCAGCGATGTGATTGATTTTCTCACTCAGAAAGGCCAAGTTTTTCTTTTCTCTTACGATCCCGCCATCCGAACCCTTTTGGCTTGGAGCCGTAACACACAGGAGATCTTTGGCGCAGGCGACTTGATATTAGCCCGTGAAGGCAACTTGTTCATGCGGCATGTGCATCAAGACGATCGCTTCCGCGTAATGAACGAGCTTGAAGCGGCCTTGGCCGGCGCGCGTGAGTATCGCATCACTTACCGTTGGATACGCCCCGATAATAATGAATGCCGCTGGCTGCATTGTCGGGGCGCCTTTCGCGCTCAGGCGGAGAGATCGAGCTTTGAGGGGTTTATGATCGATATCTCTAAAGAGTTAAGCAGTACTGACTCGAAGGTGTTTGGAGCAGATTCGGTTACCGGCATTTTGACGGCTCTATCGGCCACGGTTTTCACTTTAGATCGCGATCTTAGAATTCTGCGAGTTAATCGCAATTCAGAAAATCATACTTTTGATTTTGGTGACCCTCAATTCCAAAAGCATGTATTGCAGGCTGGTGGCAGTTTTCTTGATTGTTTTGTGGGCGTGGAGCAGCGCGCTCATTTTGCATCACTTTGTGAAGATTTAATGCGTGAGAGAATCCCGCAGCATCGATCGCGCATATTTTCTAGGGGTCAGACCTTTGCGCTTGAGCTCTTGCCGATCTTCGCGGCTGAGGAGATTGACGGCCTAATCGGGGTTGTGACAAATGTTAGTGAAGAGGTCGCCAAAGAGTATGAGCTGGCCAGGCTTCAACGCACTGAGGGATTAAGGCTACTGGCTTCCGGCATGGCTAATAATTTCAATAACGCGCTGCAAAGCATCGTTGGGGAAGCGTCCGTGATTAACAACCATCTCAACAATGCCGAGATCGTGCGGGAAGCTAGCCGCATTATTCTGGAATCAGCAAAGCGTGCATCAGAACTTACCAAGCAACTTTTTGGTGGTGAACTCCTAAGAAATGGAGACTTGCTTCCAACAGACTTGAACCTGTGCACCATTACGGCGTTGAACCGGATCGATCGGCTATTTTCAGAGGGAGCTAAATTAACAGTTGCTTTCGGCAACCCGCCGGAGATACTGGCGCGCCCTGATGAGCTTGTGCAGGTAATTGAGGCCATCTTAATTGGATTTAGAGAAGCTACTTCGCAACATTCCGCCATGTCGATCAGGACTTTCCCTGTCACTTTAAAAACTAGCGAGATTGCGGGACTTGATCCCGGTAATTACGCGCGGCTCTCAATTAGCCATGCTTTTGCGACATCCCCGAAGGTAGTTGGAATAAGTACTAGAGAGGTCCGAAGTTCGTTCGAAAAAGCCCCTTGGCTACCGAATGCACAAACCTTACTGGCTTCATTTGGAGGACGACTCATATTGGAAGACCTGACAGGAGCCGCAACTACGATCTCAATCTTCGTACCGGAGAAGCGACAAGAGATGGGAGAGCGTTCACCAGAAAGGCAGCCTGGTTTATCAGAGGCGCACGAGATTCTAGTTGTGGACGATGATCAGGTAGTTTTACGAACCATGCAGGCCGTACTGGCCGATTTAGGATATGGCTCACATTGCGCTGAGGATTTTCAAAAGGCGCTCGACCTACTGCGAACACACCGTACCACAATTAAACTGATTTTACTTGACGCCGTAATGCCCGGTATGGACGGCCTCACGCTATTGAAGAAGATTAGGAGAATTGCGCCAGAGATACGAGTGCTGGGATTTAGCGGAGCGCCACCTGAGGTGACAGGCCCCATGCTGGCGGCCGGGGCAGAGCGTATTATAAGAAAACCTGTAGACCCGCGCGCTTTGAAAGAACTTTTGCGGGGATATCTTAAGCTTCCAAAGGCGGCTTAGGTGAATAGAACTACCGCGCGGCGCTTCAGTTACCGCCTACGATAGCCTTCAAACGCTGGCCCAGCTCGACTGCCGTATAAAAACCTTTAAATTTCACGGTCCATTCTGCGCGGCCGTAAGCAGCCACAATCACCGGAGTTGAGGTATGCGTGCCGCTTGCCCACACCACACTCTGCTGCTCAGCTAATGCACGCGCCAAGAGCGCTGATTGCCTGGATTTGAAATCCGGATAAAATGCCGAGAAATCAAAAATAACCGGCCAGACCTGCTTCGATAAAGTTTCGTGATTGGGTCGGTAAAACGGATTCTTTTCCGTCTCCAAAATTCCGTCGGCATCGTTTAGCGTAATCTGAAAACTTGAATTTGCGTTTACAAACTCCACTAGCGACTTGGCATTACGCTCTTCCTTGGGCCGCTCCGAAAACTGGTAAAAGAGTTTATTAAATGAGATTTTCTGATCGTATAAACGATCAAGGGTGGTTGTATCTCCAAAATTATATTGCGGCGCGTAAAGGCTGCCGTCTTTTAGGCCGGGGAAGGGCTTGGGCTCAGGAATATTCGCGCCCGAATAACTGAAGCCAAAACCGCCGGTTTCATGATCTGCCGTGAGTATGACCAGAGTATCGTCACGGCCTTTTACGAAATCTTGTACGGTCTTAAGAACACGTTCCAAACGCAGCATCTCGTGCAAGAGTGTGCCCGCGTCGTTTTGATGACAGGCCCAGTCGATCTGACCCGCTTCGATCATCAGAAAGAAGCCCTGTTTACTACCTGAAAGAAGTTTTATCGCGCTTTGGCTAAGCTCCGCTAAACTTGGCTGACCTGTGCTTTCAGAAAGCGCTTGAGATTCCGCAATGCCATCCTGCATGCCGGACTCCGCGAAAAGCCCCAGGGCTTTGCCTTGTTTAAGTCCTTTCAAACCGGAGCGATCAAATATGATCTGGTAGCCTTTCTCGCGCGCAAGCTTAAGTAAGTCAGTATCGTCGCTTCGCTTGGAGCTGGCCTTAAAAGCTTCATCAAAACTACTGGACTTGGGAAGAAAATGTCTTAACCCGCCCGAAAACATAATTTCCGGGCCACGCTTAATGAGCTGGGTTGCGATCTCGTTTTCGTTATTTCGATCAGTGACCTTCCCCACAAAACCGGCCGGGGTGGCGTGCGTGATGCGCGTGTCAGACACCAGACCGGCAACTTTTCGATTCGCACGCGCTAGTTCGAGCAGGCTCGTAACGGCGCGGCCGTGGTCGTCGATGCCAAGCGTTTCCGAGAGGACCTCCATGCCTGAGGCGATCTCTGTTATGGCGGCGGCAGAGTCGTTGACTAAGGCATCATGTGGGATCGATTGCATTAATCCTAACTCACTCTGAGAAAGAAAGTTAGAGACGGCGCTGTTCTTGAATTCCTTATGTGAGGTGTATTGGGCAAAAAGCTTGGATAGCCCAAGCTGCTGGGGACCCATGCCGTCGCCGACAATGAGGATGACGTTACGCGGCTTGGTTGGCGACTCGGCTGCGACGAAATGCGAGGGGAATCCCAAACCGATAAACAAAATTATTATTGCCAAGGCAGGTTTCATAATTTCAAATCTGTAGATATGTACGCTTGCAACCCCGAAATAATTACTCTAGCGTTAGAAAATGAAAAGCTTCACCGCCCTTAGCTCTTTGACGTTAGCTCTTGCCGTAATTTTCGGGGCTTTTGGTGCCCATGCACTTAAGGGCATTTTAGATCCTTACAGCATAGAGATCTACAACAAGGCCTCTTTTTATCATTTTATTCACGGGTTAGGTAGCTTAGTGGTTTCCCTAATGCCGCCACTTAATTTGTTGACGCCCAGACGCGCCAAACAGGTCTGTAGCTTGCATCTTTTTGGGATTTTGCTGTTTTCCGGGTCCTTATATTTATTATCGATCTCGGGTCAGCACTGGCTGGGGGCTATTACGCCGATGGGCGGCGCATGCTTTATTCTGGGTTGGTTGGTTTTGGGTGTGGCGGCGAATATGCCCAGCTGCCACGTTTCTACTGAATCGTGCGTAAATAATGGTCCATTATAGCCCGGTCAAAACTGAGAAGCTTGGCAGCATTAATGCGAGCCTGCGCAACAATAACACGATCAAATGGATCACGGGTCCAACTCTCTAGGCAAGCTGCCGTTACAACCTCTTCGAAGGCCGTCCGACAAGTCTCAATATTAAAGTCCTTCCTCGCGACTTCCATGACGCGCTCAGTACCGTGTTTAATTCGTTTGATTTCATACAAAAATTCAATTTCAAGCAGTACCATTGGAGAAATAAGCAATTTGTTCTTCTTGAGGGCCAATTGCGTAGAGCGCGAAAATTTATCATCGCTGCCGGTTATTATCCAAACTAGGGCGTGAGTATCAAGATATATCACTTAATTTCGCTCCATTCCTTCGACCAATCGATTGAAAGCAACTCTTCGGGACTGCAATTTAACCACTTGCGGGGCCTGCGTTTGGAGAGTTTGGAGTTATCTTCGACCGAAACAATTCGCAAGGTTACTCCCTTTCGCTCGATCTCCACCGGGTCACCTCCTTCGGCCACATCATCGAGGATTCTATATATGTTCTCGCGAAGCTTGGATGCTGTAAGTTTCTTTATAGCCATATCTCTGCTCCAGGTACATTTCCCATATTCAGCTGCAACTCATATTCTCGCGCAAATAACGTACGTATGTCAAGTAAAAACGTACGTACGAAAGGAAGCGGTTACCGCACTCCCCGCAACAAAACCTCATGCTTCTTCGGACTTAAGTCCTGGGCTCCGTTAGGGGCCCAGAGCATCACGTTGGCATCGGCGAAACGCGATGGAATCTGGCGCGGCTCCTTTCCAAATTCGTCAAGAATGCCGGAGAGATCTCTCTCGAGATCTCTCACTTGAAATATCCCGAAGGGTCCAAGCCACCCGCGAAACCCGCCTGGCGAAATTGCGCCGATTGCCAGGGAAGAACTTGAGCGCGGTAGCACATGCTCCTCAATGTCGAATCCGCCCAGCACAATTTTTGAGACCTCGTCTGCAAAAGTGCGCTCAATGCGATGAGCGCCCAGGACTCTTTGATTGTAAAAGCTCACAGCTATCATACTCCAGACGCGCGGTTTGAGCTGCATCTCGGAAAAGCTATACCAGTTACCGTTCCCCTCCGAATCTCGCCAGTAAACTAGGATTCTGGCTTTGGCAGTATCTTCTCCCTTAATAGACACCGCGAAGCCACGCTTGAATTTTGACCTCTCGTCAACTTTAGAGACGATCGGCACGACTTCGCCGGGTTCGAGCGGCCCGGCCAGGCGGTACCAAAACACAAATAGAAAATCTTTCTCCGAAGAAGGATCTAACGATTCATGATTGGTAATTTCAAAATACTGGCCGGACTTTGTAATCTTGGTTGCGGCTGGGAATATTTTGTCTTTTGGGTTGATGTCTTCCCGAATCGGCGGCGAAAATACATCGCTAAAATTCCTTGCAAGGAAGAGAGGGATCAAGAACGCGATCACAAAGAGTGCTGTTAATTTCGGATAAGATATGCGCCGCTCGGACAAGTCCACCACGACAGGAAGCCCCTTTCATGAACGCTCTTATGAGCGAGTTCTAATGCACCTTGTCGGCGCTAGTTGGAGCTTCCGATTTCTCTGCCTGCTCGCTTCCGGCAGAATCTCCCGCATCGTGACCTTCGTCGTTTGCGTCTCCATCCTTTGCGCGGCCGCGTCCAGAACGCCTTCGGCCTCTTCTATCACCTTCTGCCGATGCCTCAATCGCAGCAGGGCGCTCGACTGTGACTTTGACCGGTAGATCGATGCTTACTTCTGAATGCAGCTTGATGGTCACCACGAACTCGCCACCGCTCTTTATAGCTTCATGTAATCTAATCTGCTTTCTATCAAGCTTGAAGCCTTGCTCTACTAAAGCAAGCTCGATATCTCGTGCAGACACTGAGCCAAAACTCTTATTCTGCCCGCCAATCTTTAAGGTAAACTCAAGTTTAGCCTTATTAGTTAGCTCTTGCCCCAGCTCCTGTGCTTTAAGTTTAAGCTTGGACTTGTGGGCCGCTATTCCAGCCATCCTGTGGGAGACAACCGCCGCGTTTCGAGAGGCGATTTCAACTGCCACTCCGCGCGGGATTAAATAATTACGCGCGTATCCGCGACGTACATTGACCTGATCTCCTACGTAACCTAATGAGGGAAAATCTTGTTTAAGTATAACTAGCATGTAACACCTCGTGAGAGCGCTTCTAAATTAATCAATATCGTGAACTAGTTCGCACCGACATCCAAATCGTCGGTGAAATCATCGCTAGCCCAATCAGCCGTAACCTGGTTCGAGACTCTACGGCCCTTGAATTTGCGCTTTGGCAAATTGATGCGATGGGTCTTAAAGCGTACTACAGACTCGTCCAGACGCAGTTGAAGCTGATAAGCATCAATGGAATCCGACTTGTCACTTTGAAACTCGTAGCATACGAAATGCCCGGATTTGAATCCGTTCATATTATAAGCGATCTCTTTACGGCCCCAAGGCTTGGTTACGATGGCGCTACAGCCGGAACCCTCAAGCACCGTTTCAAATTTCTTAATAGCTTTCTTGAGTCCTTCGTCCTGGAGTGTGGGCTCAAAAATTACAATCGACTCGTAGTTTTTCATATTATCTAACACCTAATTTTTAGCGGGTGTAAGTGTAGAGAATACCGCGAAAAATGTCAAAAACGTAATTGCCCTGTAACCGTTCAGGGGGTAATAAAGTGTTAAAGGTCAGCTACTTAATTTGCGATAATTGTGCCACTTCGGGTGGAAAACCCTGATCGGGTTTACTGATTTTCTGAACGGTTACTTATTTCCACCCCCGATTTGAGTACAAATCGGCCCCTTAATAGGGGCCGTAGAGATCGACTGGTGGTTTGCGATCTCTGTACCCCACCTGAACGGTTACATTGCCCAAAAAGTAGGGGCGAAGCCCTCCATTGACCAATTACGCCCGCCGTAGCTCATTGAAACCATTGCCGATAATCGAAGTGGTGGGGCGAAAACCACTGCTGTCCGGTAAGACATTGTAATTGGGGTCTTTAACCACGGAGGTCACGGCGAACACGGAGAAAACATTGAGGATTTCTCTCTCCGTGACCTCCGTGTTCTCCGTGGTTAAATTCAAATCGCGAAAACTACAAATTCCTGTTTTCCCTTTTGAAATCAAGAAATTACAGCATCACCTCCACCTTTATACCGGACACGCATGGGCGAAGGCGGGTTAGCTCAGGAGCAATAGCGAAAAAAGCCCGAAAAACATCGAAAAACTCATAAGCGACCAGGACCCTTTCAGAGAAAACCCTAGGAGCTGGACAAAGGCCATCGCCAGGGAGATGCCCACTAAGGTTTCTGAACTAAAGATAGCCCAAGCCAATATCGGGGATAAGACCAAAGTGCACCGAATTAAGATGGACCAGCGCAAGTCCGCGGCAGCCGCCTCGATGTCAGTAAAAAGCAACCGAACCCAAAAGGCTGAGATGGCGATCCCCAAGGACAATCCCAAGAGCACATGCGAGTTAAGCAACGTTAAATCCACGACTGCTTTCGAGACCACCAGAACTTCCGCGGATGCCGCAAATAGCGCCAACATAGTTAGCGCGCCAACGCCGGAGAGCGTTCCTGATAAAAAAGCACCGCTTGGGCTTTCATATTCAATAAATTCCTGGCGCATTACTGGATTTAAGACGAGATTGTTGCCCGCCGTTAACACGCTTAGAGTGAGCGATCCAAACAGCGCGCCAAGTGCCGAACCGGAGAGAGCAGACACTGCCATCGAAAACAATCCGCCTTCAATCCCTCCCGTCCACTTAGAGATTAATAGAGTTAAGGCAAGCGCGGAGAATCCAATCCCCAGGACTGAGGCATACCGTTTTTTCTTGCCATGTTCACCGTCCAACACGAACTCCACGGATAACCCCATCAGAAGCGGAAAGGTTGCGCCGATGAGGGCCGAGACCCAATGCCAAAGGGTTAATCCAGGAAAGAAAATCGCATAGCCAAGAAGTGCGACTAGCAAGACTATGACAGCAAAAAGTGTTGAGTTCCTAAAAGCTTCCTGTGGCATTGTTTCAACCAAATATTTCATGGCTTTGGCGCTCAAAATACAGCTCACAGTTCCTATGCCCCAAACTACAAGCGGAATAAGCAGAAACCAGCTGCGTTCAGTTGGATTCGCAATGGGCATGATCAAGGCAATTTTGGCGAGACAAACCGAGGCAGTGATGCTTGCGATAACCGCATTAACTGGCTCAGGATAAGCGCCTCCTAACTCGCCAAATGTAAGAGAAGGCAAAAGCGCTGCAAAAGTGGCGCCTAGCGCGAAGCCCATCATGATCTCGATCAAAGCTGTGGGATCAAACCAGAGAGAGGCTAAGGACATAAGTGCTAGACTTAATGCGGCTAAAAGATAGGCGGGAATGGTGGCCTGTTGAAAACGGAGGAGTAACGCGTTCCCTTCTGGAAAGCTCTCCCGCAGCAGCGCTTCACCCCGCCTTCGTGACAGTCCAAGGTATTTACTAACGCCCGTACAGGTTGCCCCAACGACCAAGGCCAAAGCCGTACGAAAACTCAAACTCGACCAGATTAATAAAAACAAGACACAGGTGGTTAGAGCCAGTATTACGATCTCGGTCTTCAGTGTCCGGCTCAACTGCTGATTAGGCTCCGGAACTTTTTCTTGAGGGAGCGTGGCGGCCTGACCCATGCGCCAGGCCATCAGACCTGAGAATATTGCGATAAGTAATATTAGTGAGGCAATCATAGGCACGCTGCAGTTAACAGAATAAACAATTTACAGACTAACAATTGAACAAGTTCTGCGCCCGCTTTAATCCTTCGGCTACCAACTTCTCTAAGGCCTGAACACTGCGTTGGAGTATCCCATCAATCAGCTGGCGCTCTTCTTTTGTGAATTTGCCCAAAACGTAACTGCTGACCGCGTCTTCGGACTCAGTATTGATAGGCCTGCCGATTCCAATTTTCACCCTCGCAAAATCTTTGCTGCCCAACGATTCGACGATGGAACGAATACCGTTATGCCCACCGTCCCCGCCCCCGAACTTAAGACGCAGCGCTCCTAAATTGAGATCCAGGTCATCATGACACACCGCCATCTCTGGCGTGGGCACCTTGTAATAAGCAAGCAGGGATTGAATCGGCAGGCCGCTCAAATTCATGAACTTGATCGGCATGATAAGCAATACAGGATCGTTGCCAAACTAAATTTCACAAATTTCAGCTCCTTCACGAACCCGCCATGAGGCCGAGGGCGCATGTTGGCGCGCTAATAAATCAAGCGTTTCAAAGCCAGCGTTGTGACGAGTGCCGCCATATTTAGCGCCCGGGTTGCCGAGTCCGGCTATAACTCGAATTTTCGAATCTGACATAGCTTTAGAAAGAGATTAGCAGCAAATTGGGTTTGGTCCAAGGGCGCGGATTTGAATGCGTTTTCTACGATCATCGAAAAATTTGACTATTGGTCAGTATGATATCGAAGTACCCCGAAACGGCAAGCGCTGAGCTCACGCCATTTGGAGCAATCAGTATCTTTTGTATCGAGTACTTAGACCTGTTTGGGATCTTGCTTAATTTTATTTGAAATTCGCGTATTACCTCGGTAGAAATCGGGGTCATACTGAATTTCATTTCGCAGATTGAGGTAGTCCGGTCCGATCTCGAATATATCAAATCGACTTGCACACCGCTTTCCCTACTTCGATAAGAGCCAAAGGATTCCACCAAATCGCCAAATCCCATAAGGTTCGCGAAGTAAATGGCATTATTCAGAACATAATTTTCAAAAGCCAAGCCGAGCCAACCGTTGAGCTGTGTCCTAAGTCGCCCGTTCACTATTCCTCTGCCACCTCCAGCTTTGATGATATTCATGTTTGGCAAAACAAAGTGGGTATAAAAGTTTAGAAATTCATCCGAGACACGATACTGCATTTTTTTGGTCGAATTGTTCTGGTAACAATAATTTGGACGAATAAATTCAGCCAGTTCGAGATTCTCAAGATAGGCTTTTACACCTCCGCTTGATTTCATACGGATCGCCTGAGAAATTTCAGCTAAGGTCAAGGGCTTCTTCTGCAAGATTTTTATAATATGGAGGTAGGTTTGAGGCTCTTTAAAATGAACACTAAAGATCTTTTCATATTCCTCTAAATACAAGGAATTCACTCGAAAAAAAAGCTTTTCCAAATTTTGTTCGAATGAGCTAGAGGGGCTCAGATCGAGTAAATATTTGGGGACGCCCCCATAAACCATTATGGATTTAAGAATCTCCTCATCGCTCTTCGACTTGGGAAAAAAATGTTTGCAATTCGAAACGGATAATTTCCTAACCGGCAATTCGAGTGTTATTCGTCCGTAAAGTGCCTTGGAGCGGATTACTTTTTTCACCATAAACGACGCGATCGATCCGCACAGTATTAAGATCATGTTATTTTGCTGCCAATAGTTGTCCCAATAATACTTGATTAGTGAGACTAATTTTGTTTGAGCAGCTGCCATCCATTGAAACTCATCGAAAGCTATTACAGATTTCTCTTTTTTCTGTGCGCTCAAATGGGTCAAATATTCGAAGAGCTGCGACCAGTCTTGAAACTGTGCTTGTTTAAGAAGTGGATCATCGACCTGGGCTCTTAATTGGTCCGTAAAATGCTTGATTTGGATTGGTGTGCGCTGCTTCTCTAAGCCTTCGAATGTGAGGCATAGCGGGCCTGCGCTCTGTGAATTTTTATTTGTTGTCTTACTTGTTTTCTCGGTGCTTGCTCTTTCTCTCTTCAGGGACTGTAAGAAAGCCCGAATGATGGCGCTCTTGCCAACTCTACGGCGGCCGTAAATTACGACCAATTCACTTTTGCGCGATTTAAGCTTCTCCCGTAGCTCCGATATTTCGAGATCTCTGCCTTGTAGTATATTCCGCATAAATAGTTTATATAACTATCTATGCGGAATCTGCAATAAATTATCGAGCATTCCGCATAAATAGTTGTCATAACTATCTATGCGGGTCAATACAATCGGTGCTCTAACGTTCTAGTCAGGTGAAGGCTCAAGCCCAGCGCATTAGCTCTAGTGCACTGGTCCCAAAGCGCTACTCTCGCTTTGATAGCGGAAAGGGGTGGGGCAAAAAAGCAACCCTACTTTTTAGCAGCAGGAGCAGCACCCTTGGCTGCGCCAGCAGCGGCAGGCGCAGCGGCGGCACCTTCCGTCCCCGCGGCAGCAGCGCCCGCGGCGGCAGCTTCTCCTTCAGCAGGAGCGGCTGTTTCAGCTGACTTCTCTTCTTCGGCCTTCGGTACGGCCACGCTCACAATGGTTTCATGCGCGTCATCTACAAGCTTGACACCATCGGGCATCTTTACGTCGGAAGCGTGATAACTGTCATTAACATCTAGCGTGGAGATGTCGAGTACGATTTCGTCCGGGATCATGCGGGGCAAGCAGCGCACCGCCAAGTCGTGGAAAAATGCGGTGAGAATACCGCCATTCAACTTCACACCGATCGGTTCGCCAGTAAGCACGAGCGGCACTCGCACTGTAATCTCTTCGTTCTCCTTCAAGGCTTGAAAATCAACATGCATCAAATATCCTTTGATGCCGTGCTTTTGAATATCCTTGACGATCACGGTCTTGCCGTTGATTTCGGTGTCAGTCGAATTTAATGTGAACACCTGCGAGCTACGTGACTGCTTAGCCAGTCTCGTGAAATCTTTGGCTGAAATCAGGAGAGGGATGGTCTTCTCGTTATGCGAATAAACCACAGAAGGGATCAAACCCTGGTTACGGAAGCGGCGATTGGCCGTTGCGCCTGTCTCGGATCTACGTTGGGCCTCAAAACTTACTATTTGCACGGTTAAAGTTCCTTAAAAAAATTCGGCATGGTAGGAAACCATAAAAGCTAAGAAAAGTAAAGGTTACGGTCTACCCGTAACCGTTCACACCCTTGCTGTACAGGAAGCTGAGCGAACTGGTAAAGGCGCGATTTTGCTGGGCAACAGGCACAGTGCACAAACACAGCAAGCACGTGGCGGTGGGAAAATTCCCAGCAAAATCGCGGCCTCCACAAAGAGAGGTGAACGGTTACGGCCCGCCCAGTTTGGCCCTAGAAAGAGCTTTTATATCTGCTACTTAAACAAGCTACTAATCGAATCTTCCGAGTGAATTCTGCGGATAGCTTCGGCAAATATCGGAGCCACCGAGAGCTTGCTGACTTTATCGCAGTTAAAAGAGCGGGGCACGTTGATGGTATCGGTAATAATTACCTCGTCAAAAACGGATTTGGTAATGGCTTCGTCGGAATTACCTGAGAAGACTCCATGCACGCAACAAGCTATGACCTTGCTGGCGCCCGCTTTAAGCAGGGTGTCACCGGCTTTGATGAGCGTGCCGCCGGTGTCGATCATGTCATCCACAATCACGCAGAGTTTTCCCTTCACGTCCCCGACTACATTCATCTCGGCGATCTGATTTGGACCGGATCGGCGTTTGTCAATTACAGCTAAAGGAGCGTCGTCTAAGCGGGTTGCAAAAAGTCGGGCGCGTTCGACTCCGCCCGCATCGGGCGAGACAATCGTGATGCCTTTCGTGCCGTAGCGTTCGCGCACATAAGGTAACATTATCGGTAGTGCGTTTAGATTATCGACCGGTATATCAAAGAATCCTTGAATCTGGCCTGAGTGCAGGTCCATTGCTAATACGCGATTGGCACCGGCTGTGGCGATCAAGTTCGCCACTAACTTGGCTGTGATCGGCACCCTCGCTTTAATCTTGCGGTCTTGGCGGGCATAGCCAAAATACGGCAGCACCGCCGTCACTCGCCAAGCGCTCGATCTGCGAAAGGCATCCAGCGCTATTAAAAGTTCCATCAGATGGTCATTGCCTGGGCTCGAGGTGCTTTGCACGTAAAACACATCTCGGCCACGAACATTTTCGTTAATTTCAACTGAAAGTTCGCCGTCGCTGAATCGCAACACTTCCAGCCGACCGATGTCGACCCCCAGCGATTCACAGATCGCGCCAGTTAGTTTTGGGTTAGAACGCCCCGAAAATACTAGAACCTGATTAGTCACGGTATATACTCGCAGTTTAACATTACACCTCTAGCTACTCAAACTGAATTAACCACTCCGAATTAATCAGCTTGAATAAAATTGCCCGGGTAGGATTCGAACCTACGGATACCAGAGTCAAAGTCTGGTGCCTTACCACTTGGCGACCGGGCAGCAGATATTCGTTAGAGCTTGGATGGGTCAATTTACAACAGTTACAGGAATAGGCAAGAAACTAGTTTTATACGGCTTTATTTCGGCCTTTCCAACATAAATAGCGGGCGGCGGCGTACGTTGGTCCTCGGGTATGGCAAATAGCGTAGCGCCGCTCCCGCTCAAACCGGCTTTCATGCCGGGGGTCTTCCTGAGTTGCGAGAGGGCCTCGATCAGTTCGGGGCGATAATCCTTTAAGGAAGATTCAAGATCGTTCTCAATCAAATTCATATAAAAGTTGGAATTTTCGGGAGTAAGCGAGTGATCTGGTCCGCTAGATCGTAGCTTCTCCCGATGAATCTTAAAGATCACCGCGGTTGGAATCTTAATCTGGGAAAGATAGAGATACACCGCCCGGCCTGAGATCTGACTCGGGTCTAATTCGGTTATTCTCTCCCCTATTCCCTTTACGATGGAGAATCCCGAACTCAAAAAAAATGGCACGTCGGCGCCGAGCTTAAGCGCCATCTCGCGGAAGCGTGGGGCAAACTGCTCGGGAAGTTCGCGAGCGAAAACTGCCTGCAAAACCCTAAGCACCGCAGCGGCATCGGAGCTGCCTCCACCTAGACCGGCTCCAAGCGGAATAGATTTACGCAGGTGGATTTTTAGGCCGAAATTAAAGCCAAATTCCTGAGAAAATAATCGTGCTGCTTTGAAGGCTAGGTTCAGGGCGGGATCAAGCAGCTCATTTTGATCATCGCCAAACCCCGGGGTGTGATAATCTGTTACCAGTTCAATCTCGTTCCCTGCCTTGAACTCGAATGCGAGTTCGTCTGCAAATTCCAGGCTGGCGTTTAACATGCTTAATAGATGATATCCGTCATCTCGCCGACCCTCGACTTTCAGTCTAAGATTAATCTTTGCGGGCGCTTTGCAGGTTATTCGCATTTAGATTGAACATTAAAACTAGCCCGGGCTTGCAATTCCCAAGCAATTACCTAGCTTCTATTACAAGCAAGCTATGATACAGTCTAACAATATGTCGGAAAATTTACCAGAAATGCTCTCGTTTACTAAAGCTCTAGCGCTTGAAGCGGGAGCGCTAATCAAACAGATGCGGGATAGCGGCGAGCTCACGCGCACTACCAAGAGCGGTACGGATGTGTTGACTTCGGCGGATATCGCCTCCGAAAAATTAATCATATCTAAAATCAAGGAGCGCTTCCCAACTCATTCGATTCTTTCGGAAGAGAGCGCGTCGAGTTTATCCTCGAACGCTGACTTTTTGAAGCCGCTCTGGATCATCGATCCGATCGATGGCACAAGAAATTATGCTCACAATCACCCGCATTGCGCGGTTTCGATCGCATGGAGCCAAGGCGGCGAAACCAAGGTTGGCGTGGTGCATACGCCTTTTGCTAATGAAACTTTCTATGCCACCAAATCAGGCGGCGCTTTTTTGAATGACAAGCCGATTGCCTCACGAAGCATTACCGAACTTAAGGACACCTTAGCCTGTACTGGCTTCGCGCACCGCGATCGTAAGCTGAAGCGCTACATGGAAATTGCCCAGTTGGTATTGACGAATTGCGCCGAGATTCGCCGCTTGGGGGCGGCCTCGCTGGACATCTGCTGGGTAGCCTGCGGCAGGCTAGACGCTTTCTATGAAACCCTTAATCCCTGGGACTACGCGGCGGCCAATCTTGTGGCGCGCGAAGCTGGAGCAATCACGGGGCATATTGGCGAGATTCCAGCAGATCTTGCGATCCCAATTGAATTTTACAGCGAAGAGATTTTAGTAGCCTGCAAAGGCGTTTTCGATAAGTTCCGCGAGATGTTAAGAAGTGCTCCAAAAGACGCAGGCCGTCACTTTTAAGCGTCTTCACTCTCCTCAGAGGAGCTCTCTTCTTCCATGCCGTCTTCAGCCTCAGAGCGGCTTGAGAATTTGCGTTCCTGATTTTCCTGCTCGGTTTTGCAATCTATACAAAGCTGCGCCACAGGACGCGCCATTAATCGAGCTACTCCGATATCTTCGCCACAGCTCTCGCATTCGCCGTATGTGCCATCGGCAATCTTATTCAGAGCTAGATCAATCTTCTTTAAAAGATACGCTTCGCGCTTACCGATCTTTGAGAGCGCCGTTTGATTAATCTCGGCCGCGGCAATGTCCGCCGGATCGCCCGACATAGTGCTCTCCATAGAGAGCCCTTCTTCTTGAGATTCACTCAAATCCTCAAGATGTCGCAAAATCTTGCGCTTCTCTTCCTCTAAAATACCTTTAAATTTATCGATATCTTTCTTCTTTAATGCCATATAGCCCTTGTTTGTACGAAAAAACTGACGCGGGAGTTTACCACGAGATTAAACGAATGGAAGTACTTTTATGTCAATAAGTTATCTGGGGCTCGAAATTCTGGGCTGGCTGGCTCTAGTAATGCTCCTTTAGGCTATATATTCCGTATTTTCTCAAAAACCCCGTGTGAAGCAGGGATATTTTGAAGCGCCGTCGAATCGGCGGCGCATTTGCCATTTACCCTGGCTTTTTGTGCAGAGGCTATAACAGTACCCTTTTTATATAACCCTAATATAGGCCTACCTAGGCCAACGTCTCAGTCTCAACCGCATCGCCAAACAGGCGATTATATCTTTCCATGCGCTTGCGCACTTCTTCACCGGCTTCGCGCTTGGTAACTACTCCATCCTTCCCGTCACCGAGTCGACCGTCCAGATTCCGGTTGTGCGCGTATGCGCGCGAGCCACTGCTAAATAAGGCTGCATCGTCGGGGCGTGAGACTCCAACCGGATACAGCACGGCCGCATAGACATCGTAAACATCATGAAGCTTACCCTTATACGGCAAGAAATACTCTCGCATAAGTTCAATCTGTTGCATGCGATTCATATGAGCGACTTCATCCGCGGTATATCCCATGCCTTTTAGGGTGCTTGGAAGCCATTGCAGAAGTCCCACAGCCCCCGTGGATCGGTTACGAATAGTCGTCGAAAAAGTATCTATGGTTTCAAATCCCAACACGGCCAAAAGCGAATTTGGCGGCGCTCCAAGCTCTTGGGTAATTTCGCGCAAGCGCCTTTGGGCTGCCTGATCCTCTTGAAGAGGTAGCTTATCTTCCTTCCTGGGGCGTTCGACAAAGGGCGTAACCTCTCTTTTACGGTCATAACCGGCATCGCTTATTTTCCATCTGTTTTTTTCATCTACCTGGCTGATATCCCAGTATCCTCCAGTTAACTCTTTAAAAGCTTCAAAAGAGACGGCTTGAGCCCTGCGAAAGTAAAGATCGAGCGCGCGCATTGTGCGCGGCCCCACTATTCCGTCTTCAAGCAGATGGTGCTTGTCGTCACCCTCTTTTAGCTGGCCGGTATTAAGATCGATTGCGTGCGCTAATTGAAAGGCCTGGACGGCCTGGTAAGTGCGCTTGTCAAAGAGGCCATCCTCCGGCACAGAGGTGATACCTTTGGGGTGTTCCTTTCTAATCCAATCGTTGATGTCGTTTTGAAGCGCCGAAACTTCGGTGCTGGCCGCGCCGATTCTTAAGAAATCCCGCCCCTCCCGCACTGCGTTTAGAAGCCCGATGCTGGCCAAATGGTTGTTTCGCGCGCTGGCTGGGTCCGGGGCCGTAGCACCGTCTTCGAGCCCAACGACTCCCCCCTTCTCATTTCGTTTCCCTAACTCTCTTTCCAATCCCACTATGTGACTCCCAGTTTGAAGATTCTCCTGATCAATAAGAGTTATGGCGAACCGAAAAAATTATGTGACTTATGCGCGCCTGAATTTCAGTGTTATTAATCTGTGAGTTCTGCCAGACTGTGGGTAGTTCCACGCCTTATTAATACAGAGCAAAAACACTAAATTATGAGCTACCTCGCCGCCCTGGCAAACAAACGCATGTTAATAGTCTTCCTGATGGGTTTTGCGTCCGGCCTTCCCATTGCTCTAATCGGCGGCACGGCCCAGGCCTGGCTGAAGTGTATGGATTTGTGATTCCCCAGTAGCCTTGATAGTTGGATCCATCGATACTCCCACTCCCATATAAAGTTATCCGCTAAGAAGTGCTTCAGTTGCATCCCAGCGGGAGAAACATTTATTGCGCTTCTAAAACCATCGGCAATTGCGCGCAGTCTTTTAATATCTCCAACACTACTCTCAAATCCCTTAACTTTGGCTGATCACTAGCGACAGTCTCGCTAATATTTCGAATCATTCCATCAAATGTTGCAAAATTAGGTCGCTTGGTCCTGTCTAAATTTCCTTCCCAGGAACATCGAACAAAAGTATTTAGTAACCAGGCGGCTTGCGCCCAACCACAAAATATCCGTGCGGCAACAACAGTTCGATTATCCGTCTCGCCATTAGGTAACGCTCGTATCAAATCCAGGCCGTATTCATCTGCGTTGATTAGACCTGCGCTAATAAGATCCGACACTATCGATTCTCCCGTAACATTGGCGAATGAATCTCTATCTGAGAAGCCCAGCATCTTCACAATTGTTCTCACACCGATATTGTTTAGATCGGATAGGTCGCATCCCGCTCCAGCTAAACATTCCCTAAGACCAGTGGCCCCAGCTATTACACTTGCTCGTTCAATGATAATGCTGTAGTTGGAATTGACATCCGATACTGGACCTGGCTCGGTTCCAGCCCGCGCGCGCTTGCGCGCTAGCTTGGCCGCAGACTTACCTACTCCGGTATCCATAACTAGCTCCCCCACCTCCAGGCTTGCGATTCTATCCTTCAATGCCGCGACCAGCGTTGTAATTCCCTGCTCTAATCCGAAAGACACTCGTTGCGAGTCAATATCAAGTCCTTCACCGATTGTATGAAGTGATAAAATTGCTGTTGGAATTGTATTTCGTACCGCGTGTCCAGCCAGTTCTAACTTGTCATTTGCTCCCAGCTCTGCATTTAGCATCTGCTTAGCGACCTCATTCCCATTTCGCGCAGGGTCACAGATTTTCACTGAGAGCTCTTGTAGCCAATTAATTAACGTTTTGCACTCAGGATTAGGAGGTCTATTCGAGCTATCTTGCAAGGTTAGGACTTCGGGAATCGTAAGTGACCTTCTATTAAACGAAATGGTAGGTCCACTCATGCCTGCGATAGCTTCTTCCAATGATCTTAAGGCTTGATAGTCCAACGATTTGAGTAGTGTCTCCACCCCAACCTCAACTAAAAACTGGCCTCCTGAGCGACTTGTATAACAATATTGTCTTCCATCGCTCTGATCCCACTTGGCAGCTTCGGCAAGCACTAACACTCTGCGTGCGAGTCTCTTAGACAATTCCGTTCCCGATACGCGAGATATTTCCTCAAAATCAAACGGGCCATTCTGCAAAATTGTGCCGTGCTCAATTGCATATCTGAACCCCTTGAAACTCACACTGAGAGCCCATAGGCGATTGCGCCCTTCATCCCTAGCGTCCAACTGAGCGGCAACATTTACTTGCTGAGTTTCTTTCTGACCTTTAAATACAGTGCTTAAGTCGAATGCCACCTCATCCAACCGTGGCTGACCTTTTTGAGCCTCCGCCCTGCTACTTCTTTCAGGCATTCGACGCTGAAGGGCATCTAAATGTTCGGCTATTTCGTTCAGGTGTTGCGTTAGGACGGCAACGCTCGCAATAGTTCTCCGCGAATCTAGCTTCAATGCGCCACGTGCCACTTCTACAAAAATATCTTGTAAACTCGCGTTAAAGCCGTCACGTATTGCTTCCATATCAGAAATGGCTCGGTCAGGCTGAATTGCCGGCCCAGACCTAAGTTGGCCCAGCTCATCCTTAACTCTCTTGGCTTCATACTTAAGCTCGTCAAGGTTATCGTTCAAGGACTTGCCGGCGCCGCCCCTGGCCCTCATCTCCTGAGCGATCTCATTAAGCGTCGTATTAGCCGCACCCTCATTCTGCGACAACTTTTCGCGTCTCGGACCTACTATACCCGAAAATCCAATCATAATTTCTCCATTGAAAATTATTTCTACCAAAAAGACCTGTTCACAAGGCTCGACAGGGGGTAATTAAGCAAACTTACCATGGTTATGCCAAGTAGCACCGACTCGGTAACCTAAAATTATGGCTCAACGCGGGCGAGCGCGAGCTGCATTCCAGAATGCTCTTGACAGCTCCGCTAGCTGTGCTATTTAGTATACTTAATAATCGTACGCCATTTATTAAGTATGCTTAATAGACTTCTTAACCCATTGAAAGATAACAGTTTTTTTCTCTTTGGCGCACGTGGAACCGGCAAATCCTTTCTTTTGCACCACCTTTTGCCGCACGATCAAACACTTATTATCGATCTTCTCGAACCGTTAACCATGGAGCAGTATTCTTTGGAGCCTGAACGCCTTAAGGGGGTAATTGCAGGATTCCAATCAAATCTCAAATGGGTGCTGATTGATGAGGTTCAGAAGCTACCTAAGTTACTGGACATGGTGCATGCCATTTTGGAAGAAAAAAGCCGAGCTGGGGAGAAGTTAAACTTTGCGCTTACTGGCTCAAGTGCGCGTAAACTCAAACGCAACAATGCCAACATGCTCGGGGGTCGTGCTTTTGAGTTCAACTTATTTCCCCTTACACATCTTGAGCTTGGCGAGAGCTTCTCACTAAATTCCGTATTACACTGGGGCGCACTTCCCAAGGTGACACAGTTTGATACCGATGAACAAAGACGACTCTATCTTCAGGGATACCACTCGACTTACCTTAAAGAGGAGATCGCCGAAGAACAAGTGGTGCGCCACCTTGAACCATTTAGAAAATTCCTGTTCGTTGCTGCCCAATCCAACGGTACGATTATTAATTTCTCAAATATTGGGCGAGACGTTGGGGTCTCGACGGTGACCGTGCAATCTTACTTCCAGGTCTTAGAAGATACTCTGTTGGGATTTTTTTTGGAGAGCTTTCATGAGTCGGTACGAAAGAGACAACGACAGAATCCCAAATTTTATCTCTTCGATATCGGAGTTCAACGTGCCCTTGCTCGTGTCAGCTCTATTCCGCTCGCGGCGGGGACCTATGCTTACGGACGGACATTCGAGCATTTTATCATAGCCGAGATCTTCAGACTTCAGCGCTATCTAAATAAGGACTGGCAACTGAGCTATCTTCGTACCAAAGATGACGCCGAGATCGATCTAATCATCGAACGACCAGGCCTTCCGAGAGCACTTATAGAAATTAAGTCCACTACTAAGATAAGGTCGGAGGATCTAACTACTTTGGTAAAGTTTCTTCCGGATTTCCCTAAATGCGAGGCCCTCTGCCTTTCAAACGACCCCACACCACAAATTATAAACGGAGTGCACGTATTACCCTGGCAGTTAGGTATGCGAGAGCTCGGTTTGTAACAACTGGTAAGCGTTCACCCTCACTGAATGGAAAGCTGCTTTAAATCGCCCTAATATGAGCTATCTCGCCGCCCTGGCAAACAAACGCATGTTAATAGTCTTCCTGATGGGTTTTGCGTCCGGCCTTCCCATTGCTCTAATCGGCGGCACGGCCCAGGCCTGGCTTAAGGAGTCTGGGGTAGATTTAGCGTTGGTTACCTTCTTTGTCCTAACCGGGCTGCCCTACACCTGGAAATTCATCTGGGCTCCCGTCTTGGATCGCATCGCGCCGCCTCTTCTGGAGCAACGCCGCGGCTGGATTCTGATCTCTCAGCTAGCTCTGGCTCTCACTATTTTCTGCATGGGGCTTTCGCACCCTGAGAGTAATTTAAAGTTCATGGGAATTTGCGCGCTGGTGTTGGCGTTTCTTGGGGCTACGCAAGATATCGTGATCGATGCATACCGGGCAGAGATCCTCGAGGCTGAGGAACGTGCCATGGGAGCATCGCTTGCGATTTTGGCATATCGCTTAGCCATGATCGTTTCGGGCGGGCTGGCATTGGTAATGGCGCAGCATCTTAGCTGGAGTAGCGTTTATTCCTGCATGGCGTTACTGATGCTGGCCTGCGCCGTCGTCACACTTAGAGCAGATGAGCCCAAACGTGTGGCGCCAAAGGAGCGTTTGCTTTGGGAGACGGCTATTCAGTCCTTTCGTGAATTTCTGTCGCGACCCGGCTCAGTTGAGATCTTGCTGTTTGTGCTGCTATACAAAATTGGTGACGTCATGGCCGCCGCGCCCACCACGGCTTTTATGCTCGATATCGGTTTTTCGAAGCAAGATATCGGGCTGGCTGTTAAGACCGGCGGTTTAGTCAGCACCATCGTGGGTGGACTTCTGGCTGGAGTACTAATGCCAAGACTTGGCACGCTAAAATCTCTCTGGGTCTTTGGAATTTTACAGAGCGCTACCATTTTTCTATTTGGACTCTTAGCTCTGCGCGGAAATGATTTCTTGTTAATGTTCACAAGCGTATCAATTGAGAATCTCTGCAACGGCATGGGAACGGCGGCTTTCACGGCCTTCTTGATGGGACTTTGCAATAGGCAGTATACCGCCACGCAGTACGCGCTGCTTACCAGCGTTATGTCAGTAACACGGTATTTGGCCGGTTCCATCACCGGTAGCATCGCCAAAGAGGTCGGTTGGTTCTGGTTCTTTACGATCTGCATAGCCGCCGCTCTGCCGGGGCTACTGTTGCTTACTAGATATAGACGCTGGCAGGTGACAGGCTAAATTGCTCTTTTTTGGCATAATGCCACACGAACTGGCACGATAAATGCTTTGTAATTGGCTTGTAGGGCTCAGTAAAGGACCTTCGGAAATGTCGCCCAGATCATTATCCTTTTTGTAGGGCAAGGTTAAGATTTGCCAAATGTTGACGAGCGTCGTGAAGTGAGAAAATCCCCAACCAAATCGGGGCCTAAAAAAGATGGGGAATAATCAAGGCCAGATGACCCCCGGGATGAAGGACCTCCTTGCGGTAAACTGGCTTTGATCACCTCTCGATCAAAGCCCAGACTGTCCCAGCCGGAGCTGGTCGGCCAACCTTCATTTTGCGAGCGCCGCGAGTCGCGCCAGATTCCGGTCGCTTCTCGTACGAACCCAGAGAACGACCACTCGCAACACGACGACGGATCCGACACACGCGAACCACCACCAGGGGAGATAGAACCCATGGCTTGTGGTCGGCGTGGTTGTAGAACAGCACATGCTTCCATGCTGCGGCTTGGTCAACTGCGTCACCAACTGCGTTGCCGCGCTGAACAGCAGTATGCCGTACCCCGTAAGAAACCCTGAGTCACGGAATAGGCGTGCTCCGAGTCCCGGAACAACCGCTGAAAGGGCCGCAGGGATCCAACAACACGGCGAGATCATTTTACCTCCCATAGTTCGGGGTTAGAACCAATATAACCTTTAGGGACTGGTCGAATATTCTAATATCAAGCGATGGTTCTCAATGCGGCGATTTGTCGCGGGGAGCGTATTGTGTGAGAGACTGCTCTATAGTTGAAAAGCCAGCTCGTTTGGTGCGAAACTTATGCGTTGAGTGGTTGCCTGCCTATGCTTGAACTAAAACTTATTATACGACTACGCTGGTTAGCCGCATTGGGTCAGAGCGTGCTGATCTTGTCGGTTTGGTATGCAATGAATCGGGAAGTTTCGGTGCTTCCGCTTTTTGCGGTGGTTGCCATTTTGGTAACATCAAATCTCGTACTCGAAATTTATAAAGAGAGACTCTCTAAGGCTGCCATCGGACCGATTCTTTTATGCGACACAGGGCTATTGACCCTATTGCTATACTTTTCTGGTGGTGCGAGTAACCCGTTTAGCCTTTTTTATATTGTGCATGTGGCGCTCGCGGCGCTTTTATTGGGCGAGAGATGGAGCTGGATTTTAACTGCAATTTCAAGTGTACTCTTTGGCGTGCTTTTCGTTTTCTATGTGGATGTGCCGAAGATTAGTAGCCACGCACATCATGAACACAACGCCTTCTCTTTGCACTTACAAGGAATGTGGGTGGCGTTTTCGATGGTGGCGTCGATTCTGGCTTTTACTTTCAGTAGGTTGTTGCGTGCCATAGGGATTAGAGATTCTCAACTTGAGCAGGCACGCAATCTGCAAGCGCGACAGGAGCGTCTTGCGGCGATTACATGTTTGGCGGCGAGTGCCGCTCACGAGATTAACACACCGTTAAATACTATTGCGCTTGCAGCCGGTGAGATGCAGAAGGCTCTGAAGTATGACGGAGCAAGCCTGGCTTCAATTAGGGATGCAGACTTGATCTGTTCAGAGGTCAAGCGCTGTTCCGACGCACTTAGTAGATTTAGAGCCGCTGCTGGAGACGTGGAAGGGGAAATGCCACAAGAGTTCTCCTGCGGCGAACTTTTGATGGATTTGAAGCGACGCTTTAGGTCAGAAGATGGCGCGCGAATTCATCTTGGGAGCAGTGAGAAAGTTAGGTTGTTTGCACCAAGGACCCCTCTAGTAGAGGCTTTGGGGGCGCTTGTAAGTAATGCACTTGAGGTCTCGGGGACTGAACCTGTGACTCTTTCGATCTCAAATGACAGCTCTCAACAGAGAATTATTGTGGCAGATAAGGGACCAGGAATTCCGGCACAATTAAAATCTAAGCTCGGCGAGCCCTTCGTGTCTACTAAGGGCCCCGGGCGCGGCCTTGGAATCTTTTTGGCGAAAGCATGCGCGGAACGAATAAGTGGTAAGCTAGAGTTTGAAAGCTTAATCGGTGTGGGGACTATTGCAAGATTGGAGTTGCCAGCAACCTATGGCAGCTAAGAGCTCCACACCCAGGGTTTTGGTCGTAGACGACGATGACCCGTTTCGAGAACGTTTGGTGGTAGCCTTGTCCGATCGAGGCTACACAACTAAAGGATTGGCATCGTTCTCTGAGAGCCTGGAAGAGATTGAAAAGTTTCAGCCCACACACGCAGTCGTTGACCTAAGACTCAAATCTGAGTCTGGGGTAAATATAGTGGCAGAACTTACCAAGCGATATTCATCCAAGGCGGTGATGTTGACAGGGTACGGTTCGGTTGCAACAGCGCTTTCCGCTCTACGAGAGGGGGCCGTAAACTACCTCGCTAAGCCCTGCGCCATCGACGATCTACTTACGGCCTTATTTGGTGAGACGTTAGCGCCCGTTTCAGTTAAGGATTCTTCGCCGACACTAGAGCAGGTGGAATGGGAGCATATTCAGCGTGTCTTAAATGATCATCAGGGCAATATCACTAAAGCCTCTAAGGCTTTAGGACTTCATAGACGTTCATTGCAGAGAAAACTAGCACGGGCCCCCACAGGCTCAAAGTCCTGAAAGCTCTTTCTAGGTTCAAATATCGGTGCGACAATTTGTCGCGTTGAGTTTGATTGCGCATTAAATAACAATCGCATCAGAACTTTGAGCTCTGCTCTTAGAAAGTTCATAGATACTCCGCGTTGCCACGTC
Source organism: uncultured Bdellovibrionales bacterium (assembly GCA_964631745.1). GTDB lineage: Bacteria > Bdellovibrionota_C > UBA2361 > UBA2361 > JBGSMV01 > CAZVWV01. Next base: position 35,685 of record CAZVWV010000015.1, read on the forward strand.
CCGGGAGTCAGTCTGATAGAGCATTCAGCCAACAATCTTTGGGCGTGGCTTTTTTTGCTGGGGGAAGGTCCTATCTTGGCTAGCGCAGAGAGAAGTCGGCTACTCTCGGTCACAGGAACAAGGGCAGCCCTGTTCGACTGGATGAAGACAAAAACTTGCTCAGCAAAACAGTATTAAAGGTCTTTGCGTAAAACACCATGGCAGATCCACAACACACCCCATCGATATTCTCTAACATTGGAAAGATAACTTTAGGTCATGATAACCCTCTCAACTTAGGACCCCGCAGGTTTGCTCACCTGGAACCGGTAAGAGGTGAGAACCGAGTTCTCCTAATATCAGGATTTGCGGGCGCCGGCAAAACCACTCTGATTGAGACAATTGCCAATGGACTTGGAGAACATCATAAAAAGATCGCGGTGATTGTCAACGAGCAAAAGGGAGCTTCAACACAAGTTGACCTGGATCGGTTGGCCGAGGACATGCTCAAAATTGGAATTGATGGGTGTGCCTGCTGCGCTTCAAACACAGAAGTTCTAGACGCTTTGAAGCGTTTCGGAAAAGTTGGAACTAAGTTGTCAATTATTGAACAGTCAGGACTCTCCCGAACTGGAGAATTGAGTACCACAATCGAGAGAGCGGGTTTCCATCCCTACGTCATTTCTGTCGTGAGCGTGGAACAGCTTGACTCAGCCTTTAGGCGATATGTGATTCCACACGTAAGAGCAGCTGACGCGGTCTTTTTGACGCACGTTCCAGATATAGGAGGTGAGGCTCTTGCCAGAGCTAGAGCACTAATTGGCGAAGCCACCTCGGATCTTGCTCAGAAGCCAAAGGTTGTGGTGATGGCATCCCCTACCAGTGCATTTCCCCCTGACGTTTGGGAGTCCTTAAGTAAATCACCAGTTCAGAATGCCCAGGGGGTTTTTGGCAAGCTAGAGGCGCTAAGCGGGACCAGGCCTGGAAGGTCGCCGATACCAGGGATTGAGCAACAACGTCTGATCGACGTCAGTGCTTTTTGTGAGATCGAGGTGATTCTTTATCCTGGACTGACACCGCTGGAGATAGGGCAAGCGCTTGCCCACCTAACAACTGATGACGGCAAGAATGTGGAGATCCTCCGGGCAAAGGGTGTGGTGTCTGGGAAAGATCTGGACTATTCGGTCGGAGATTCCGGAGCGAAACTCCAAGTGGTAACGCGCGGGACTCCTTCGCAGCTTTACAATGGCCAAGCATACTTAGTTATAAGGGCTCTTAACCCGCGGCTTCGGTACGATTGCTGGCGGGAGATCTCTGCAAAGCTTGGAACGCCGGAATGCGGGTTGGATTCTGCCAGAGCTGTAATGGGATTGTATCCATCATTGCAGGATTTTCAGCGTCAAGCTCAGGATGGGAATCTGCATGTAGTATTTGGCGCAGATAGCTTGCTGTGGGAACTTGCCGAAAGCCTTGCGCACATTGCAAATGTTCCGGACAAGAGCCGACAACAACAACTCGCAGTAAGCGTGGCACATCTGACGCATAAGTTTCTTGCTGTGAGGCTGGATCTGATGAATGTGCTGGTACAACCTGCTACTTTAAGTCAAAGGAGCCAACCTGAATGGATGTTTAATTTCGGCTTCGTGGCCTCGCGCGTGCTAGTTCATCCTCAACTTGAGCGTATGATTGCAAGTCAAGATGCTTTGCGGGGGCCAGCAGAAAGACTCTGGAGGATGCAACCTATCAAGCAGATGTTTGTGGCGCTTTCGAAACTCCATCGTCTTCAAATCAATGGTAGGTCAGAGCTGACTGGGGCTGACCTCTATTGGCTCAAGAAATTGGCCCAAAAAGGATTGGAAGGCAAAGAATTAACGCCGCAACTTTTAGCTGCGATTTTTGGTCGTGTGAAGGAAGTGGCGCAGCGCACGCAAAATACCTCTTGGCTCGGCTCTCTGCCGAAGTTAGCGGACGCCTTTGGAGTTGCAAGATAGTATCAAAAGATCGCTGCGGACTTGAAGCAGGGAGAGTTCTAAGATTGCCACAATCCTCGACATCGACATGAATGAGCCCTACACAGCATTAGCGTGGAGTTTCTGAATGCCACCAGTTGCGGACAAGGTTCTATCGGTCGACGGCGGATTGGCTTCGTCTCTGGACGAGTTAGGCTCTCTAGCGAACGCACCTGTTGAGTTTAATGCAGAATCTTTGGTGAGTGCCTCAATCGCAGGGGAAGTGGAACTGAAAACTCACGGGCCGATAATAATAAATCCGGATGATTGCTGTCGGCAAAAGAGTGCGGAGGAATATGATAAGAGTTATGCCTTACGTGCTGATGTTAACGACAACAGGGCCCTCGACGCCGAGTCTGAGAAGCCAAGCACAGTAGCAGCAAATCGAAACGAAGGTAACCTTTCCGAGGAGCGATCCAGCCAAGCCAAACACGACGAACCTCTTTTTAATGGAAACGACCTGGTTCAGAGCGCCGTTGATGGGCAAAGATTCCATGAGGAACTGGTTGAGCGTGGCGAGGCTCCCGTGCGGATAAATCTTGACTGTTGCGCTCCGCAAGCGCCTTTCGCTTCAACCGAACATAGAGAGGCGCCATCTGCGCCTCTTGATGTTAAGATTGTTTATGATAACACGTCGATTACAACGTCGGAGGGGCCGCAAACTATAGATACCTCATCTTCTGCATCGAATGACTTGGCTTGGCGCATGCCCCCAACTGAGCAAAGGGCGAATGAAGCTACAAATTATTCAAGGCAGTTAGATTCGGGATGGGCTATGCAGGTTGACCGCACCACACCTCAGTCCGAGATTCACATGGAGCCGCCCCCTACAACACAGTCTGTCAGTAACTATATGGCAAACAGCGAGGCTCCTCGAGGCGTGGTGGAATTGAAAGCGCCTAGTACGGCTTGGGTTGATCCGAATGCGAAAGCCAGATCACAAGCTGAAGCCCCCCGTCCTGTCCCTCCACCGAATATTGCTAGGCAAAGGGAATTAGCGGCAGCCGCTGCTGAGCAGAACCCAGATTCTAAGCGCATCGTTGAGCGTAGAGGCCCAACCGAAAAGGAGATCCACAGTTACTTGGAAAAGTTGTCAGCTAAACTTTGGACTGAAACAGATGGCAAGAAAGTAATTGCCGCAAAAATGACTGAGTCATTGACTAGCATGGTGCCTGTGACGCGGACTAGCGTACAGTACAGGCGAGAGCCGACTGTTGTTCGCGCGTCAGTTGGGCCCAACTCAACTCGAGTGGTGCCACCTCGGTTACAGATGCTACGAATGTCTCAACACCCTCCAACGCAGCGTATGGTGAGGCATTCAAGGCAAATCGCCTTAAATAGACTTGAGAGGTTGTACAAAATTCGAGCCGAACGTATGGGGGCAATTGTTGAAAGATTGCGGGCTCTACGAAAAATGGAAAGGTCCGTGGGCAATCTCGCTGAAATGAGAAAGCTTAAACTCTCCAGACGAGCATTGCTGAACGATCTTCGTGATTTAAGGAATCGAATTAAGCATCTGCGTGTCGCTCTAGGAAAAGACCGAAAACAAGCCTTGAATGGGAACTCAAAATTGCCTGTAAATCCAGCTCCCCGACCTTTTCAAATTAGAGATGTGATTCGTAGCCCGATCGTAGCTAAGCAGGCCTTGAAGGTGCTTGCCCTGCATCTAAAGTTAAAGTTTCATGAAAAAGTGAGCAAACCCACTGTTGTTGTGTTAAAGAAGATCACAGACAAGCTGGCCCCGCAAAGGGTCTCTCGCCAAAAATTGGACCATAACACTCCTACACTTGATAAGATAAGGATGAGGCTGGCTAGGCGCTTACAGTCACTCATCCAAACGTTAGAATCCGTGAGACTTTCGACATATTCCCAAAGTGAAGCGCTTGAGTCCGTCGAGGGATTTGGGATATTGAAGCGTAAGTCAGAGGTTCGCGCTCTGACCAGCAGAAAGCGATCGATCAAAAAAGTTAAGCGTCGCCTGAATTCAAACAGCGAAGAAGATTCGCTGCTCAAATTAGGAGAGAAAAGAAGCAAGAAGCTGCCCCTGGAGTTATCAAACAGCAAAGCACCCGTACTTGGGATTAATTCGGGCAAAGGCGCAAAAATTGCGGCCAAACGCCGCAAAAAAAATGTCCAATCTGGACCGAAGAAGACTTTAGATCTCTTTCAGGCAGAAGAAGATGAGAGCGATGATTCTAACGACAAAGTTCTCCCACCATAGTTAAGGGGCCGTGGCAACTTCTCCTCAGAGAAAATGCGCAACCCCAAGTCGTTTCGCCACGGCAGCCCACGGGGAATGAAATCCACGCAAAAGCGTAGCGCTAGATAC
>CAZVWV010000016.1:0-3520 GCA_964631745.1 uncultured Bdellovibrionales bacterium
CCAATTCCCACCCGGCGTTACCCGGAGTTAATGAGTAGGTACCGTAATCGATCGTAACTGACAAAGATGTATGGAGGGTTTAGTTGGTGGACTAAACCTTTTAGGATTAAACCCTCCGGAAATATCCTGGTTGAAAAACCGTAGTAGGAACTGAGTCGAGTTATTTGGTTGTGGCTCGTGCCACAACACTCGGCTAATTCCTAGTGAACCTGATTGGAGTGAGGACATGGGGTCCTGCCGGCCTCAGTTGATGCCAGCGTCGAACCCCTGCTTTGCGGTGGAGCTGAACGACTGCGTGCCCTGAGCCGCGCTCTTTGAGGCCTTGGAGACCAATCCAAAGGCCTGGCGGATCGAGTGCTTGTCGCTCCCAGGTGTGAGGATCCATTCATCCGGCACACCCATCTGCTTGGCGATATCCCGGAAGTTGGTTTCGCCGTCATCGATCCCCACGAACGCCACGATGTGGTTCTCGCGGGCCAGCATGCTGCGAACCAACTTGGCCACATCAGAAGGCGTGAACATCGAACCCTTATCGGCGCCGTCGGTGGTGATCACCGTCACGGTGCGGACCGGCACGCCCTGGTTAGCGAACTCCTGCTCCTTGGCGAGCACCGCTCCCAGCACCTTCAAGGTACAGTCGTAGAGCGGAGTGTATCCGGAGGGGTTGTAGTTCTTGGCGGTCAGGCGAGGCGCCTGCCCGAGAGGAACATACCCGTGCAACGTGCCGGCGTTTAGGTAGGCCGTGTGCACCAACACGTCGTCTCCGCTGGCCGATTCGGCCGTGGAATCCAACACCAGGTTGTGACCGTCTCGCACATGCTGGGTGTTACCGTTCATGCGGATGGAGGTCGAATCGTCGTCTTCCATCATCAAGAGGAACACCTCGCTGGCGTTCACGTCATCAACCGAGATGCCCATGGCCTGTTCGATCTCTGCTCCAAGATCGTGCAGAGCTTGCAGCGAATCTTGGGGGATGTTGCCCTGGCCAGCCGCCTGGCTAAAGAGCTGATCCACCCGTGTGGTCTTGCTTGACATGACTGTTACCTCCTGTTCCCAGAGTTTAGGGAACTTGTAACGGTGAACTTTCAGCTAAGCTTCGGCATCTCGGGCCAGTCTTCGACGGCTTCGGTCGAGCGCACCACGTGCATGCCCGCCGCCGCGAAGCGCTTGAAGGCCTCGTTTGCCATATCGGTGAAGTCGATCACGCCCGGGATCACGACCGGCGAGGTGAGGTCTTCCACGAGGTAGACCTTACGAGCCAGTTCAGGATCCTGAGCCTGGATGCCGCTCAGCAAGTCGGCGATGGTCCAGGCCACGCAGTGGCTCTTGGCCTGGCCGCAGATGATCAGGCGGTCGTACTTCAGAAGCGTCTCGAGGAACTTCGCGCTGCGGGCCGCAATGGCGCGCCGCTGCTGGTCTTCGAGCACTTCCGGCTCGATCACCGAGTAGTTCTCAGTGAGCGGGTTTCCGCCCTTGACGCGGTAGGCGGGCTGACTTCCACGCGCGATGGTGTGGAAGTAGATCGCCTCCTGCAAGCTCGGCATGAGCGCGTGATGAATGTCGCCCAGCATGGCATGGTGGGGCCAGATCATGAGCGGATACTTGCCGCCGCCGGTCAGGCTCTCCACGTAGTGCAGGGCATACTGCATCAGGTAGGCGTACTTGGCGGCGTCACCCAGCACGGCGTATGCCATGGCGGGGTTCACGCTCCAGACGCCCGCCTTCACGTCATCCAACGAGATCAGGGTAGCCGGCGCGGGGTGATTCCCCTGCTGGTCGACCCAGAATGCCCGGTGAAAGATCTGAAAGGCAGTGTGCGTGTCGAGGGTCGGCACGATACCGGTGATCACTCGCAGATTGCGATAGATGAACTCAGCCGTCCGCGCCGTATCCTCGAGCGCTCCGTTACCGGAACGGCCCGCCACATACAGCGCACCGCTAGGGTGGCAGAAGGTGATCTGCGCGTCGATCGGCATGAGCGCGATCTTCACGCGGTCCTGCGCGGCCGGCTTCAGATTGTGCCTGCGTGCCCACTCAGCCGCCTGCAGCATACGCTCCTCATACGGCACGCTCCAGATCTCTTCGACCTTCTTGGGGTCAAAGAACGAAGGCGTGTCCAATTCGTAGGACTTAGTCTTGCTTGACATGGCTGTCTCCTTTCCGCGCTTCAGCACGGAGGACTTGGGTTTGTTCAGTGAACCATGGTGAGAAGTCTCACCTCTCGCCTACTGACCACGTAAATTCCCTCCCGGCCAAAAAAGAGCGCGTCGCTTGGGCTTAATAGCCCCTTGGTGTCAGGAAAGCGGGCGCCTTCCTGCATCTTGCCTTGCTCTTCCTGAATCCGTATTAGTCCCTGATCGGTTATCGCAAACAGACAGTTCACACGACCTTGCTTACCTTTTAGGGTAGCGGCGCATTTTCCGCGCAGCTCGCCAAGCCAGCTGTTGTCCCCTTCTTCTGCTTGGGCTTCGTCCAACACGGAGCCATCCCGCGTCAGAAGAAAACAACGGTGAATTGTGCGACCTGTTTGTTGAACCGCGACTAGGAACCAGCAGCGCTGGTCGCTGAAGTAACAGGTGGCATCCACGATCTCGCCCACGATGCCTGGAAGCTTTACCGTGTCTTTGATTCCAGGGTGCTGGGCATCAAAGACGAAAGCGACCTGCACACCACCGGCGCGATAGAATCCAAAGCCGAACTCCTCTCCCACCCAGAAGCGTGTCTGGCCAGAGAGCACTTCGCCCATGCTTTTGGGACCGAGGCGATCGTCACGCATAAGACTCCCACGCGAGAGCCAGTACATGTGATCGGCATTGGCATCAAAGACCGGCGTCAAACTGCGATAGCTGTCCACCGACAAACGCGCGCCAAACCCTGAGATAGGGTCGTGCACAAGTAGCTGGCCGGGGGCGGCCATGACAGTTCTTTCGCCGTTTAAGCGATAGCGCAGATCAGGGCGAAGTTCGCCGCTCATGACGACACTGCCGTCTTCGCGCTTGAACTCCTTATTTTCATGGTAGAGCCAACGCAGTTTGCCAGACTGCATCGCCGCGCGCAAAATGACTCCAGCGGTGTGAAAGATCCTACGCATCGAGACCGAGCCACGCACCACCTCCACCAACATCTCAGGCGGAAGCGCCGTCTTACAGTGTGGACAAGCCTTGCGCGCATGCTCTAGCCCACACGTCAGACACTTGGTCCAACGCAGGCTTTCCAGTAACAGCTGCGGGAATGCTTGGCGCTTATCGTGCACCAGAAGTTCGTCATAGAAGTGCAAGAGCTCATCCGGCAAGGTATCGGTAGGGATACCTTTTGTGGGGTAACGCACCTCCGGATGTAAGACCGTGATGCGCTTTAGCGGACGTCTGCCGTGCGGCATGCGGTTGGCTGCTAGCTTTGGTTCGTAGAGGCCTCCGTATGGATGCACCAACAGCAGGCATTCAAAGAGCATTAGCGCGAAGGCGTACCAATCGCTTTGCTCGTTGGGGGGCTTATACTGCACCAAACTCTCCAAGCGCGG
>CAZVWV010000016.1:3530-39327 GCA_964631745.1 uncultured Bdellovibrionales bacterium
GATCAGCGGATCAACGAAACGCACCGTGTAGCTTCGGCCTTGAAAGCCTCCAAACTGCATGCTGTCAGCATCAATCACATAGGCCAAAAGATCCTTCTCCAGCACGTTAAGATAGTTGAAGTCCCCAATCACCACCGCAGCGCGGTGAAGCTCGTCAACAGTTCTATAGAGATCCCGAAAGAGCTCCAGAACCTGATTGTTGTCGACCCCAGCGCGCAGACGCTCGTTTAGCTGAGTGAAAGCTCGTAGGGCTTTTGCACCAGCAACTAGGTCCATTGTGTATCCGAGCACCCGAGAGCCTCCGCGATTTGTCGCCAAATCACGAGGCACGATCACCCGCTTTGGCAGATTGGTCGGGAACGCTCTGATCTTTCGCTGCTGCTCGTCTAGCCTGAAGGCCGCTCCTTGCCGGGCAAATTCCGCCTCGGCGTTTGTTCCCTCAAAGTCAGGGTGCGTGGGCGGCTTCCACAGTTTTAGTACCGTGCCCGGAAACTGCGAACTGATATCGTAAATCTCAGCCTCGCCCCCCTCGCTAAAGGGAGAACTCGGGTCTACCAGCACACGCTGGCCCCTCACGTAAACTTCCTTCACGCAACTCACCCCCTCTCGGTTGGTGTAGCTGTTCGGAGCACCGCCAAGGTAGTGTCATCACGCAGCAGCCCAGATTCTGATTCGGGAACTCCCGTGTCCGGGTTGAACCGTCTGACCTCGCGATTTAGCACAGAGAGACGTCGGCGCAAGCCATCGGGATTGCGAAAGTAGCTCTCGTTTTCCCAAAACTCGCCAAGCGACCCCAGGAACTCATCCTTGCCCGGCACCTTTCTGCCTTCTAGGTTTACAAGATCTGCCGCACCATCCGTCCCAATCAGGAGCGAATTTAGCTCTGATGTGGGAAGGACCGTGTGAATCTGAAACCGGAGTAACTCAGGCGTTTGGGCAAAGCTGGAGCTCACAAGACCGTAGGCCAAGTACGGCGGTCGGTTTTCTGGAAACGGTCCAAGTGCTGTAACCGCACCGTTTATGGCGACCACTCCATCACCCAGAGAGAAAACCAGGGTGTGGCGCGGCGTCACTAGTACCGCCACCGACGTGAAGAGCAGATAATCCCGAATCACGTTAGCGAATTCCGCCGCGTCGCAGGCCAGCTGCAACGCAAACAACCGAAGTTTGCGCAAAATCTCGGTTCGAAGACGTTCCACGAACGCTTCCGACACCAGGGCGTCAGAGAGTTCCACTCCGGGCGCTCGGCGGTAGCTTTGAACCAAAGTCTTCGCCAAAAGCCTGGCTCCTAAACGGGCACCGACTTCGCTATGTGGCGCGCTGCCACAGCCGTCTGTCACAACGGCCGCGATTACCTGCTCTGTTCTCTCGACGAAGAAGGCATCTTGGTTGTTCCTGCCTAGCAGCACCTCGCCGCGTCCAAGATGGTCACGGCCAGGAATGCTCCCGGCAGCAATTTGAATATTACTAAGCATTGCAAAACCTCCTGGCAATTTACATCGCCGTTTAAAAAACCTTCAGTAAGCCATCTACCCAATCGATGCTGTACCCAAAGTTGGGTACGGCATTTCAAATAATTTTAAAGAACCAAAAATCCGCGCGCGAACTCACCTAAAAAAAGATAGATCTCTTCGACACCGCCAAAAGTGCGGTCGAACAAGTAAAAACTTGCGAATAGATCTCCCCTGTCGGACCGTTAAGGTCCGTGCTTAACTAAGCAGTGATTCGTGCAATACTTTTCGGCCCGCGCTTGAATCAGCACCGGCCCTGCTGGAGGCGCAGCATTTTAGTTGCGTCTCACATTGCATATTACATGCATATCACATCTATACGTAGGGGGCAAGAATTTTGTCTAGAGTTTAGTTCCGTGAAATTAGGTAGTTACTGATTATTTCAAAAATTAATTGATGTATAGATGTGTTTTGCGGTTATTTAAACCTGCACAACACATCTATATTCTTTGGCGTCCGCTGCTTCGGCCCAGGCACGTCTCTAATATATCCTGCCAGCGATCATTGGCGACATTCTGTAGCTCAAAAACGAGGGAATCATTGCTAGGGTCATCTGCGCGCGTGATCTGAATTCCGCCCAAAACTTCTCCGGCCCTCACTACCGCAAAGCGTGAAACTGTTGGACCGTGCTTTTTCAAACTTTTAGGTCCAAGAATTTTTGCGATGGCAGCATTTAACTCCCTGGTGCTCGCCTCCACGACCTGGATCTCCGAGTCAATGCTCTCTCCCGCCCTTACCGGCATATCTCTTACTAACCTTCCTGCCAAATCAACGTAGTCAGAGATTTCATCGGCGCTGAATTCACTTAAGCCTTTTGCAAATAACGCCAGAGCCAGATCTCGTACACTTTCCCATTTTCTTAAGCCAAAAGGCGTGAGACGCACCTCGAACATCCTGCTATCGTTTACAGAGGGGCGGCGCAATAACCAGCCCTCCTTTTCAAAAGCCAATACAGTGCGGGTAACAGTGCTCAGATCGATCGGAAGCACCGTGTATAAATCGGAAGCGGAGATGAAGTTTTCTGCCTTCTCAACCAATTCGAAAAAGATCTGGTACTGATTAGCATTAAGATCGCTCCCCATCCTGTTGCCACCGGCCGTTCCGAATACCCAACTTAGCCTCACAACCTGAGTATCCAAGGCGTGGCCCGAGTCCATTGAATTATATTTGGGCGCACCGAGGCCGTTGGCGAACAGCTCTACATATCCGACATAGCGCTTCTGTTCAGAAGCGCTTAAATCTTTTAATAAGTTATCCATCAATCGCGCTCGAAAAACCTTTAATGTGGAGAGGCTTTCCTGCCCTCGCGCGCTAATTCTAAGTTTCTTACTGCGTTTGTCTGATTCGGATACAAAGGCCTTAACTAGTTTTCGAGCTTCAAGGTCGGCAACTATGCGAGAGGCCCAACTCTTTTCAAGCCCCGCTAGCTTAGCTAGATCACGCACATTCTTATCGGGCCCAGAGGCCAAGATATGCAGTAACGGCGCCTCGGCCAGGCTTAACTTTAAAGCGGATTCTTCCTGCGTGGCAGTTTGCTGCAGCGTTAACATTCTGGTTTTACGTTGAAATTTAATATGAGCTTTCCAGAGCGCCTGGGTTCTTTCGGTAAGTTGGGTGGCCTTCATGCTTAGCTCCAAAATAGATGATATGCTGGTATTCAAAAATGGCAGCGCGTTACGCCGCTACTTTAATTACTTGCAACACACATCTTTTTACCCTAAGCAGGTGCGAGATTCAATCCGCATCCAAAGTTGTTGAGTTTTTCTTGGCAGTATGAATCCTGAAAAGCCTTTAATCCCAGCACATATCACAGGGTCGGTGCCGCCCTTAGAGAGAGAAGTCCTCTTAGGCGTCTCGGCCGAACGCGTTAAGATTGAGGTCTATTCGAGTGCGGAGCTATCTGAGATCTCCGAAGCGGAGATCAATGCGGCCGCCGTCCCGTCAGAAAATCCAGAAGAATCAGGTTCGGTCAGACGTTTACGCCAGGCGGTAGACATTCTTCACGGCACCTGGAAGGCCTTGCATGAGACCGGAAAGGCTATTGAAGAACCCTCGCGCCTTGCAGTTGCCAGGAACCTATCCCAGCCCGGCGCACATCTTGTTATTTTGCGGGCGCCTTTGGCGTTAGATGGAACTGGAAGCGGGAGCGCGCCACAAATATTGGGATGCGGCGTAATCTACACAGATAAGAATTTCTTTCCGGATCGGCATGACATCCCGCAAGCCTTACTCGATCAGGGTGATATCTGTAGAGCAGGCGGCCTTTTTGTGACCGACTTAGGTCGACAGTATTTCCCAAGCGGGGAAGCGGTAGACGTTATAGACCAAGTCCGAGAAAACATCGCCGCCGAGCGAATAATACTCGGAAAGGTTTTAGTGCCCTCCGAAGGCGAAACGCTCGAACAAAGCATGCAAGGCGGTCGGCGTGCGCATGCGCGCCGAGGTTGGGAATATACTGGGTTTATCTCGCAAGAACTGTACAAAAAAAAGGACGGCACACAAGCGCTAAGAAAATTCGAATGGTGGCAATTTCCTGCCGGGAGCGAGGCCGCCAATAAGAGTTTAGCTGAGCACGAACATTCGAAAGCAGAGCTTCAAGAGTGGGTAAGGACGCGCTTGGCCTGGTGCTTGGCTAACTTTGCTGCTGCTGGAGAAACTTTATTGGTCGCGAGCGCTGACAGATATGACGCGCTATATTTAGCCAGGCTGTATCCTGGTAATCAGATTTTGTCCCTTGATTTGCAAACTGGCGACTCACGCAGAAAGGCCCCGGGAGCTTGGCCGAATCTGATTACCGCAACATCCGATCAGCTGAGCCAGCTGCCGGATGCTTTGGCAAATGTCACCGGAATTTATTTAACGTCCGTGCTGCCCGACATCGCCCGAGCTTGCCCCGCGGGCGAAAGCCCAAAACAGCATGCGTTGGAGTGGCTAAAAGCTGAGCTGACTAGCATTCACCAGCGGGAGAGCACTAAATCTATCGTAAGAGATACGGTCGCGCCGGATTGGCCCGAATCAGTGGTGATTACGCTTTCTACCACCGACGGAAAGGATTCCGGGGAGCCCGAGCAATTATCGACTGCCGGCCTCTTTCGGCATTTTACCGGTAAGCTTCGCCAGATGGATCTGCTTTATGGGGCCGAGATCAGCGAGCCTGTGGATGACGTTAACGCGGGCACGCGGAGTTTTATTCTACCAGGTTGGCTTGCGGCGGAGTTCATGTTGAACAGGCCTTACTTTAAGGATTGGGATCACGAATTGCCCCGCAGGAAAACTCATCTAGACATTAAAGATAGGCGCGCGGTCGCAAAAGAGCTTGGCTTACGCGAAGTGTATGCGGGCCCCGAGCTTACTTCTTGGATACAGGAGAAATACTGGAACGGTCACATAACCATCACTAATCTTACTGGAAAAGAGCTTAGCTACCCACCCACAAACTACGTCACGGTCTTTGAGAAAGTCGCAGATGGGACGGGTGTCGAGTTGGTCGAGACAAGCTGCACAATTGGGCAACCTACAAAATTTGTTGAGGTCAGCACTTACGCTCCGCCCGATTCAACTCGTGACGAAGATCAGATCGAAGTTGCGCGAAGACCCGGGGAAACTCTAGATGTGGTCCCTTATTTTATTGACCCTTCAGGGCGACTCTATGTGGGAATTAAGCGGGATTACCCGCGTCCACTATCACGGCTTTCGGAGCCAAGTTTTTTTGGAGCGAAAACCTCTGGATATGTAACGGAACAGCTTGCTGCGATTGTTCTGTCAGGAACACTTGATTCCGATGAGGGAATCCGATCCGCAGCTACTACGATTTTAGCAGAGCGGGCCAATATGGATGCTAATCTGATTGAAGCGTTTGGGCCTAAGCTAGATTACTATCCATCGCCGGATTTAGTCGACGAAAGAGTATTAGTGCGATTTGTAAGAGTTTCTCCTCAGTTTAAGCCGAATTCTCCATCGCAAAATTACTCCAGCTTCTCGACTTCTGGGCGGGTGCAGATGGTTGACGCCCGCATGCTGCTTGAGGCTTGCCGCATCGGATCTCTGCCGAACGCCCGACTTGCAGTAGCCGTGCATCACCTTTTTGCGCACCTTAATCAACCAACAGGAGTAAAGGGTGACCGTTTTGACTTGCAGCCCCAACAAAACAGAAGTTTTAAGGCTTCCTCGATTGATGAGCTTCTTGCATTGCCAAAGGAGCTACGTTTTCAGGAGCTCCCAGACACACCCCCCAGATTCTTACAAACTCACTCTGGAATATATAAAGAACGCTCTAGTAGCGGCGAGTATTTAGCCTCTGTCACGCTTGAATCCGTGATCCCAGATTCCGCTACCGGTCTTGGTCTAAATCAACTAGCGATTGCGCCGCTTGTGCACGTGCTTCTGTCTGATGGAACGGAAGAGATCTACATAGGGCTAGAAGAGCGGCATCTACCCACTCCCCAAATCCATGAGGAAAACTCCCGTATCTTTTGCGTCCCACATTTTAAAATGCCGGCCACTCTTGAGCCACATCAACTGAAAGAGTACGCAAGCGCGCGCATTGCCGACACATTTGGGATATCTACCCTTAAAATTAGAGCAACCGCCGACTACACCCCTTCAATCGGTATAACCCCTGTGAGAATCATCCCATGTCTTGCCGAAGTTGATCTTGTGACCGCCGTAAAATCAGACCTGCATTGGTTGCCGCTACGAAAGCTCACGGAACCTCGAGCCGCTGCGCTCCTCAAGCATGGGGCCACGCGGGTGCTGGTTTATCGGGCGATGGGGGCGTAGGGGGCTTAGAGCTATTGTTTAGGGGGGAAGATCATATCTGAAGGAAATTTTCTCTAGCCTTTAGAATCCAACGGAGATATGTTAAACTATTCGCTATGGATTATAAGAATTTCATCACCGTTGACGGAAATAAGATGGGGGGTAAGCCATGTATAAGAGGGCTCCGAATTACTGTCTATGATGTGCTTGATTATCTAGCGTCTGGAATGACGAAAGACGAAATACTTCGAGATTTTCCGGACCTCAAGTCTGATGATATCCAAGCATGCCTTGCATTCGCAGCAGATCGTGAACGAAAACTAGCTAAGCTTTCCGCGTGAAATTACTTTTTGATGCCAACTTATCATTCCGCCTCGTCGAGTTGTTAGGGGAATTCGGCAAAGATTCCAAGCACGTGCGGGATGTTGGGCTTGATTCCGCGGGGGACGAGGTGATCTGGAGTTACGCAAAAAAGAATGGCTTTACAAACTGAGAGTTTCCTCGTTCTAGGATAAGCACATGACGGCGGGTCAGTCGGAAATTGAACGAAGAATGAATTCAGGGATGCCACCTTTTAGTTAGTTTTGGACTCGCCCTGCACTGCCACGCAAGTTTACCCCCCCCCATAACACCGTTACATCTCTCGGAATCCCCTCAAACAATTCACAAAGAATGCCGAAACTACTGGCGAGGTTCGGGGTGTTCCGAACCAGCAAGCTCGCAACCTAAAAAGCGCAAAGATGCTACGAGTCCTAATCGCCGATGATGATCCTATTTGCCGGCGCATGCTTGAGCATGCTCTGGAGAAGTGGGGCTATATTGTTAGTAGCTGCGACAATGGCGAGGCGGCTTGGAAGGTGCTCACGGCTAACGAGACCGACATCGCTATCCTTGATTGGTACATGCCGGGTCTCACCGGGCCTGAAATTACCGAGCGACACGCCCAATTGGAAGATGCGCGCTTCACGTACAAGTTAATCCTGAGCGGACAGATGGATAAAGCTCAGGTGATTGAAGCGCTTCATCGCGGTGCTCATGATATTATGGAAAAACCTTGCGATATGCGGATTTTGCAGAGTCGCCTCAGTACCGCTTCGCGTATCATCAAGGACAAACGCACCGTTGAGCAGATGGCCATGGTGATGGAGCGCTACGCCACCCAGATGGAGCTGCTCGCTAACGAGCGCGCCCAACAGTTAATTCACGCAGATCGCATGTCCTCTTTGGGAGTGTTGGCGGCCGGTGTGGCCCATGAAATTAATAATCCTATGAGTTTTATCTCAGGGAATGTTCAGAATTTGGAGCGCTTTTGGAAGGATCTTGATCCTATATTAAGATCCGCGCTCTTGGAGAATTCACCGGATAAACAGAAAGTGAGTTTTATACTTGAGGAGATGCCGCGCGTCTTTGCCAGCATCATGAAAGGGGTGCAACGGGTAACTGCGATTGTAAAGGGTCTAAAAAAATATTCGGGCCAACAGGGAGCGACTGCGCGCACTCCACTTAATATAAATACCTGTATCGAGCAGGCTTTGGAGATGTGCCGCGGTACTATCGGTAAACAGGTGTCGGTAGAGCTTAAACTTAACCGGGAGATCGAAGAAATTGTGGCAAATTCGATTGAAATTGAGCAGGTGCTTGTAAATTTGATAGTGAATGCCGCGCATGCCATGGAAGGGCGGGAGTTGCAAATTCTAACGCTTGGCTCACATACAGAGGACGGAAACGTGGTTGTGTCCGTGGAAGATACGGGAAATGGCATACCCCCTGAGTTGCTTACTAAGATCTGGGATCCCTTTATCACGACCAAACCGCAAGGCAAGGGCACCGGGCTTGGGCTTTCGATCTCGAGCGGCATTATCCGAAATCACGGCGGCAGCATCAGCGCCAGCAATCGCGAGGGTGGCGGAGCCAAAATTGCATTCAAAATTCCAATACATGAACAAGGAGAGATGAAATGAACGCGTCATTATTAGTCGTTGACGATGAACAAGAGATCCGCGAGATGCTCTCAAGGCATTTTCGGTATCTGGGTTACAACGTCGAACTTGCCGGAAACGGGAAAGAGGCTTTAGAGGTACTAGCTTCCGAGAAAATCGACATTCTGGTCTCTGACATCATGATGCCGGAGATGAACGGCGTTGAGCTGCTAAAGCATGTGCGTTCGGAGTATCCGATGCTTCGGCCGATCATGATCACGGGTCACGTGACCTTGGAAAATGCGTTAGCTTGCATTCGATATGGGGCAGATAGCTGTGTATTTAAGCCACTAACTGATTTGGCGGTGCTGGAGAAAGCTGTGGATGACGCAGTCCACAAGAATCGCTACTGGATCGATATTCTAAAAGAGCTTAGGGGGATGAAATGAGTACTGATACCACAATCGAGATGGATCAGAGTATCTTGGCCGGATTCCTTGAGGAATCCAAGGAAGCTCTCGGCGGACTTGATTCTCTATTCGTCGCCCTTGAAAAAACGCCTGATGATTTGGAGGTGGTGAATTCAATTTTTAGGCCAGTGCATTCCATTAAAGGCAACGCGCCCTTTTTTGGTCTGTTGCGCCTTAAGACTTTAGCGCATGAGTTCGAATCACTGCTTGCGGCCCTACGAGCCAAAAAGATCTTACCGTCTCCGGCGCTTTTCGATCTGTTGCTGGCTGGAATAGATGAGATTAAGGCCGTCCTGGAAAGGGTTGGAAACGGACAGCCCGAGGTGGGAGATCAGAGACAGTTTGAGGGGCTCATCGAACGCGCTAAGGCCGCAACTGCCGGTGCGCTTGATTCGAGTGCTAGCGTGCCCAGCGCGGCTGAAGTCGCACCCGCTGAGCAAGAAGCAAAATCCGTCTCTGCAAAAACCGAAACAGTAAAAAGTATGCGTGTTCCAGAAGAGCGCATCGACACGTTTCTTAGCTTTGTCGGTGAGCTTATCGTAGCTCAAGATATGCTGCGGCATTTTACCACCAAGATCGAAGCCAGCCAGGTGGACCTAACTTTGATTCGAGACTTGGGTACGATCAATAGCGTCATATCTACGTTGGGTGCCGGCTTAGAACGTGCAATTATGTCGATCCGGAAAGTCCCGGTACGTGCGCTTCTGCAAAAGGCTCCCCGACTTGTGCGGGATATCGCTGCCAGCAAGGGCAAACAGATCGAGGTTGAGATCAAAGGCGACGAGATCGAGATTGATAAAAGTTTGGTGGAACTTCTGGATGCCCCCATCACGCATATGGTCAGGAACGCAGCAGATCACGGCATTGAAGCTCCTGAGAAGCGCAACCTTTCCGGCAAGCAGAGTAAGGGAACTGTTTCTATCACCTGTGAAGAGCTCGCAAATGATATCGTGATCACAATCGCTGATGACGGAGCGGGTTTGAATTATGAAGGCCTCACAAAGAAAGCCTTGGCGCTCAAGATGATAAGCGCGGGGGAGAAACTTTCGGAAACGCAGGTAATAAATTTAATCTTTATGGCGGGTGTCTCAACTGCGCAGGAAGTGAGCGAGATCTCCGGACGCGGAGTGGGCATGGATGTTGTTAAACGCAATATCGAGTCCGCCGGGGGCTCTATCGCCGTTACGAGCACGCCGGGCAAAGGCTGCAAGTTTGCGCTGAAACTTCCAAAAAGCGTGACGACCCAGATCATGCAAGGGTTTGTTGTGGAATCGGCTGGAATTAATTTTGTGCTGCCGTTGGAGAAAGTGCATGAGAGCTGGTGCCTAAAGAAAGTTGATATTACAAATGTGGTAAAAGGCGGCCCCTGCGTTAGACGACATGACCGCATGCTGCCGGTGGTGGATTTGGCAAAATTATTGGGTGAGGTATCGACACACGCTGGTGATGAATCCCACTTGGTGGTGACCATAGATGTCGATCAAAAGAAACTTGCGCTATTCGTAGACAATGTAATCGGGCCAAGACAACTAGTGTTAAAGCCGCTGGAGGAGATCTCCAACCAATCGAAATATTTTCTAGGGGGCGCGCTTCTCGGAAACGGGGACCTGGCGCTGGTGCTGGATGTAGCCAAGATGGTGCATTAGGCGTTGGCAGTCACTGCTGTCCGGTAAAACATTGCAATTTGGGTCTTTAACCACGTAGGCCACTGGGAACACGCAGATAACATTGAGGATTTCTCTCTCCGTGACCTCCGTGTTCTCCGTGGTTAATTTCAAAACGCGCTCTAGCTTCTCCGCTCTGCCACGCGGCGTTCCGCCTAACGCCCAAGCGCGAATTCAAACCCGCGCGACAGCATCATCTGGCCAAAGCTGCGGTTGTTATGATCACCGCCGGGTAGTTTATACAGCAGGAAATGCTCACCTTCGACCCAGCCCTTCTTCTTTAGTGCCGCACACAGCTTCATAGTCGTAACTGCGCTGTCACGCCGTCCGTGTGGGCTAAGCTCCTCACGTTCCCCTATTCCGAAGAAATACCTAGTGCCGGTGAATTCTGTGGCTAGCAGCCGATTCGCAGTGGCGCGGTCTTGCTCCATAAAATGTGAGGGCGAAAGCGCGCAGACTGTGCCAATCTTGCCTGGGTACTCAAGCGCCAAGTTGATGCAGTGAAGGCCCGCGATTGAGGCACCCACCAGTACGGTATTTTCTGGGCCTGGCAAGGCGTGAATGCGTTTCTCCATCTCAGGCTTAAAGGCCTCTATAAACCAGCGCGCGTAATTGCGACCGTTGCCGCCGACTTTCCGGTTTGTTCCTGGTTCAGTGAGCTGCTTGAAGAGAAGATCGTTACCACGTTCGCCGGGACGCGGATATACACCCACGCTATTGAAAGGGGGAACGTATCCTCCTGTAATCAGGTCTGCAGCATAGTCCGCAATTCGCCAGCTCACCCCCTCTCCGCTATAGGCCCGATGGTCCTCAAAGATGTCTGGCCCGTCGTAGCAATACATAGTGGGAAAGGCGCGTCGCGGAGCGCTAAAAAACTGTGGACAGAAAGAAACCTGAAATAGGCAAGAATAGTCTGCAAACTCCGGCTGATTTTTGGCAGCCACCCACTGAATTGGCTTAGTGAGTAAACCTCTCTTTGCAGCCAGCGGACTTGGCGCGAAGCACTCGGAATCGGAAAAAGATAGCGCGTTTGGTTCGGCAACAGCGGTAACACCCGGCATCTCTAAAAGCTAGCAAGTTATAATTGAGTTAGAAAGCGGTTAAGTATGCGGCCAAGTAGGCCTGACAAACCTGAGTTTTTTCACACCTTCGTAGCGAGGTGGGGTAGGTTTTAGACGAATAAGTGCTTATGAAATGGCATTGCCAAGAAGCATCGTGGCCTCCCGCATCGCGGCGCAATAACCTAAAGCTTGCGAGGCCACCTGCGATTTTTGTAGATTCTCACACCCTTTTTCTGACACCATATTCTGCCCGTAAACGTACATATTCTGATTGATACGAAGTAGAGCAAAGGCAGCAGCTTTGTTCCGATCGACCGGTTTCCCAAAGCTCTCCTCGTAACCACGGCAGAATTCAGCGGTAATCTGCCCCCCAAGCAAAAACATATTCGATGCCTCCAAAGTTCCGTTACCATGTTGTGCTGATTCTCTAAGAGCCGTAAGTAGTCCCTGACCGATGTCGAAATATCTGGAACCGAAATACATCTTCTCAGGATCTAAAATGACCAATCCGAGTCCCTCGGATTCAGGGTCGGCCATGCCAGTTGATGGCTTATGCCCTAACGCTAAAATATTCTGCGAAATGATATCACCGTGCACGATTTGTAGATCCTGGTCTAACATCTCGAGGCGGAAGCCGTACTCACGCAATTTTTCAAAACCATCCGTCAAATAGTGCTCACTACAGGCAGCCAGCATCTGTCGAAACTCACTCACGGGGGAGGAATCTTTTTTGCCAAATACCGAAGCTCTAAGCTCTTCCGCGGATATATACCTGCCATAAGGCGTATTGGCATTCGCGCTGCACGCGGCCTGCATGCTCTCAAATCTATCGCCGCCTAGTTGCCCCTCTTCCAATAAAGCTTGATGCATCCTGCCTAACAAAGTCCCAAGCTGATGCGCGCGCTCCGGACCTCCAGCAAAGCGCCCTTCTGACTCGATCCAAGGACTTAATGTGCAGTTATGCCCGGCATCCTCGCCGCCGAAGCGGCCGATGAAGCCACCTTCTTTAGTTGGAAGAAAATGGGCTGTCGGAACTCCTGCCTCTGCTAACACCTGATAAAAAACATGCATCCCGTCCAAAACATCCCTTCGATCTTTTGTGCGCCAGCCTTGGCCAATTCGCAAAAGGTATGATTCACCGCCAGCTCCGACTCGAAGACTAGTTCCATTATATGGGTTGTGGTTAACGGCCCCAACAGAGTCGACAAACTCATCACGAAAAGCGCTAAAAGCCCGCCCGACTTCAGCAACGATTGCCCCATCCTTTTCCGGCGCCACAATCACGTGCCGTTCGGCGTTGACATTAGTTGCACTTGTAAAGGGTTCCGGAAAAATGAATGCTGAAAGTGAGGGACGGGAAGACTGGGGTGAATTGCTCATAACTGCCTACTGTCGAATGCTATTCAGCGAACATACTAAGAATTATGACACCGTTAGTCAATCTTGCGGCGCTTACTCAAAAACCCCGGCGAGCTCCATGATGGGTTCGTAGCAAGCGAGCCTATTCCGGAATGTTCGGCGGAATTGACTAGAGACGGGGATTCGCGTTAAATCAATACTGGAATGATGGCCGCACCAAAAATATTGGGTATCGCCGGAGGCACGGCCGGTGGCAAAACCGAGTTCGCTCAACTGGTTGAACGTTGTGCGCCGAGCGGCACAGCGGCGGTTATTAATCTGGATTCATACTACAAGGCGCATGATAATATTCCGCTTCAGCAGCGCGCACTTTTGAATTACGACCATCCTGACTCCTTAGATTTCGATCTTTTGATAGAGCATCTCACCCAATTAAGAGAGGGATCTTCTGCTAAAGTTCCCGTATATAATTTCGCCACTCATAATCGTGAAGATTCATTCGTTTTGATTGAGCCCCGCGCCCTTATCATTGTTGAGGGGATCTTGGTTTTTGCCGACAAGCGCTTGAAGCAACTATTTGATCTTAAGGTTTACGTACACACCCCGGATCTGCTTCGGCTCAAGCGCCGTATCCAGCGCGACGTGGCCAGCCGCGGGCGCACTAAAGAATCTGTGATTGAGCAGTGGCAGGCCACGGTACATCCCATGCATGAAAGATTCTGCTATCCCTCTCGCCATGAGGCGCAGATCACCTTAAGTGGCGAGCAGGACAATACCCAAAACGCCCTCATGATTTTACGAGAACTCTGTGGCGTAGCGCCGATAGAGGCGGCTTCCGCAAGCGCAACCCACTAAGCGATGTCGCTGCTTTTAACACCTCCGGCGAGGCGCTCCATAATTTACTTTGCGCCGCGTTAGGGTTTTTGAGCAGATACCTGACCGTTACCTTACTAACCAGCCCTACAGTCGGTACGCTTCTTGCTAAATATATTGCATCGGTCGTTGATCGTTAAAATCATTCATTTTTTGGCGTGGTCATGCCCACTAGGCTGTGGTTTGGTCTATTGTTGTATTGTACCTTTGGGTTGGTCTCCTCCGCCACGGCTGAGCATCCGTTCACAATTTTCAAAGCCTCGCAGTTTGCCTCGCTCGATGCAAAAATGCACGATGGCGTTGGTCCGGATGATTCTGCGCTCACACGCGTGATGCAGCAGGCCGACGCATACCTGACGCGAACGGGATCGAATGCCGACTCATCTCTTTTTAGTATTCAACAGATTAGCTCAAGGACCATTACACGCATATCAGAAACAGCCCTTGCTTACTATTTCGGACACACAGGTAAGAAGTTGCTCTATCGCGATCGCTGCATTGAAATGGCCAACTATCTAGTTGCCAACTTCCATCCTGATAACGACACCACCAACAATTACAAAGAGTTCGACAACTCTTTCATTACTATAGCCCTCGGGTACGCATACGACATGTGTTACAACGATTTTGCTAGCAATAGTCCGGAAAAGACCGTGCTTCGAACCGAGATCGAAGCTTACCTGAACTTCGCCTATAATCGCACTAGTTGGCGTCGGGAGATTCAGAATTACGCAAACGGGAATCTAAATGCTTTAATCGGCTCCGGTTTAGTCGTCGGCACACTCGCAATCCGCGACGAAGGTAGCGACGCGACGCTTTATGCAAATGCCTTGAACTTGGGCCATACTGCCGTTACTGGAATAATCAGCAGAACTTTTGATGCCGATGGGGCCAGCACGGAAGGGATGCTGTATGCGTCTCTCACGACGCATATGCTGACTTACGCAGCGGTGGCAAGAGTTAACTATGATGGCTTAGATTATTTCGCAGACCCGCGGGTTCCCAAAATAATGGAGTGGCTCGCATTTAACACTATCCCAGAGGGTAGCAGACGATATCATAATTGGAACGACACAGAAACTTATGGCAGCGCCTTCCCATATTGGTTCAATTATATCGCCTACTCCATGACACGTTTCGGTGGCCCTTTACCACGTTGGGCATTTGAGAAGCTTGTAGGAGGTTCCACTGAAAACTCTGATTTTGTCGCGATTTTCGGACAAAACTTACCCGCTCAGGATCCAAGTAGTTTTCTCTCTAACTCAAAGCTATTTGCAGGAAACGGTCAGTATTTCTTTCGAACGGGATGGGATTTAGATGCCATGAGCCAAGATCTGTTTTTCACCTTCTACGCCGGTAAGTTCAGAAAGGGCCACACCCAAGAACATCAGAACCATTTCGACCTTCTCGGTTACGGAGACCGACTTATTGTCGATTCGGGAGATAGCAGTAATGAGGGTTCATGCAGCGATCCTTCGTCCATGGCAGAAGGACATAATGTAATACTTGCAAACAAATATGGCGACTACTGGGATGCCAATGGCAACGGACATGAAGACTCTGGTGAAGCACTCGGATATCTTGGTCAAGCCAAGGGAAGCGGTAACTGCGGCACTGATGCCTATGTTCGTTCATATCTAATATCCCCCGTAGCTGATTTTCTACAAGGAGATGCACGCGAAGCCTACATTCAAAACTCACCTGAGTATAATCCAGCCCCGGATTGGGATTGGTGCTGGCATAATTACAATGGTGGCCAGAACACTTCCCAACAGTGTATTCATTTGAAAGAGATGGAGCGTGCCAATCGCTATATCATGATCCTAAAGAAGTCCGACGGAGTGGCACCTTACATTGCGCTTGCTGATGATACCCGTATCGACGGCAATTCTCAGAACGGCTATAAGTTTCAATTGCATACTGAATATAAGGAAACAAGCCCAACTAGTAAAAACACTTGGAATTATGCCGCCAACCCACTACGCGTTGACGGTGAACACGGCGGCAAGCTGGACCTTTTTTGGATAAACCCAGTTTTCAATGCGAATATATTCTCGTCGGACTATTACACTACAAAGGTGAACGGAGAGAATAACTTAGATGGAGCAAACCATCGCATGACGGCCACTCTCAATTCGGCAGATCCGCAATGGTTTATGTTACTCTTCCCTCACGATAGCGAAATGGCAGTGCCTGAGTTTTCAGTGCTGCCTCTTGTCGAAGGTAAGGCTGCAAGGGCCGACTTTAGCACCGTTTCCGATTATATTTATTATGCCCCACAAGACATCGTTCAAGGAGCAAATGTTAGTGGAACCGTTAAAATGGGTTGGATTAGAGAAGAGGCTGGAATACCGAACCGCTTCTCATTCGCGAAAGCGCAGAATTTCTCCAAAGACGGACGCCGATTAATAACCGTAACCGGAGCTCCTGCCAACCTCGCTTCGGACGGTAACACTCTATTCTTGGAAAACTCGACTAGCTCGTACGATGTCTATGGGCCCAATGTGGAAGCTGCCTTTGCAGGAGACACTCCTATGCCAATCTACAAAGCTGGGAACTATCGCCTGGCCTCGCTCACGCCGCCACAAACCTGCGCCGCTCAAAGCGGAGATAACTGTAGCGCTAACGAAACTTGCGCCGCTGAAGCCTGGATATACGCTAGGGACACCAATCGTTGCTGCCAACAAACCTGTGTCTCCTCCGGCGTTCCTACCCCTACTCCTACCAGAACCGCGTCGCCAACTCCCTCACGTACGGCTACAGCGACACGCACACCCACTCACACCGCAACATGGACTCGCACGCCCACGCGTTCGCCCACTCCAACCAGATCTGTCAGGCCAAGTCCTACCTCAACAAGCTCTCCAACTGCGACCGCAACCGCAACGCAGACGGTTTCACCGAGCTTAACCCCGACCGCCACAGCGGTCTCCACCAGCACTCCCACTCCTTTGGTAAGTGTCTCGCCGACCTCAAGCCCGGACCCTGGACCGCATAGTCCCATAATAATTTTCAGTGTCACAGGCTCAAAGGTATTTTACATCGGCCAGCGCGGTAAATTAGTTATCAGAGGGGATAATTCATTAGGTAGGAAAAGTTTCGCAGCGGGACGTTTACCTCGCGGGGCCAAATTTGTTTGGGCGAAAAATTCCAAATTAGCGAAAGGCTCCCTGGTTTGGACGCCGACATCGTTGCAACGCGGTGCCCATCGAGCTGTCTTCTTTACATATCACTTGGGAGAGCGCACAAAGCAGCGACTGAACTTGCGCGTCAAGCGCAAGCCTTCTAAGAACGGCAAATGAGCGCACTGGAATGGCTTTCTGTTTCTCTTATCTTTCCAAGATATTAATTCACGAGATAAATCTTTAGCTAATTCAACCATTTAAATATTTTTGACGTAATTTCTCAAAAACCCCGGGTAAATTACAAACGCGGCGCAGAGCACGGATATTAACTAGCGCCACCGACTCGTCGGCCGGTGTCACGAAGCGGCACAAATTCTTAGGCCGATAGGCAGCAGCCGGTGCGAGCAGGTGGTGGCTACGCCCTAAACGATAATGCCACTATAACCACCGGCCGACGAGTCGTCGGCGCTACTTAATATCCCTGCTTCGCCCGGGGTTTTTGAGCAAATACTTTTAGACGAAAACCCCAGGCAAAATTTGATAATTTTGTCGAATATAGAGACCAAATTATTGGATAATTTCCGTTTATATGGGGCGAAAATTCCAAGTATGCGGCCGTTATGGACGGTAAAAGGGTCTTTTGCACCTCATATCTATTGAAAACTACCTGGATCTCTCATCTGTCGGAAAACTAAGTCAAAATAAATCCTACCCGAGTAGTTCATAGATGGCATATTTGGTTCTCCCATCAGGCCAACTTCACTGGCTCCGTGCCCGCTCAAATCGCCGCGCAGGTGAGTAAGCAAAGAGGTAGTTTCTAAAATCTGGGCGGAAACGTTTACGCGGTGCTGATGAGAGCCGTTGCGTATAATTCCGGAGATCTGAAGCTTTAGAGGGGAAGTTAAGGTCACTTGTTCGCTGACGAAACTAAAGAGCGGGTCAGGAATAGCTTTGATCAAACTTTGCATCAAAAAAAGCTTCTCTAAAGGAACTGCGCCAAATTCGACCTGGGAAACATTCATTTTCAAATCGAATCTAGAATTTGCCCATCCACTAGAAGGACGGAGCAAGCGTCCAGCATAGTCAACAAAACGGCCAGATGCTTCGGTCACCTGACTACGCGCTTTAAAAGATATGTGTGAACGCTGCTTATCAAGCAGAAGTTTTAACTCACCAGACCAAGCGGGCGTTACACTCAGACAAATAAGCGCTAAACAGATTAAAGATTTACCTAGTAAGATTGGCATTGTGAGTTGTACTGTAGCGTAAGCTACTGTAGAGCACTATATCTCACTGGCAGGACTCCCACCAAACTTAGCTCCGAAATATTAACCTCTAGTCCAACCGACCCGACCTATACTCTTGTCTATTATTCCGTTAAATAATGGTAAAATTTCGTAGCCCCCTTGTTTCTAATGCTGTATCTTATGCATTCGCGGCTTTAACAGTAGTGTTTGCGCTGCAATCTATAGCTCAGGCAGAGTCTAAGTATTTCTATGACGGCCATGCCCTTATTAGTCTAAAGCAAAATAGTGAATACAATATATCTGCGCGAAAAAGAGCGCGCCTTCTGGCTGTGAAACAGTCTGGCGATCTTCCAGCTCGAGAGTTAACCGAATTAGACTACTTGGTACGTGATTCCAGAGCGCTTGGCAGCTCGTTACAATCATCTAATCTGGAGAAAGGGCGGGTCAAGCGTTACCGAGCCAGTTTAAACCCTTGCGCGAAGTTTAAACGCATTCAGCGGCTTTTAAAAAATCTTGGGCAAGAATGGGACTGTTCACCCGATTGGCAGGTGAATGTGAGCCTTGCGCCTAATGATCCGAGCTATACCTCCGGGTATCTGTGGGGTCTGCATCAAATTTCTGGAAACGACATCGACGCGCCCGAGGCCTGGAATGTAAGCACCGGTTCGCGTGACGTTGTGGTAGCGGTTATTGATACCGGCATTGATTACACACACAACGACTTAGCCGCAAATATCTGGAGTAATCCAAATGAGATTCCGAGTAACGGCATTGATGACGATCATAACGGATACATCGATGACATTCATGGAATAAACGCAATTACCGGAAGCGGTGATCCCATGGATGACCACAGTCATGGAACGCATTGCGCCGGTACTATCGGTGCAGTCGGTGATGATGGAAACGGCGTAGTGGGTGTAAACTGGGCGGTTTCAATTGTCGGAAGTAAATTTTTAGCCTCTTCCGGCAGCGGTTCACTTTCTGACGCCATCAAGGCTATCGATTACATCACAGACCTCAAAACGAGCGGCGTAAATATTGCGGTAATGAGTAACTCCTGGGCTGGAGGCGGATTTAGCACCGCGCTAAATAATGCCATCGCTCGGGCGAATGCCGCCGGTATTGTTTTTGTGGCCGCGGCGGGAAACAGTAATTCCGATAACGATGCTGCTCCAACCTTTCCAGCTAACTACGAACAGCCAAATGTTGTAGCGGTTGGTGCCACCACTTATCTCGGCCAACGCGCTGGATTTTCAAACTACGGGGTAAACACTGTCGATATCGGCGCGCCGGGAGAATCAATCTTAAGCACAGTTCCAGGCAACCAGTGGTCGTATTTCAGCGGTACCTCTATGGCCACGCCGCACGTCGCAGGCGTCATAGCTCTAATTAAAGCAGCCAACCCATCAATTAACTCTGACGATCTGATAGCTGCTCTTTTTGCCGGAGCAACAACTAATTCGAATCTATCGAGCTTCTTTCATTCTGGCCGGTTTCTTAACGCCTATGGAGCCATCGATGCCTCTTTTCATCTTACACCCACACCTACTGGCACACCTACCGCCACAGAAAGCGCCACTATGACCCCTTCTGCAACTCCCACGACAACGCCAGTGCCAAGCAGCACGCCCACCCCGACCTTGGCACCAGAAGAGCCGCAGCCCACACCCACATTAGCGCCGGATCCAGAGCCGGAACCGACCATTGAGCCAGATCCGATTGAGCCAGATCCGCTTGACCCAGATCCTGAAGACACACCCGATCCAGGAGACGAGGAGGATTTAGACGCCCCGTTAGTTGAAGCTCTAAAATCGACTGGGCAATTTAGAAAAAGTATTACGCTTAAATACATAGTCGACGAATATAGCGGCGAAACCAGGGAGCAGATCAAGGTGAAGAAGAAATCGAAGATAGTCAAAACAATCAACCGGCCGCTATCTACCATACCGGAAAGCGGGTTAAAGCAGTATAAATTTTTAACAAAAGGCTTAACCCGAGGCAGCTATAGCTTTTGTGTAACTTCGACCGACCTTAGCGGAAATACCAGCGAGCAAAGCTGCGCTGCGCTTAAGATTCGGTGATAGTTTTGTAGCAGGTCAGGTATCTGACGAGAACCTAACTTTATTACCCCCGTAAGCGGCTACTTCATTATAACTATCTTACCCAAAATGTCGCCTCGGTCTGCGGTCACAAAATAAACACCACTGGGAGTGTGCTCTCCGGCTTGATCCAACCCATCCCAAATTAGTGTCAGCGCTTCGGTTGAAGGCAGACTTCTTACTAGACGACCATCAACCGATGTGATTTGGAAGACCGTGCCAGGTTGAGATTCATTCAGCACCAAGGTGACGACACCCCCTCTATGGGAAGGATTGGGGAACACAAGAGCTACATTCTCAGAAGGCACAGGTAGATTCGAGAATTGCCACAGCTCGCCGCCAGATGTCGCGACACGTAAAGTATGAGGATCTATCTGCTCTATAAAAGATACCTGGCCCTCCCCTAGTTGAAACTTCTGTAACGGCCCAGTAATTCTTGCCCCGTCACTGCTCAGTTGACCTATTAAGAACTCGCCATTCTGGGTTCCGAAACAAAGGTCTCCGTTTTCCGTTAACACCATGCAAGTGGGATGGCCGGAAATGCCTTCGGGAAGTTCAACATTATGCCAGGTGTTCGAGCGGTTAGTCTTCCACAGTGCTATCCCGTTCGGAAGCGGTTCGCCCGCACTTCCATCATGTTCTTTCTGACTCGTGAAATCGCCGAAAGCCAATAAATCGCCCGATGGCAATGCGATACACCCGCTTGCTGGCGCGTTAAGTTCGCCCATACTGTAAGGCGGTTGAATTGCAACCCGGCCATCTATAATGGGCGCGTTAAAGCGCACCATATTCTTCGCGGGCCAATCGAGGGCCAGCATCGAAAAAGAGCCGGATACTACAATATAAGGGGTCTTGCCTGGCAAAGAGATCAAATTGACCTGTGATATGTATCCATCTATGTCGGGCAACAAGAGATTCTCGATCTCACCACTTGGCCGAATAAGGTCCAATACCGGTACAAAAACATCGCCCTCACCAACCACTCTCCGGCCTGCTGCGACTATGCAATCTCCAACCTCGACGGCAGAGGTGATAATACATTCCTCACGAAAGGGGTGAAACGGCTTTAGTTCGCCATCAACTACTTCGGCAATTCCCCCAGCCTGTCGAGTTATGCCATCACTGCCCACAATCGAGATAAAATCGCCATAAACAATAACTCTATTATCGTGAGTGACTAGTCCGCCCGCTACCGACGCTGGCGGACCGTGCCCAATCAGCTGCCCTGTAATGCCTTGCCAAATCTTTCCATCCCAATATGCGACTCCTTGGGCGGGAACGCCACTTACAGAGTTGAAACTACCGATCGCGAAGATCCCCTTGTCAGCAGACACGAGTCCGGAAACTGAGCCGTTAAATTTTCCTTGGCACACCGGAACTCCCTTAACCTGGTGAAAGTTCGGTGTGAGGGTCTCTGAAGTTGCTAGCGAACTCCGCGTTACTTCACCCACAGCAGGAGCACGGAGTTGGCCGCTCCAGTGTTCCTCACCGGCATCGGAGGCTGTAGCACCGGTCGCGCCGCCAGCCGTTCCAAGCGCCGAAAGTGCCGCGATGCCTACAGTGTCCCGAATTTTCCGTGATATATCTCCGTTGGGTTGAGCGAGCTTACTCATGAAGGCATCTCCGTTAAAGGGGCCGCGCGTGTGGACGAGCTGGCAGCGCAGCATTCTTTGGACCAAATAACAGTCTAGAGCGTGGCCGGCCCCTAGTCAAAAGTAATTGCTGAATTGGAACGGTTGCTTTGTGAGTCCTCTTAGCATTTGTGCGTTCGGTAAATTGAGAATACCAACCCAAGTCAAAATGCAAAATGCTCTCAAACCACTAAAATCACCCTTAATAAATACAGCAATGTGTGAGCCATCCCAAGCCACTACTAATCTCCAGCCTCGGCAGTTCCTTGGGAATAACAGTACTGGCAGCGCTGTCGATATCTTATCGTCCGACCTCCCGGCCTCCGCCCCGCCTGCACCAACTAACCTGCCCAGGTTCTCTGCAGACGCCTTGAGCCACCAGCCCTACTGGCAAGAGCTTGTCTCTCGCGGCACGCTTTTTACGACCTTGATGTTTTTGGCGTATAGATCTTTTGCGCTACTAAGTAGTTTGCTGGTTCTCGCTTTATATTTGGCCCCGCCTAGCTTGGCTACTAAGCCCAAGACTTTCTTGGTGCGTGATAGCTGAAGCGCTGAGTTCTGGGCTAAAACGTCTAGTTTCTCTCCATGTTGAACTTTTATGCAGAAATCCACCACTCCACAATCTGATATAATCCGCGGTAGCGACCATGAGATGTTCCAAGTCTCAAGATAACTCTTGATTGATGCGGCTTTAGTTTTAGTGATAAAGCTAGCCAGTTTCTTGTCGCCATGACTTAGTGCCTTCAACATGGCCAAGCTGCGGCGAAGCAAGCGATCCTGGTTCGCACCGGCGCCGTCGAGCGAGAACTGATCATTTATAATATCCACGTTGACGCACTGCAAACACGACTTGCCGTCTCCATTACAGACGCCACAGCGGTCAATGGTCCCACCCGGACAGGGATCTATTGTCGGAGTGGCAGAGGGAGTTTCTGTCGCGGTCGGTGGCACCTCAGTCGGAGTACTGGTGGCGGTTGGTGTGGCCGTGACTGTACTAGTCGCCGTTGCTGTCGCCGTGGCCGTAACAGTGGCTGTCGGCGAGGAGCTCGCTGTAGGTGTAGCGGTTTGCGTGGCTGTTGCGGTCGGCGTGTTAGTAGTAGTCGCGGTTGAGGTTGCCGTGCTAGTCGCCGTGGCTGTAGCTGTTGCGGTGGCCGTCATGGTCGCAGTAGCAGTAGAAGTTGCAGTCGGCGTGCTAGTGGCCGTTGGGGTTGAGGTGGGCGTCGACGTAGCGGTCCGCGTGGCTGTTGCTGTCTTAGTCGCTGTGCTTGTGGCGGTGGCAGTTGGAGTTCTGGTTCTCGTGGCCGTTGCTGTAGCAGTTGCGGTCCTGGTCGGCGTTCGTGTGACGGTTGCCGAGGGCGAAGGTGTCGCGGTGGGGGTTGGAGTGTTACAGTCGATGCCCTCATCAATCTGTCCGTCACAGTCGTTGTCTTTATGGTCACACTGTTCGGGGGCCGGCGTGCCGGGGATAGCAGAACATGATACTCCGGTGTCATTGCAGATGATGACGCCCTCGCGTTTGCACTCTCCCATCCCATCTGAGCAGGACTGGTCTAGTAAGTGATCATCCACTCCAGGGCAGCGGTCCCTACAATCTGAGTACGAATCACCGTCCGAGTCTGGACTAGGGTCGGAATGTACGCACAGCAAAGTCTCCGGATTACAGGTTGAAACTGTGCAAGCATCATCATCCTGGCAACTTATTGTGTCGGCGATTTGGTTAAAGACTTGAGACAGATCTGAGTTGCCATCGATAATATACTCTGGCTTTGATGCGACGTCATTTATCAGGAAATCCACCCCATGTTCAGCACAAAAATCCTGAGCTCCATAGTGAGCCACGAATATCTCCACACCCATCGATTCCAGCTCAGCTTTGGCCTGGCGTGCACGCAACTCGGCATACCAACGTGGGCCACCAACCTGATCTTCACCGCATAAGACATGATCGTCATCTGCGCCAAGAGGGCGATTGGCGATACCATCACTGACGATGATAAGGAATTTCTTTGTGCGCTGACCGTGGGTTTCAAACTCAGTTCGAGCTACCTTTAGTGCGGCGTAGATGTTGGTAAAGCCGGCTCCTGCCTGGCGGAATTTGTATTCCAGAATTCTGTAAAATCCAGTATTAGGCGGACCGTCGCTCCCATAATTTGCAGTTAAGTTGGCGGTAAGAGTTCCGTAGGATTCAATCCGCGCAGCACCTTCTCCATTTTCGCCTGAGCAATCCATACAGCTAAAGCTTCCTAGAGCTACTCTAGGTCGAACCGAAAAAGTACTAAAATAATTTAGGATATTCTTAGTAGCTGTAACCTCTAGAGCCATTTCGCTAGTATCAATGCTGCCAGTCTTGTCTAGCATTAGAACGATGTCGGAGTTGCTAACACTCCCGCATTGCTGGGCGATGGCCGTGCTCCCAGTCAAACAAACAACCAATCCGATTACTAATACGATTCCTGCTCTCATTCCGAACTCCTTTTCGCACGCGGCCAAAGTTCCTTGGCCTATCTGAGGCGGCGAAAATTCGCCGCTCTCTCTAACTTCTCGTCCTACCTGTGGACGAGACAGTTCCCCAAATTTCATATTGACGTTCTTTAAAGTCCCGACACAGCTTGTCAGCAAATGACGGCTGGCTATACCCTTGGCTCTACAGATCGTCTCATGGAATTGTTATGTGGATTTACTGCCCGGAGGTGACTTAAAGTAAAACTTTCGTATTCGGTATCTTCAGCGGTGTAAAAGGATCGCAAGGAACTAGAGATCTATAGTGCGCTAGAAACGTAGCCAACCTATAAGGTCTTTAAGGTACCGCTCGAGATCCGCCTTGTTAACTGGAACAAATGTCTTTTTTTGCAAATCTCTGCGTTGAAGACCCTTTTTCTGGGCGGCCTTCTCTTGAAACGCTTGCAGTAGGGCTGGCCAATCATCTGCCTTAAAACTCTTTTCGGCAAATGCGATTAACTCTCTAGCAACCCGCAGATCGTCTCTGAGCGTATTTGCTGAGTCGGAGAACGGTCGAAGTTCCCAACCTAAATGAGCACCGACTTTAACAAAGCAGACCGTTGCTAAGGTGTCCGCAAGCTCTCGATGCGAGGCTTCGATTCTTATTGGAGCTGGTACTCTCAAATTCTTTCCTGCGAGCGCACGTCCAAGTCGTTTAACAATATCGCCACTATCTCTTCTTGTAAACCAATAGCGACCATCTCTGTCAGCAAGCACACAGAAGGGCGGCAGGTCCTCTGACTCTCTAAGCAGAATAGACCTAAAATCACCTCCCCAAGCCCTACAATTAGGAATCAAAGAGTCTGCCGACACCCACTGATCGTTCCTACATCGTACGGGTATCTCTATGAAGATTGGCCCCGATAGCGGCGTTGTCGAAGGCCCCCTATTCCATGCTTTAATTATTCTATCGCCATTTGATGGATTGACCCAAAGTATCCCGTAGTAGAGGCTTAGCTCGAGATTAGGTCTTGAAAGATTGAGCCTGCGAACGCCAGCCAGTTGCTCACGAATATTACCATTCAACGACAAGCCCACGGCGCCAAGTACAAAGAGTAGAGGAAGCAGATCCTCCGCTCCTCTGCGCAGCCCTTTGTTGACGAGAACTATGCCAGGTCTATCGACTATGGCACGCAGAGCGTGTTTCCTCTGCGACTCGGCCACTCGACCTCGTTCGATAACATCAGGGTGCGCCTCGATGAAACGCTGGTACTGCGGCCCACTAAGGTAGATCTCTCCCTTACACTTGACCAAATAATTTAGGCATTCCGGGCCCGGGTTTGGGCTAATTTTCCTTAAGTTTTCCTCGCTAAAGAGCGGAATATGCATGGGGTGAAGTTGATGTAGTGCACGGAGACCCATAAGTTTAGGAAGTGCTGGAAGCGCACTCAACTCGATCACAGGCAGTAGGGAGTCGTCTACCTTGTTTCGACCGAAACGCTGCTGCAATAGTTTGAAATCTTTTATCGATACCCATAGTTCGTCGTATCCCCCTTGTAACGTTAACCCCGGAAGCCTGTGAGCTGTTAGCTGCGCGACTCGCTCCGGCAAACGTGCTTTTATGGCCGCCGCTAAATCCGCAGAGGGCTGGTAACCCAATAGAAGGTGTAATGGTACCAATTTGGAGATATCTGAGGGCGGACGCCGAGAGGCACTCGCGATACTTAGCAGCATCCCCCCGGGGACTAGACGGGCAATACTAGGATCCCCGAGAGTGTCCTGGCCAAGCTCGCTAGGCCCCCTGGCTTTACCGCCAACTACATTGGGTACTGGATTCTCTGGATATTTATGCATTGGAGTTGTGGCCTGAGAATGCATTAAGGGACCAATGAAATTCCACCACTGATGGGAGCACTACCAGTTTTGGCGACCCGCCGGCGTATTGTTGCTGCAAAGAGAAACATGTCTCGCGAACCTGACTTTCTAAATTTGGCGGGATCCCCTCATTTAGAGCAATAGCAAAAGCACCAACCAAGGCATCGACTTCGCACTCACCCGAAGTCTTCCTAGTAGAAAACTTTGCTATATCAAGGCTAGTATCCTGAGCCCGCAAAGCTAAACTAAGGTCCGCCTGGTTTTCTCCAAATTCACGACTTATCACACAGGAGCCAATATACTCCGCGCAATTGACTACCCACTTCCCGCGAGCTGAGGCCTCAGTACCGATCGCTGCTTGAGCTACCCCCAGAAGGTACCTAATCTGTCGGTCCCTCATTCCGATTTGGCCATTATTAGCGCCGACGCTATCAATTTGGATCTCTACCTCGCTGATGAATCCGGCTACTACGGTAGTTGGATCCGAAAGCGCATGCCCATCTAACTCAGAAGCTTCCCTCACACCTGAGAGAAGTCTTCTAATCTGAGCAAAAATACTCGACGGTCCAAGATAACGCTCACCTTCTGTGAAATCTCTAAGCCCATGTAAACTGGTCATACACGACCCTCCCTCTATAGTCTATCCTATGCAGATCTCTCCCAGCCACATTCCGGGCCACTAATAGGCCCGTCCTGACCCGCCAGGATGGCTTAAATCAGGTGAGCCCTGGCTCATCCCCTCCTCAACGAGACGCTTCTCCTCATCATCAGACAACCCTGCCGGAGTACCAATGAGGAACTCAGAAGCCGGTGTCTGAATAAGTTCCCAGCCGAATTCCCCCACAGCACTCCAATCACCGGCCCAGGCATCCTGCGCTACTCCTGCCACACCTAGAATGAGGCCAACCTTTCCAAACTTCCTCAAAACTTTTTCTAGCTCCCTATAATGTGTAAGCCAAAATGATCCGAATCCAGCGCTTGCCAAGGCCAATGCCCGTGGTCTAACCAACCGGAACTTCATCTCCTCCTTCTTATCAATCTCGAAATAACCAAATAGATTGATCGGTTTCAACCCTGTAACCTCTAAATTCCTTAGACGACTGGAAGGATTACCCTGAGTCTGGTCAACCGAGATCACATTATTCTTTCTTAGATTACCGATCGCCCATATAGTCACTGGCTCATCGGTACTCTTAGTCGCTCCCAAATCTGCTAGGGCGGTCCCATAAACCGATTCAAGATTAAAATCCGTGGATACTCGCACTATCTTAGAATTTGGGCCATAAACAGCTATCGGCGATAATCCTCGAGACAACACATCACTGGGTGGACGAGTCTCCATCTTATACGCCATCTGTGGGGGAGTAGTGCCCGGCCCATCGTCCAAAGCATCGTCCCTTCTTAAATCATTCAAGGCCCGTTCCACCCGACTATTCACCTCCTCCAAAGTTGGAACTGGATGCGGAATATGATTCTCCCCTGCCCCCCATCCTGAGGAGTCGAAGGTACCAAGTTCATCGGCATCTGCGTGTCCAGTTGGATCGGTCCTATTTATGGGGTCATTGCGAGTGTAGCTATACCGATTCCAACTCTGCGGATCTCCAGGATAAGGAATTATACTGTCAGCTGAAAGGAACCGACCCATTACAGGATCATACTGCCGTGCTGCGAAATCATAAACCATACTCCGGGGCTCAATCTCCTTCCCGCCAAAGCCAAAACGATCCCCAGCGCTAAAGCCACCACCTTTGGCGATGCCAAAAGGGTAATAGCTCCGCCCCGGTGTGCTAAGCGGCACACCGTGGCCATCTACCACCCAATGAGTAGAATCCAGATGGTCATTGAAAAATATGTATGTTCGCTCTAGATCAGAGACGGTCGGGACTTCAAGTACTTTCTGCCCCCCCAAATTGACGGAGATAATTCGCCGGCTACCTGAAGAGTCTGCCAATTCCCGATAATCCCCAAAAAAGTAGCGGCGTATCCCCTCACTAGCGGCTCCACTAGCGGAACAGTCTCCCCCGTAACTAGGAACACACTTAGAATAGTTGATCTCAGCAACCCTGCTACCCCCTTCGTCATAAACGTACTTGCCGACTAACAAGTTTCCGTGAAAGCCACGACTTAAGCGGCCGCGTGGATCGTAAATAAACTTCTCTCCGCCGACAGCTGTAATCGCTCCATTCTTATTGTAGTGGTAGAAACTCACTCGCGAGTCATGTGAAACTGCATGAGGTCCGGCATACCCGCCAAAATAATCCGCTCCATACCCCCAACTAACTTCACTTACTGGGGGCGGAACTTGCGAACCGTTCATACACAAAGATGGACAGGTCACCCCTGGCACTCCACCTTTTAGGTAATAATCATCACACTGTGCGGCCATTATATTCCGCTCCTTACAGAGAGGCGGTGGTTCGCCACCAGTATATTCAACAACATGAAACTGAGGGGCGAACAACATTAGATCTGGAAGAGTAATGTTCGAGTCTGTCATGGAAAGATCAGCCCAAGGCACTTCGACAGCTGGCAAAAACATACTAAAGCTTGTGGCAAAGGGTTGTAGGTCCCCCAGATCTACAGTTTGATTTAGATCCAAGTCAGCCATAACTTCGACTGGTCCAACAAGCGGGCTGTGCGCGGTGTTGTTAGACCTACTATGTACCAACGCGGTACGATTTCCTATTGAGTCGTAGAGATATTGAATCTCCTCATCGCTCTCATTCAGCGGGGAATCTAAGCTAACATCGGTTAGTCGCCCCAAACCATCATAGCTATACTCCCATTTCTCACCAAGAGAATAATTTGCTTTACTGTCAGTCATCTTCGTCAGCCGACCATTCAGATCATAGTCCTCAAAAAGAAACTGGGAGACCAGATTAGAATATAACGTTCCAGATTTGCTCTTTAACCTTTGACTTGCCCCGACTGCTCCCGGCTCAATACTAGTGCGGTCATAGTAGGTGTTACTCAATTTTGCGATCCCAAAAACATCCCCATCTAGAACCTCACCTTGACCATTAGTGTCGTTATAGGTGATTCCGTTCAACAGTGCTGTCGCACCCAGATACACGCTCACCGGTCTAGCTCGGTAGTCATAGTTATACTTCAGGGTTATGGCATCGTTATTATCAAATCGTCGCTTCAGAACTAACCCACTGACGTCCATGGTGTTGTTAAAGCTCGCCTTTCGGCACTCCCAATCATTGCCACTTGAACTAGTCTGTCGATCTAGACAGATCCACCTCTCAGCACTCAGAGTTCTGCCAAGGGCGTCATAGGTATAAGTGGCAACTCCCGAGCTTGAAGCGATCTTTACTAGGCGGCCATTACTATAATCAGGACTACCATCGACAACCTGAGCATAGTGGTAGGTAAAGCAAAAGTCATTCTTGTCCGCAAACCAGGTTGGAGACTGGCTCGGATTGGCTGGCGGAGCCACACAATCACAACCGCCGCCATCCGCAGCGAAGGGTGCTAAGTCCGAGCATATTAAATTACCGTAACCATCATAATGAGACCTAACCGATACCCCCTCGGCATCTGTCACCTGCACCAAATCACCGCGGGCACTGTACTGAGTCGTTGGAGCACAGGCTAGCCTTTGCTCGGGCGTACTGCCGCAGTTGGCCATGTCCATATCGGCGGATCGAGTGCGCCGCCCCAGTCCATCATGGTAATATCGCGAGATGTTACCTACATTGTCAGTAAATGCGGTCAAATTTCCACTATGATCATAATCAAACTTTGTGGAGTATACAGTACCACCATTTAGTTCAGGGTACTCCTCAACCTCCCGCAAACGAGACTGAGAATCCACGAAATTTCTAATCTTTGACCCATCCGGCTTATAAACCCACTGTGCCTGTACTGTCAGACTCCGGCCATCATAGACCCGGTCAACCATCCCATACTCATGCTGCGTCGCTGCTATACCATCTGGATGAATGTCAAGCACCGCTCGACCGACTCTATCATAGGTCGTTTCAGTTTGGGGCAGCACCGCTGTGTCCGGCAGTACCCCAAATTTGTACTTCGCTGGATCACAGTACTGAGAAATAGCGCCCGCCTTAGGGTAAGGCAAAGTTGTGACCACAGGTTTACCCTGCTGGCCAAAGATCTGTCCATGACAGAAAATCTTACTTGTGTCACCGGTAAAGGAGTACTCGGAATAGTAACCTCTATCCAATCCGTCGTAATACTTCCTAGTGACCTTCCAGTTGTTTACGACTCCCCCAGCAGCATTTAACTTCTGGGCCAACTCTTCCAACTCCACAAATTGGCTACCCGGGTTACCTTTAAGATCATCGTGATACTTGGTCCGTACTACAAGCTCACCATTTCTAGTAACGCCAATCGATCTGCTCAACGAATCAAAACTAATTGTGGAGATCTCACCATTTGGCAACACGGTTTTCCACGCGCGAAGATAGTTGTCGTATTCAGTTTTCTCAATCAGCTCCCCAACTCCTTTCGAGACGGGCAAGACCTGATCCAAGGTGTCGTAAGCGATATGGCGTGCTCTTGAATCGACACAGGTAGGGTCGGCTGGAGCGCCTGATGAGCAGATGAGATTCCCATTTGAGGGGTCAAATATATTCCAATGTTCAGAGCGCGCTGACGGGTCCAACTGACCATCTACATACCCTTGCATGGTTGTACCAACCACAGAGCTGTTACTTGGCAAACCAGAGCAGTTCCCCAGAACCGAGCCGGAATACTGAAACTCTGCAACGCTGGCTATTCGGCTAATTCCACCAGAGAACTGATCGTAGGTGCTCTCTCTACAGAGCAAGACTAAATTTAGGGCGGGATTGTTCAGATACTCCTTAACACTCTGTCGTCCGGTTGGATTATCGTCTCCCCATGTTCGCTCACTCATTAAACGGCCGAGCCCAGTATCGTAAGTAAAGTCTACCGCCATCATTAAGGCCGGCTGGACTCCGTTCTCATATCGCCAAACAATCTCCTGACCGAGCGGCCTAAAAAACGGTGGGGCTATGTTCACGCCACCGCCAATATACTGGCGCGAAGTCATTGAGTATAAATTGGGACAGTTCGATAGACTTGGTACAGAAGCTGACTCAATACAGCCCCCGCCGGAAATGGCTTCATAGAGCGGTCGCCCAATTAGGCTGGTGTCGTCGACCGTAAACCAGCTATCGGCGGTTAGGCTGAGTCCAGAAATATTGCTATGAGAGGTAACACTGACTCGCTCAAAGCCCCTACTCTCCCTGATGATGTTATAGTTTATTTGATCACCCGATTCCTCATAAACAAATTTCCCGTTATAATACTTAAAGGTAGTCTCCGTCGCTGACGTAACAGTTCCCCGACCATCCACTGTTGTTAACTTGTAGAGGAGCTGCTTGGCGAAGGGTAGCCCTTTGTTGGTATCAAACTTATGAACCACAAAGTCGGTAGATGGCTTATACTCAAATTGCAAGCTCCCACCAGCCGGTAATTTTACCTCCTGCAAGAGACCCGGCACGGTATCTGAACCAAAATAGAGCTTTGCAGTTATGGTGCCATCTTCAGCATCCCCAGATGAGGTAATGAGGTCCAGCACTCCATTGCCATCAATATCAACTACCTCTGTCCCAGTAGCGACATCGGGAGAGCTTGGATTAATTAATCGCGCATCACTTGGCAGTGCAAAGCGCGTATCGGCCACCTGACTCCAGCTATAATAGTCACCGTTGTACTCATCTACCGTCAGCCCTAGGTTCCAGTACACACCTTCATTACTTAAATAATCTGGTAGTCCGTCATAATTAAGATCTACCAATTGAAACCCGGTGGATTGCCTATCCGGACCAAAGATTGGGCGAGCTCCAACAACTCGGGGCAGCCGGCGCTGATTACCATTGCCATCCGAGATCGTGTGCAGATCCCCGGCTAAGTAAGGAATAATAACTGGTGGTGTCTGGGAAAGGTACATCAATCGACCTATACTCCAAAACACCTCTGAGCCAGCGCCATTTGTTGGCCGATAGTTGATAAAGTCATCCGCCGGAGCGAGAATATCCGTTAATCCATCGCCATTCAGATCTACCGTTTGAGTGGAGGTGCCCTTACTCATAGAGTTGTAATAGTTACCCCCCTCATAGTGCCCGGGATAGTAGTCACTAAAGCTCAAACGAAAATTCTCCCCCTGAAAAGCAAGCCCTTGCAGCAATTGGTAAGGTTCATACACAGGGGGCAGCTCTCCATCATCATAGATTAAGTCTGCGATTCGGCTGAATTGGGTTCCACCGTAGTAGTTTATATAAACGCCCGAACCAGTTAGTCCGCCACAGCGCTGCAGTGGATCAGGGGCTGCGTACGATTTCTCATTACACAATCGAAGCAGATCGCTCTTCCCGTTAATATCGTTATCTAGAAATCTTAATCCCAGATCAATATCATGATCGCCAGCATGGGAATGACTGAGTGGTAGATTTGAAAAATTCTGCTTCGCTGAAAATCCAAAAGAGGTCTTTGAAGCAAAAGATATGAAATGCTCAGCGGGGATACTGCTATTCGGCCAATCCCAAGAGGAGTATATATCCCCACGTCCATCGCCATCTAGGTCGGCTAGGGTCGTTCCCAGACGTCGCGATCGCTCGGCGCCACTATTCAGATCTAGCGCAACAAAAGCAAAGTCGATGCTATTTCCAGCACCAATTACCTCTGCGAACCCTTTCTTCCCATTTTTCCCGTTCACCCCGTAATTCTTATAGATTTTACGGTTGAGGAACGAGAAAGGCTGCAGGGTTCGACTAGCATAAACGAGATCCTTAAGACCATCGCCATCGATATCTTCTATGCGCACCCCTAGGTCAGCTCCGAAGCCGGCACTAACAAACGGAGCAGGCACGAGATTAAAAGGGGTATTCCCCCATGAAGTGTCTGCCGCTCTCCATACTTGGGGCGCCACAGTCAACTTGGAGTAGCTAAAAGTTAGCGGTGGTTCGGTGCTTAGCACCTCGGTATCTACCCCGGGCGCCGCGGCCAAATTGGTAATGGCCGTTAGGTAACTATTTGTATCCCCATTCCCTGGAATTTTATTGGGATCATTATATTGCAGCACAACGCCACCTAAAGTGTATGACCCACGAGTTACAAAAATCTTACTTAGGTAATCCTTTAGAAGGACTCGCGACCCCTTGTCTAGAAACAACCTTGGCTTATGCCCAAGGTTGGAATAAACAAACTTCACCCGCCTGTTAAAATATTCAATGGTGTCTATGGCTGGGATACCATTAAGATTCTGCCAATTGTAAAATATTTTATTCCCGTAGAGATCACGGACTTCCCGCACCGTCCAGGTATGGGTAGTCGAAAACGTTTTAGTATCCAGATAGGAAAAAGTTGACTGACTACTGCCGCCAAACTCATAAGTCAATCCATCTTGTGTGGTCACACTCCAGCTATTTGTAGCATCGCTTCTAGAGATTACGCTAAACGAGTTATGCCGAGTCTGATACTGATAAGTGCAGCGATCTTGATTGTCCCGTAAGCAAGTAAGCTCCCCTGCCGCCGCGGGCGACGAGATAGTAAAGCGATCATCGGCCTCGCCGTAATAAGCGAGCCCGCCCCCCTTTCCAGATCGAGATATCTGAGGCAGGCCTGCCAGAGACCATCCCTTTCCAAGCAGTCCCGCCGATTTCTGTCCAGAAGAGTAATTTAAAGATATGGTCGGTGATAGCTCACCCCGGCCAACCGGAAGCGGAATTTGAACCGAATACGTACTATCACCATTTAGAGTGTCTACATATTTAGAGGATACACCTTCAGCTACCTGTAGATTCGCCTTGGGCGCGCTGCCATCCTGTCCGCTATCAGCTTCACTCTCAGTATCGTTAAGGGCCTCTTCACCAGTTTCCGCCGCATAAGATGGATCGGTTGTATCAGCACTACTTCCCCCATCGGCCTCTGGCAGCGCCTCCACCGCACTCCCCTGTTCCAAATGGTACTGTGACTGAGCCAAAGCCTCCTCTACCTGGGCCGGCAGGACCAGCAAAGCCGCGCTGAGGAGCATTCCTAACCTAAACAAGTTATCCCAGCGGAGCAATGGAAGTAGCCGGTTCAACAATTTCATAAGAAAACTCCCTTATAACTCTGTTAAGAAGCCTCTACTTCGCCCTTGATCTCAGGTTGACCAACAAAGTAGTTTGCTTGATTCTATGCCAACGTCACGCCTAGTCAAGGAGATGTGATTCCTGAAAATTACCCCTGCATTGGTCATTTTTGCCGGAAAATTCAAAATCCCTATAGCGGAGCATCAACAAGAGCAAGACGCAGCTAATACGTCTTTTATTTCTCGAGCCACCCTACTTTTAACCCCGCAACGCAGATTTTGTTGATTCTATTAGTTGGTAATGGTTGCTTTTGGATGGCGCTGCTGTTGAAAAGTAGGGTGGCTCGAGGGGGATCTCGAGGTTGAAGTAATTCATGTTATAATGGGGATATGCGAAGAGTCAGAATACAAAACTCCTTTAATATGTACCCCACTGGAAATTGGCGGAGACACAATTGAGTTTTCCGTGGATCTTGGCGTTGGCGCCGGTTGGAAAGAGCGGCGCTAGAAGCTCTCTTGGAAGTACTTTACCCTCGGCACGAAAACTTGCTAGACTCTGCGGCAATATTTATGTGTGAGTAGAAGAATCGGTCGACTCCTGCTTCGTCCTGCTTTTTGAGCGGACTAAGAAGGGGTCGCATCGCATGAGGTTCGTTCTAGATCTGAGGTTTGTCTGGTTATCGTCTATAAGCCCCGGTGTCGTTAGGTACTCTACTTGGGAGGTGCGCTTATGAGTTTCCGGTGGGATTGGAATCCGAAAACGCAAAGAGATGAATTTCATTGTGGACCACAGTGCGGATGGACGTGCAGGTCTCATTCTCCTTCTCTGGACTTCTCGTCGGGTCGTTCCGATGGGCCTGGGTGTTCGTCGCTAGTGGGATTCGCCATTTTTCCTCTGATCATCATAGTTTGCCTGGCAGCGCTACTGTTGTTGTCACATCTTGTTTGGGTCATCCGTGGAGATTTCACCGTCTTCTCTGAACTCGGTCTGATAGATCAGTGCTTGATGATACTTCTGGCCCAGTTGGTTGTCGGCTGTTCTATCGGCTCAAACCTTCGCTCACTAGTGGCGGGAGCAGCTTGGTGGCAGATTGGGCTAACTAGCCCGATTTTTATCGTTGTAAGCCTCTGGGTAGCTTTGAGCCCAACGTGGTTCATATCCTTTGGTGGGGTCGAGCTTGTGCGGCGGTTTAGGAATAAAAGAAGCACAACTCCCAACAAACGGACAGTTCGGCCAAAGTACAACCGCTCTGTCTCTAAGACATGGCTTGAGCGGTTGATCCAATTTGTGCGGGTTCTTCCCGCCGAAGCTATTCTCCTGATTCTTTCTTTTCTGGGAGGTCTCGTTTTCGCCTGGGTAGTGCTGGGTTTCCCTCTCGTCAAGATTGACTGGGTTATCGTTTGCATCTGTTTTGCTCTCGCTACTCTTTGGTGTTGGATCGCCCTTGGTTTGCCTAAGAAAGGTGGCAATGTGGGTCGGAGTCATTCTTTTGGGCCGCATCTCGCTCGCAACTGGATCAGCATCGTTGGGTTGATTGCTGCCCTTATCTCCTGTCTGATTGGGATCTTTTGGGGGCAGCGGATCACTTAGCGTTTCGGGACCTAACACGAAGAGGTTGGTATTGCGATGCTGACCTCAATTTTAATTTTATTTCTCGAGCCACCCTACTTTTAACCCCGCAACGCAGATTTTGTTGATTC
>CAZVWV010000017.1:0-12641 GCA_964631745.1 uncultured Bdellovibrionales bacterium
CCTCCGGGACCTATCCGCCGCCGCGTCTGGTGCCGGCCTAGAACCTGACGTCTGGTAGAAATTCCAACGCAAAATCAAGATAGCGCACGGCGGAGCTTTGCTTGCCGGGGCGAATTCGCGGCGAAATCTCGCTATCGACCTAGCGCTTGGGGCTGGGTTTGTTTCGAAAATCATAAAAGATCATATGTGTGGGGCGCTGGGGCGGGATATCTGCGAGGGTTGGGCCTTGGGCGGTGTTGGGGTTGGTGTTTTTGGGCTTTGGGGAAAAGAAAAGTCTCTGAGATTCTCCGTGGAGTATAAAAAAAGGCGCGGCCGGGTGGCCGCGCCTTAGCGATGCGGTGATGTGGTGAGAGACTGGTTTAGTACTTGTGTGCCGACCCGTCTGATTTTGACCCTTTTGATTCTGCACAGTCGCAGGTGCTGCAGAAATTGACTAACTCTTCTTCGGCCTTGTCTCGGGTGTAGCCGTATTTTTTTTGGAGCATGCCCACCATTTCGTTCTTTTTGCCGGCGATCATGTCCAGCTCATCGTTAGTTAGTTTGCCCCATTTCTCTTGCACTACGCCTTTGAACTTTGTCCAGTTACCTTCGATCTGATTCCAATTCATGATAGACCCTCCAATATTATTAATGTTGCTTGCGCGGTGATTAAGCCTCGCATTTGCGAGAGAGAATATAACTGATTCGCTTCTGCCTTCGTATGACCTTGCGCAGGTTGCGCCACCGCCGCTCTATGTGATGGG
The DNA here is from genome assembly GCA_964631745.1 of uncultured Bdellovibrionales bacterium. Lineage (GTDB taxonomy): Bacteria > Bdellovibrionota_C > UBA2361 > UBA2361 > JBGSMV01 > CAZVWV01. The sequence goes on from CAZVWV010000017.1 coordinate 744, forward strand.
AATCATACGCTCGCCGACTTGTATCATTCTAAGCTTTCGCCACTCTCTACCTACCTCGGTTTGTTGTTAGCAGAGAATTACTTTTTGAAATGGCTATTTTGAGGGGAAAATGTATGGAACGATCTAATGTTTATTTTCGAAAGCTCAACGTCTTGGCGGTTTGCTCGATATTATTATTTACGCTTGGTGCCTCAGCAGATGAATGGGATCGGAGTCAGGGCAACCGCGCCCGTATGGCGATCGATCAGGCCGCTTCCAGCGATGTATCTAAGGAAGTTAGGGCGGTCTTTTCGAGCATGCTATATCAGGCCACGACGGATATGGACTTCGATGATTTTTCCGAGTATCTCTTAAAGTCCGACCGCGACAGAATCGGAAGTTTAGGGTCCGAACAGCTCACGAATTTCAAGGCCGCCGCCCATCGCTTCGATGTGGCTTGGCGGGCCAAGTACGTTACCTCTTTTGATTTAGGTGACAGCTCAACCCAGGCGCAAGCGTTGAATTTCCCGGTCAGTAGCAGTAGCAACGGAGATATCGCCATGCTTCAAATTGAGGAGAGTCATGGATTGCCGCCCGTAGCGCTTACTGTAGAAAAGGAAGGGCTAATAAGCAAAGCATATAGAGTAAATCTGCCTGATTCGATGACGGCCAAGGGATTGGCGGACTCCTTAACTGCGCACTTGGATAGCCTTTGCAGCTCGCAAGTGCAGTGGCCGCAGGATCGTTTAGAAGCTGGCACCATTGTCGGGCACCACATCGCTTTGGCGTTGATGGGAAAGTGACAAGGTAACGAAAATGAGCTATTCAACTGCTCTTTCTAGGTTGAAGGCAGGACATACGGCCTCTCAGGCCTCGGTATGTCCTGCCCTTTTCGGACACTGGATACCGCTACAGCAATGCAGCTTTAAGCGCCTCGGCTTTATCGGTTTTCTCCCACGGGAAATGTCCGGCCTTTGATGGCTCCCTTCCGAAGTGCCCGTAGGACGCAGTCTCTTGATAAATCGGTTTAAGCAGATCGAGAGATTTGATGATTCCACGCGGAGTAAGGTCAAACACCTCCTGCACAACCGGCCCCATCTTTTCCTCTGACACTTTTGCTGTACCGAAAGTCTCAAGATATACAGCGATAGGCTTTGCGACGCCGATTGCATATGCGATTTGAACCTCGCATTTATGCGCCAAACCAGCGGCCACAATATTTTTGGCAATGTAGCGAGCAGCATAAGCGGCCGATCTGTCAACCTTGGAAGGATCCTTCCCCGAGAATGCTCCACCGCCGTGCCGACTGTATCCGCCGTACGAATCCACAATAATTTTTCGCCCCGTCAATCCGCAATCGCCAACTGGTCCGCCGATCACAAAGCGACCGGTTGGATTAATTAGGAAGCGTGTGTCCCGAGTGAGAAATTTGGACGGGATAACCTTTCTGACAACTTCCTCAACTACCCATTTTTCGAGCTGTGAAAGCGAGATGTCGTCTCTGTGCTGGGTCGATACAACCACAGTATCGATCGCTAGCGGCTTCCCATTCTCATATCGCACGGATATCTGTGATTTGGCATCCGGCAGCAAGAAGGGCACCTTCTTATTCTTACGTTGATTTGAAAGCTCGCGCATAATTTGATGCGCCAAGGCGATCGGCAAGGGCATAAGCTCCGGAGTTTCATCGCACGCAAAACCGAACATCAGCCCCTGGTCTCCCGCACCCTGTTCTTTAAACTGACCTTCGCCTTCGTTCACACCGATGCTGATGTCTGGGGACTGCTGGCTTAAAAAAGTAATCAAGGTGCAGTTTTTATAATCAAAACCGACCGAGGGGTCGTTATACCCGATCTCTTTTACAATATTTCGAACGAGGTCCTCATATTTAACGAAAGTCTTCGAGGTAATCTCCCCGGCGATAATAACGACGTTGTTCTTAACAAGCGTCTCGCAAGCTACCCTGCTGCAAGAATCCTCTTTTAGGTGCGCATCTAAGATTCCATCGCTAATCTGATCTGCAACTTTATCTGGATGTCCTTCGCCAACTGATTCGGAAGTGAAAACGAAACTTGATGATCCCATCTATTGCCCCTCAAAAATGTAGAGCTCCGCAGCTCCAATAATAGAACGATAAGCTACTAGAAAAATCGGGTTGGGGTCAAGTCGGGGCGGGTTAAATGCGCGTTTTATTCGCGCTGTAAATGGGCATATCGCTCGATATCGCGATGCTTAACAGAGACGTCAAGATTCTGAGCCTTGAGCGTACTGGCCAGCTGCTCGGAGATTGAAACGGACCGATGCCGGCCGCCAGTACAGCCTATTCCTATAGTTAAGTATGATTTGCCTTCCGAAATGTAACGCGGGATTAAATACGAAAGAAGTTCCTCGAAATGACGCAGAAATCCCTTAGCATCCTCGCTTTGAATGACGTAGTCGAACACCTCACGATCGCTGCCGCACTTCTCTCGAAGATGATCGCAAAAGTACGGGTTCGGCAAGAAACGCACATCCATCACTAAATCGCAATCGATGGGAACGCCGTGTTTGTATCCAAACGAAAGAAGGTTGATGCGCATTCTTCCGCTTGAAGCCACGGCTTTTATGTCCACAAAGGACTTCACCTCTCTACGTAACTGGTGAATATTGAAACGCGTCGTATCTAACACAAAGGTGGCGCGTTCCTTAAGCGGCATTAAAAATTCTCGTTCTCGTTGAACCGTGTCCTCCAATCTTTTATCCAATTCGGGACGAAAGCCTGGATGAGGTCTGCGGGTCTCGCTGTAGCGATTGATAATGCGTTCTGTATCACAATCAACGAAGAGAAGTTCAAATCTAGCCTGCCCAGAGCTTGCGTTTTGTAAGTTCTGAGTGGATGCAAGCAAAGTCTTAATACTCTCGGGCTCTTTTATATCAAGCAGCAACGCGCAGCGCGCATAACGCTCCGCGTTCTTTTCAGCGAACTCCAAGAAGTTCGACAAAAGATCCACCGGCAAGTTGTCGACCACGACAAAGCCCAAATCGCTTAGGGTATCCAGCACGGACGACTTTCCAGCACCAGTCAGCCCGGTAACAAGATAGAGCGCTCTAGGGTATTGGCTCAATGATGACTCGTCAGTTTTTCTTTGTGTTTACGCAACTGTTTGCCCAAGTTGTCGACCAATGCGTCTATAGATGAATACATGTCTGCGCTTTCTTCGCGCGCGTTGAAATTGGAGCCGTCTGTTCGAAAACTAACCTCAGCTATGTGCCTGGTTTTTTCCACCAGTAAAACAATATGCACATCCGTTTCTTGTCTGACAAATTTCTCTAAACAATGCGAAATTTTTTCAGCCGCGTAGCTCTTGATTGCGTCCGTAGCTTCAATGTTCTTAAAGGTCACTTGAATTTGTATTAGGTTTTGCACACTTGTCATTAAAACATCCTATGAAATATTGTCATTTGGAACTTATATCTACAGACTGATTCTATACAAAGTGGGGCAGGGTTAGAAGAGCTTTTTACGTTTTGATGATGAAAGTATTCCCAAGCTCTCCCTATATTTTGCCACGGTGCGTCTGGCAATCTCGATCTGTTCGGCTTTTAGCTTATCTACAATCTGTTGATCGCTAATCGGGTTTTCAGGGGTCTCTGATGAGATCATGTTCTTGATCTTTTCCTTGACCGAGGACGAAGAAACATCGCCATCGCCGGTACGAATCCCGTTTGTGAAAAAGTATTTTAATTCAAAAACGCCCTGCGGGGTATGCACATATTTATTTGTAGTCACTCTGCTGACAGTCGATTCGTGCATGCCGATGTCTTCGGCCACGTCTTTTAGCACCAGGGGCTTTAGCTTATCAATCCCATGATCCAGAAAATGACGTTGAAATTTCACGATGCTTTCAGTGACCCGATAAATCGTCTGCTGCCGCTGGTGAATGCTCTTTATCAACCAGGTGGCGGCTTTCAGTCTTTGTTGTAGGTACTCCAAGTTGGGCTGATCGTCGGTATCCTTGCGCTTTAATAATTCTAGGTAGTATGGGCTAACGCGAAGCTTTGGAAGACCATCCTCATTTAACGAGATTACGTATTCAGTTCCTGACTTGTAAACGTAGATATCGGGCACTATGTAGCGAATGGCTTCGTCCGCGAAAGGTCGCCCCGGCCGAGGTTCAAGATTTCTTATTGCCTGAACCGCTTTGTATACTTCCTCTACCGCCACCTGTTCGAGTTTGGCGATCTGGTCGTATTTGCGCTTTTCGATTTTGTCCAAGTGACTCTTAACGATGCGAGCCTCGAGAGTATCTCCTAGCCCCATATTTTCGAGCTGAATCTGCAAGCATTCACTTAGATTTCTAGCTCCAACGCCCGGAGGGTCCATATCGCGAATAATCGTAAGCATTCGCTCCACTTCGCTGACCGAGCAGCCCGCCTCTTCAGCCACCTCGTCAAATGTTGCGCAAAGATAACCATCTTTATCAAGGTTGCCGATAAGATGCATGGCAATATTTAGATCGTCTTCGGCAAGTCCACCGAATCTTAATTGCGAGAGCAAGTGTTCCTGCAGGGACTCAGCCTTGCCCGCAGCTGATTCCACCGAAGGTCTATCTTCAAAGTCCGAAAATCCCTTGGGGGTAGATGACCCGCGTGAGTCCGTAAATTTTTCAAGATAGTCCTCCCAATCCACGGGAGAGCTTGACTTGTTAAGAAGAGAGTCCGGATCCGACTCTCCGCTCTCGTTGGCTTCCGGCGCCTGGGTCGCAACGCCTGATTCCGGCAGATCCGTGGCCCGCCTTAGTTCGTCCCCCGCGTCGCGCTGCTCTTCCTCAAGAAAGGGGTTGTCCAGAAGCTCTTTCTCAAGTGCTTCCTTGTACTCAAGCCGCCCGAGTTGCAGAAGCTTAATGGCTTGCTGCAACTGCGGAGTCATCAGGAGCTGCTGACTCAGCTTTTGTAATAATCTTGTCTCAAGAGCCATCTGTATCTGTTGTTAAAATTAACCCAATATTAATTAGGATGAGGATCGTAGGGCTTGTATGCAAAAAATATGCGTGCGCTCGTGCGATTCGCATAAATATTTGTAACTTACTGGAATAACTAATTTAAATAAGGCTAAAGAGCGAAGCCTTGTCCTAGATAGTGCTTCTGGGCCAAGGCGCTGCTCGCGATTTCCAAGGGGCTGCCTTCCTCCAGCACCTTACCGTCCACCATAATGTAGGCGCGATCGCAGATTCCAAGGGTCTCGCGCACGTTATGGTCAGTAATCAAAACGCCGATGCCCTTGTCTCGTAAACTAGCCACTATATTTTGAATATCTCGGATAGCGATAGGATCAATGCCGGCAAAAGGTTCGTCCAACAAAATAAAATGGGGTGAACGAGCCAGCGATCTGGCGATCTCCACGCGACGTCTCTCCCCGCCCGATAGCGAACTACCAACGCTCTTTCGAATCGCAAGTAGTCCTAGCTCCTGCAAAAGCATCTCGCAGCGCGCTGCCCGTTGTTGGGCGCTCAAATCTTCTATGGTCTCCAAAATCGCCATGACATTATCTTCGGCCGAGAGCTTTCTAAAGACGCTAGCCTCTTGGGGGAGATATCCAACGCCGAGTTTGGATCTGATGTACATTGGATCTTTTGTGATCTCCTTCCCGTCCAGAAGTATGTGGCCTTGATCCGGTGCTATCAAACCAGTAAACATATAAAAGGTGGTAGTTTTGCCCGCCCCGTTTGGCCCCAAAAGTCCCACAACTTCCCCTGATTGCAGATCGACCGACACGGAATTGACCACTGTGCGCTCACCGAAGCGCTTTGAAACTTTAAGTGCCTGAAGAGTATGCATCTATTTACCCGCCGTGGTGTTTATTGCATCCGAATTGGCGACCTTCACCCTTACCGTCCCCTCAGCCACGCTGCGTTCCTCTTTTATAAAAAGTCGAATTAAGTCAGCGCTCAGAATATTCCCGTTCTGCTCCAACTGCGGATTCTCTGTCAACGTCAGCGTGTCGCTTTTCTTATCGTAAATGGCCTTCTGGCTTGTGGCCTTAATCGCCGGCCCTTTTGTGATCAAGACGTTGCTCTTGGCGGTCATCTTCTGAATCTGACTCTTGTCGTCGTATGTTCCTTCAAGCGTATCGGCCTTAAGCGTTAGGTCTCCGTGGATTACCTCGACATTACCGGTGTATTCGAAGATTTTTTCCTTGGCTTTCAATGTCAAAGCATTAGACGACACGGAGGTTGGCAACTTATCGAAATCCTTTTGAACATCGAAAGCTTCAAGGCCGGTACTTTTTTTGCTGGCGTCTGTTTTATCCGGGGCAGTAGGCGCCGCCAAGCAAAAGCTTTCACTGTAAAAAAGAACAAGGCCCATGCTCAAAACGAGCAGCCTACTTTTTCGCTTTAATAATCGTCTTAACATGACCCTTAATCACCACTGTTTGGCTTTCGATCTCAGCATTTAACATATCACCCGAAACATCAAGCCGCTCTCCCGTAATATTTACCCTAGTCGGAGCAACGATGGTATTCTCGGAGCGGTTAAAGGTAGCCGAGGCTGTTTTCAGTAAGGCTTCGCCGTTAAAATCCACCTCTACTCCACCATCGCCCTTGGCTTCAGCTAACGTTCCTGCTTCAATTTTTAAATTCGCCGCCTTTGCCTTCAACCGTACCTTTTTCCCGTCTTTTTGATAAACAACCAGATCTGCCAAGTTGAGCGAAGCGCTACTGGTTTCCGGATAGTACTGCCCGTGTTCCGCAGTGACTTCCCAGAGCGTCCTGCCGTTCTTAGTTTCGCTGCGCTGAAAGCGATTCATGATAAAGGCAGAACCGCCGCCCTGTGAGGGGGTCTGGTCAGGGCTGGGCGTGTCGATAGTGTCCATCTTGGCTGTTTGAAAATCTTGGCGTTGGCTTAATAAGATAACCACCAAAAAAAATATCCCCAGAACAGAGAATGCTAGCCACCTGCTTTGAGCGCGCGAGAGTTGCATCTATCTTGTGCTTTTCTGGTAAGCTTCTCTAAATATAAGCGCCGATTCGAGCGCTTCTTTCATCTGGACAAGCGGCAACATGCTGGCACCATCAGAGGGCGCCCTATCGGGGGCATCGTGACATTCAATAAAAAGTCCGTGCGCTCCCAGCGATACTGCCGCTCTAATAAGCGGAATAATAAACTCTCGATTTCCGCCCGAGGCCCCTTGCGCGCCCCCCATGCTTTGAACGGAGTGCGTGGCGTCAAAAATTACCGGATATCCGATATTTTTAAGAATCAACAAGCTCCTAGGATCTACGATCAGATCTCGATATCCAAAGCAACTACCTCTCTCGCATAGTAAGACTTTAGAATTGCCTGTAGAGCTGATCTTTTCCGCAGAATAGCGCATGTCGTCCGGATGTAAAAACTGGCCCTTCTTGCAATTGATAGTTTTTCCCGTGCGCCCGGCTGCCAACAACAGATCCGTTTGGCGGCACAAAAAGGCCGGAGTCTGCAAAATGTCCACGACTTTGGCGGCCTCAGTAGCTTGTTCGGCTGTGTGTATGTCAGTTAAAATTGGGATTCCAAGCGATTTCTTCACTGCGGCAAGAATCTCAAGTCCTGTTTCAATACCTGGTCCGCGCTTTCCGGCCAAGCTGGTTCTGTTAGCCTTATCGAACGAAGATTTAAAAACTAAATTAACCGGCAGATCTTTACAAAGCTCTTTCAGAAACCCGCCAATTTTCAAGCAGTGCTCTAAAGACTCGATCTGGCACGGGCCCGCAATTAGGAGCAGTTTCTCGCCCTCACCAGCTCGCATCCCAGGAACAATTTCGAAATTTGCCGTTGCCATAGTAATTGGGCGCAGTATAGCAGGAAGGCGAAAGAATGAGAACTAAGGCACTAAGGCACAATGTCTGCGATAGAGAGCTGCTTCGGATCGCTATGAAGCGCGTGTTTGCCGTTCTTTTCCGAAGAGTCGGGTGCCTGGCCTTGCTCAGTTTTTGCTCCCGCGCCGGTCCCTAACTTAGCATCTCTAAAGCGCATGGCCGCTCCGATAAAGCCTTTAAATAGCGGATGTGGATGGTGCGGGGTTGATTTAAATTCCGGATGATACTGAACGCCTACAAACCAAGGATGGTCTTTTAGCTCAATGATCTCCACCAGATCGCCTTCCTCCCACACCCCCGAAAATATAAGTCCGGCGCTTTCTAGGGCGGCGCGAAACTGGTTATTCACCTCAAATCGATGTCGATGTCTCTCGCTGATTTCTTTCTGCCCATAAAGCTTCCTTGCGATCGAATCTTTTCGCAACGAGCACGGATATGCGCCCAAGCGCATGGAGCCACCTTTTTTCTCCACCCGTTTCTGAGTCTCCATCATGTCTATTACGGCGGAGGTCGAATGCTCAGAGAACTCTCTACTAGTAGCGTCTTTAATCTGAGCCACGTTGCGCGCGAATTCAATCACAGCCATTTGGAGCCCTAAGCAGATCCCGAAGAAAGGATATTTCGATTTTCTTGCAAAACCCGCGGCGGCAATCTTGCCCTCGCTGCCCCTAGACCCAAAACCACCCGGAATTAAAATGCCATCGACCCCTTCACCCGACGTCGCTTTTTGAATAACCGCTTCGATACCGTGCTGTTCGATCTCTTCGCTGTCCAAGTAAACGATCTCAACCTTGCAGTCGTTGGCGATGGCACTATGGTGCACAGCCTCTGTTAAGCTCTTATAACTTTCGGTCAGCTCCACATACTTACCCACCATGGCGATCTTAACTTGCCCGTTCCCCGGGGCCTTTATGGTCTTTACGATCTTCTTCCAAGAAGAAAGATTCGGCGCGCCTGTCCAAATATGGAGCTGCTCGGTGATACGGTCATCTAGCCCCTCGGCGTGTAGCGTTAGCGGAACTTCGTAAATTGTGGAGGCGTCTGGAGCGTTAATGACACAGTTCTCCGCCACGTTACAGAATAAACTAATCTTCTTTTTAAATTTTTGATCGAGCACACTCTCGGAACGGCAAAGTATAATTCCGGGCATGATTCCAAATCCCAGCAATTCTTTGACCGAATGTTGAGTGGGCTTGGTCTTATATTCGCCCGCGGCCTTGATGTAAGGCACCAACGTGACGTGTATGTATAAGGTGTTTTCCTGCCCGATTTCGAAACGAATCTGCCTAATGGCCTCAAGAAACGGTAAACTCTCAATATCGCCAACTGTGCCCCCGATCTCGACTAGGCAGATGTCAAAGCCTTCGGCAGCCGCGTAAACACGGCGCTTAATCTCGTCCGTCACATGCGGGATGACTTGAACAGTGCCACCTAGGTAATCTCCGCGGCGCTCGTTTCCGATAACGGTTTCGTAAATTTGTCCCGTGGTGAAATTGTTTTTACGGGACATGCGAATGTTTTCTAAGAAACGTTCATAATGCCCCAAATCTAAATCAGTTTCGGCCCCGTCATCGGTTACAAAAACTTCGCCGTGCTGGATGGGGCTCATAGTGCCAGGATCCACATTGATATAAGGATCCATCTTTAGCGCATTGACTTTCAAACCACGCGCTTCTAATAGAGCTCCAATCGAGGCACACGAGAGCCCTTTTCCGATCGAAGAAACTACTCCACCTGTGACAAAGATATACTTTGTCGATCTGGAGTGGCTTGACTTATTTTGATTGGACCCAGACTGATGAGATCCTGACATAATTACTGCCCTAAAAAATTTGCTTGATGGGATTAATCAGTTCCGGGATTTTATTGTAGCAGAAAGTAGACCTGCTAGGCTAGTCTGGATCGTAATTAATCAAAAACTCCGGAGAAAACGCAGACGGCAGAGGCGCAGCAGAAACATTACCTACCCCACAACCCCTTGGCGTTTGAGCGAGCGTCGAGCGAATCGAACAGATACCCTCTAAAGAGCATAAACCATGTCGCTAAGATGACTCCCAGAGTCAGACTCAATATAGCGGGGGCATGTAACCGCGCTAATAATACGGAGGTTGCCGGAATAATCGGTAGTGTTGGGAGTAGGTTATCAGTTTGCGACAATACTACTAATGCTCCCGACGGATTTGTGAGGGCCCAGGGCAATAACAATAAAACAAAAGGCAGATACCATTCGATCCAGTAGTCCCGGGTAAAATTGTAGGCATGTCTAAGAGCTGAAAAGCTATCGTAACGATGTATATAGATACTTTCGGGGATACAGTTAAAGACCAAAAGAATAACTAGTTGTGGGATTAAGATAATGGCCGGTTGCGAGGTGGCCTGCGCCGTAAGTCCCGCCAAAAAAAGCCCCATAAAAAAAATAAAGCCTACGTTAATGATTCCGGAAAATAACGAGTAATCAAAATGCGAAAAATCACTCAGCTTGAGAGCTTGGTTCTGATGAACCTGATGCAGCCAACCGTAATAAAGCGTTAAAAGGTAAATTTGAACTAACCCCACCAAAAGTCCTCCTGCGAATCCACCGCTCTGAAAAAGTCCGGCGATAAATTGGTAGATTAGATAGCAGGCCACAGACGCCACAATTAAGATCCAGTTCATCAGCAACGCGCGCGAGGCTTTCTTGGCGCAAGTTAAATATAATGAAAGCAGCTTCATTGTCTATTGAACCGTCGGCGGCGCCCGACTCCGCCGCGATGGCGAGGTTGACGCGGGCCCCTTCTTTGGGGATGTCGAATGAGCGTTTTGTCCCGCTCGGACCCATGTATGAGCTTGGCTTGGAGATCTTCTAAGATCTTAGACCAGGGCATCTCTGGGCTATCCTGCCCCAGCGCCTTGATAAACCAAGGCAGTTCTGGGAGCGCTGGATTCTTTAGCAGGCTGGTGCTGGAGATGCGTTTAGGCTCCGTGGTAGTTATCTTAAAAAACAGGCGCAAAAGATCTTCGATGCGCATACGTTCTTTCTTTGGCACCGCCAACTGCGTGAAGCAATCGCTCACATAATCCGCTAATAGATCGCGATTCTGGGCGAGGTCCTGATGGTTGGCCTCCGGATTCTGATTCCGAATAATAAAAAATGCGATCACGCTAAGAATCAGGGTGGGGCTAAGTGTTTGGCCCGAAAGTATTAGTCGATCCAACTCTTTTAACGCATCACTAAGTTTGTCATGGCCGGTTAAGATTGAATCTGGCTTAGCGGCGAGCTCCGGCCATAGATCGTCGAACAACCCTAAGTCCCGATTAAACTTTAGAATGCCGCAGCCGTGCCCCGAGCATAAATCCTTCCGAATCTCTTCATAAACTCTAACGGGACTACTCTTCGTAATTAAGTGCGCGTTTTCCAGAATAGCCTTTTCGCAGCTAGGATCCAGCACAAAGTTGGCGCGGATAGCATGGCGCACGGCGCGCAGCATTCTGACTGGGTCTTCAGCGATTCTCAGAGCCGGTTCGCCAATAATTCTTATGCGACCGAGGCGCAGATCCTCCATCCCGCCTACGTAATCAATCACTGAAAAGGTACCGAGGTCGTAAAAGAGCCCGTTAATGGTGATGTCCCTGCGTACCGCGTCGGTTTCGGCCGTGCCATACTTGTTGTCGCGCAATGCATTCTGGCCAAATTGCGGGATATTGGCCTCGATCGGATCCACCGCAGAGCTAAGATCTCTAAAGGTTGAAACCTCTATGATCTTTCCGCCCTTAAAAAAAACATGAGCAAGTTTAAAACGCCGTCCGATAATTCGGCAGTTTCTAAAGAGAGACTTAATCTGATTGGGGGTGGCGTCTGTGCCGATGTCGAAATCTTTTGGCTTCTTACCTAAGAGCAGGTCGCGTACCCCGCCACCGACCATATAGGCTTTGTATCCATGCCGCAGCAAGCGGTACATAATCTTTAGGGCATCAGGATCTAAATCTTGGCGCGAGATGCCATGCTCGGAGCGGGTAAATATAGTGGCTGCGCTTTCTACCTGAGTAGCCGCCTTTTTATCGTTGGACTGCATTACGAACCTTTGTACCTCAATTCCGGGAAAAG
>CAZVWV010000017.1:12651-39099 GCA_964631745.1 uncultured Bdellovibrionales bacterium
TTTATTCTTATTTATTCTTAGAAATGTCCCTAAGATCTCACTCTTAGCCAGTCATTTCAAGCCCGTTAGGCAATTATGAGACGATTCCTAATCAACTGATCTGACACCATATTATTTAGTATCCGTTCACGAGGGCAAATAATTCGCAAATCATCACTCAGCCTCTTGGGCCCCTATTAATATGAAATTGGTGGTTTCTCGTACTTAAGTTGAAACCGCTCCCCTCCGATACTTAGTATTAAGCGAGAGAGTGGTGTGTGTTTGCTCTTATGCCTAGCCCCTAGCCCCCAATGGAACTTATGCAGTTGCTGTAATAGCAGTTTAGGAGGATAGGTAAATGGCTCGCGCAATTTATCCATATGAATTATCAGACCCGGATTTTGCCTGGTTGATAAACAGTTTCAAAGAAAATAATCCTGGCTACTCTTTAGTAGAGATCGGCGCTTTGCCAATGGTCTTAATTAAGGATAATCAAGTTGTCTTACCAGTGATGGAAGCCATACCGACAGGAGTAATCGAAGAGCAAGATCCTAAAGAGATCGGCAAGGTCTAAACCTGGTAGCTCCAATCTGACAGGCTAATAAAAAAATCGTTTGACTCTTCGGCTATAATACTATGCCCGCGGCTAAGCACCTGAAGTTGTATCAGATTGACTAGCGCCAATGTAGTGGTTTGATCGAGACCCGATGCCGGTCTTTCCAACACAAAAAGTGTGTTAGGTATCTTTGTTTGAAGTTTGGTAGCGAGATAGAGAGCTTGGAATTCTCCAAGGCTTAAAGTTCCAAGCTCTCTTGAGGCAAGAATCTGCCCAAGCCCCAAAGCGTTTGCAAAGCGCAGCACCTCACCAATCACCGGAAGATGCGAAATTAGCTCGAAAAGCTGTGCAAGGCTCAAACTTAGAAATTCCTGATAGCTTTTCTGTTTGTACGTAATGCGTTCGAGCCTGGGCGTACGCTTGCCCATAAATTCTTTAGGGCTAACTCCTTTGATGCGCGAATCCTCAAGTTTAGAGAAATGGTTGGCCAGTTCGAGATCTAGCCCTAATAACTTAAATACCGTCGAGCGCTTCTCTTCGTGCGCGCGCAAGCGCTCCACGTAAGCCGCGCGTCCGACGGAAGCAGATAGTGAAAAGTGCCCGACATGTGCCGGGAGAGGCTGACGTTTCTTTTGAGCTACCAGGGATGCATAAATTGCGGTGTTAATTAGCGAGGTTTTTCCCGCTCCCGTGTCTCCCGTAAGAACCGCAAGCTGTCTTAAAGGGATACTTAGTTCCACCAGTTTTTGATTCACGAGCCGGCATCGAATTTGAAGCGCTGCATCGCTGTGGTTTGAAGGCTTGGATATTTCCTGAGTGCTAACAGGTTGCGGGGCGGTGCAGGCCTTTAGCGGAGGCGTTGGCGCAAGGGATACCGAGAGTTCAAATTTAGCATTGCTTGGCAGATTACAATCGGCCACGAGTACGGAAGTCTCGCCCCGTGCGAGCTGGCTAAGTTTATTGATTAGTCTGTCAAAGCCTTGCGCCCCTAAGTAAGCGGATACGCGATCTATGAGATAAAATTTACCCGGCCCATTCTGCGCTAGCTGGTGTGCCAGGTTTAATAAAAAGCCCTCTCCGCTTGCTAGCGACCCAATCTCTCTCTCTAAGCCCAGGGCTCCCAATCCAAAGCCCCTGGCTAAATCCAGAAAGCGCTCAAGTTCGAGACACTCTTTAGTCTTAGGCTCTTTAGTTGCAAGCGCAGTCACAGAACTTAGCTGCCGGGCAAATTCCAAGAGCGAGCTTTTCTCCAACTGCGTTAGGACAAAGTGACCAAGCTTCATGGGCGCACGCATCGAAAGTAGCTCAGCGAAATCAAAAGAGTCCCCACAGGCTGGGCAAAAGAGCTCCTTGTTCGTATGGCAGACTCTTTTTAGCGCATGGCTGGGCGGGCTACGGCCCCAAACTTCGAATTGATACTTGTTGCTTGGTTCTGTAAATAAAAGTCTCTGCAGAAAATTCCTGTTTGCATCAACCGCTGCGGTAATATGTTTCACTACGGAAAATTCCTGAGGCAGCGCACTAAGATCGCCAAGCATTTGCAAGAGCCCTTCAAAGATAAGTTGCGACACTCCGCGCTTCATCAGAGTGCGGTGGGTCAAACCTTTTTCGTCCGTTCTGCTGGCGATTACTAATTCCGGATTCGATCCTAGAGTGCTGACGTGCGAAAGTATCTGGGGCAGATTTAACACTTTCAGTGATACAGGCGGGGCCTTGCAGTGAGGACATGCAATCGTACCGGCCTGCATTAGCGCCGATTTTAGCCCAGATGAAACTGTCTTAAGCTGCTTAATCTGAATTTCAGCTTTAAGCTCATCAGCCCCAGTTCCTAGCGCCACCGATTCTTTAAGAGTCAGCGCCGCATATTCAGGCTGGTCTGAGAAGACCGAAACTTTACCGGCGTTGAAATTTCCAACCCAAGCTTGGCGCTCCAAAGCGGCTTGTGCGAGCGCGCGAATCAGTTGAGTCTTGCCCGTTCCCGAGGCGCCACATATGCCGATGAATTTATTTTCCGTTAAAGCAGACCTGTTGGCGCTAAGAAACGCCTGCAAAGACACCCCCTGGTGTGGCAAACTCTTACAAGCTCCTCTTGATAGCTTCAATTCGATCGAGCACCAGTTTTTGATAACGATCTAAGTCATCAGCGCTTTCAGCCTCAAAACGCATCACCAGGATCGGTTGCGTATTGGAGGCCCGAACAAGAGCCCAACCTTTATCGAACTGAATTCTGACCCCATCGATAGTGCTGACCTGGTACTCTTTGAAAGCTTCCTTGGCCAGTTCGGCGATCTTGAATTTTATCTCCTCAGGGCAATCGCTTCTGATCTCAGGGGTGGAAACCATAGCCGGCAAATCTTTAAGAAAATCCGAAACCGGAAGATCCGTTTGGCTAACGACCTCCATCAGCCGAGCAGTTGAATAGATAGCATCGTCAAAGCCGAAAAATCGGTGCTTAAAGGCGATGTGCCCGCTCATCTCGCCGCCAAGCGCGCCGCCGGTCTCCTTTAGTTTTTGTTTAATTAAGGAGTGCCCTGTCTTCCACATGATGGCATTACCGCCGCGCTTCTTGATGTCATCGAAAAGACGCGAAGAGCACTTAACATCTCCGATGATGGTGGCGCCAGGAAGATCCTTTAAGATCTGTCTGGCATAGATTAAAAGCAGCATGTCGCCAAAAATAACCTGGCCCTTCTGATCGACAACGCCGATGCGATCGGCATCGCCGTCCCATCCAATCCCCAGATCGGCCTTGTTCTCTTTGACAGATTTAATTAAATCCTGAATGTAATCTAGCACCGTTGGATCGGGATGGTGATTCGGAAAATCCCCATCGGGATCGCAATAAAGCTCAATTACTTCACATCCCAAACGACGCAAAACCTCTGGCCCCACCAAGCCGCCCACGCCGTTTCCAGCGTCGACTACAACTTTAATCTTGCGCTTCCCCATGAAGGCTTTGCAGTTATTGGCAAGATCTTCGATGTACTCCGCCCTAATATTGTCCTCGCCGATCTTTCCGAGTTTTGGGCCGGGCTGCTTTGTTAGACAAACTTCACAACGGTCTTTAAGGTCTTGAATGTCGCTGCTGGCGAGCGTATCCGTCCCGAGGCAAAGCTTAAAACCATTCATGTCAGGTGGATTGTGGCTGCCTGTGATTTGAATCCCACCCCCGTAATTTCTTTTAAAAATAGAGTAATAAAGCTGCGGGGTAGGGCCCATGCCGGTTAATACGCTATCTATACCCTCGCTGCTCATGCCGTCAGCTAGAGCGCGGGCGTAACCTTCCGAGCTGTGACGACAGTCGTATCCGATCGCGATCTTGTTTTTGCCGTGGTCTTTCGCCAAAGTTGCGTACGCGCGGCCTAACAGAAAAGCGAACTCATCCGAGAGGTCCTTATCTACTGTGCCGCGAATATCATACTCTCTAAATATTTGTGGATTTAATTTGATCATTTGAGTCTCCTTAAGATTGACTACGCTCGTAAACAGTTACTAAATTTTCTTTTCGACCGAATGGTGTTTGTAAAGTTCGCTGGTAAAGTAGCTCTCGGTCTTATTCACAAACTTATCACGCTCCAACATGCGCCGGGCTTCTTGACGCACACCAGCCATGGCAGCCTCTTGGCCTTCCTCTTTAATGCGCTGGTCGAGGCGAAATAGGTGCAGACCTTGCGGACTCTCGATGGGAGCGCTGACCTCCCCTTCTTTTAACGGAAAAATAGCATCGAACACCAAGGGGCTTAGGTCCTCTTCGGCAATCAGCCCCAGCGACCCGCCCTCTGAGCGTTCGGGTCCGTCAGAGATCTCTTTGGCAAGCATAGCAAACTCTTTCCCCGAGCCAAGTTGGGCTAGGATGTCCTTGGCGATTACTTGCGCTTCGTCAGATGAGCGCTGGCTGGTGGAGATAAGAATTTGCGAGATCTTAATCTTGGTGCCGGATTTTGTGAGCTCGGGGTGAGATTTTAGGTAGTTATCAATTTCATCTTCGCTGACGGTGGAGGAGGTGTGCGCTAATGAGGAGATTAACTTGGATTTCAGTATTTCAAGCTCGACTTGACTACTATATCTTTCAAAGCTCTTTCCGTCCTGTTCTAGCGCTTTCTTGAGGCCATCCACGCTTAAGTTGTTTTTTTGAGCAACTTCCTCAACATATCGGTCCAACTCAGACTTACTCACATCGATCTTTTTCTGTTTGGCCTCGGCTTTGACCAGCTCTTCAAGAATTAACGACTCAAGCGCCTGCCTAAAACTTGGGTCGGCCGAGGCCTGTTGCAGCGATAGCTTGCGCTTGTCGCTGGAACGAATGAGCACATCTTGAATGGTAATTGGAACGTTGTTAACGCTAGCAACGACCGCGTCGACGGGCTGTGTGGTGGCAGAATCCAGAGCGAATGCATATCCTGCTACATGTAAAAACACAGCAAGAACTAACAAAAATGGGGGTTTCTTCATATTTGGTACTCTCTGCTAGCGGTATAATAAAACGAACTTTTACTGATAGCAACGCATGACCCGTTCGTTTGGGCAAGCTGCCGTCGGTGGATCAAGTATCTTTCGCATGGAACGAGTCGCCATGCGCTTTTCTCGTAAAGTTTGGCACCCTTTATACCGATTTGTCCACTATGGGAGAGCTAGCGGTATGGCACCGATAACACAGGAAAAATTTGATGCATTCATAGTCGATTCCGAGATCGATACGCGCATGCGTTTGCGGCAAGCTACCTCTTCAGTAACTCAATTCGGCAAGATTCATGTGTTCAGTTCCACGCGCGAGTGTTCGCAACGATTTCAAGTTGGCGGAGATCATTGTGATGTGGTTTTTCTCTCCAGTAAGTTTGACACTAAAGATGTACAAGATTTTATTCATGTCTCCAAAGAGACCAAGACCGGACAAGACACGGCTTATATTTTGGTGTTGGGCGCCAGGGATCAAGGCAGTGGAGTCATCGCAAATAACGTCATGATCGGTGTTGATGGGTTCTTATTTGAGCCGTACTCGGTAGATCAGCTAGTGGAGATTACTACGCTGTCTGCCAAAGTTAGAAAGGAGCGCTCGGCCGCGCGCGAGAGAATCGGCCTCACTCTTTTGCTGACCGATATCATCAACCAAGTTGACCTGGTAGCTTATCTCAAAGGTCTCGGACATGAGCCCGGCACCAGCATGAAAAAGCTCAAAGAACTGACTCATAACCTGGGCAACCTCTCGCCCGAATCGTTTCAGGTGTACGTAGAGTTGGCCATCAAGATATTTAGTGAGGCGCCAGTTCCCAAAAAAGCTTTCAAGACAGATAACTACAAAGGTGCTAGTAGTCGAGTTAAACGGAAAGCTGATTCTAAGGTGGTATCAGAGGCGGAAGCGGCCTTTAAGGCGCAAGCCGAGGCTGCCAAAGCAAATGTGAAAGGTAATTGAGGAAAAGTTTGTGGGGAAAGCTATGCGCAAGGTGCTAGTAATTGATGATGATATCATCACCCGAAGGATGTTGGTCAAGAACGTGGAGAACTTGGGTTATGTAGTGGTCCAAAGTTCCAACGGTCGGCACGGCTGGGAAACCCTCTGGGAAAATCCCGATATCGACTTGGTCATAACCGACCTAATGATGCCAGACATGGACGGCCGAGAATTCATGAAGATCGTGCGAGGCAACCAAACCTTCCAGTCCTTGCCGGTGCTTCTGGTATCCGGCGTCTCGTCCGAGGTAGATGTCGCCGACCTGCTAGAGTTCGGCCACGCCAAATTCTTAAAGAAACCGCTGAATACCGCCGAGCTCAGAGAAGCTGTGGATCTGTTGGTTTCGGTTAATTGATATTTAATTAATAATCCTGTCTTGCTTTTGCGGAGCGATTGCTGATTTTTCTTTACAGTTGCGCTACCGTTTAGGGCGTGGCCCCGTGACCCGCAACTGTCAAGAGTGAAGATTCTGCAATTTTGCCAGTACTACTATTTCCTGCGAACTCCCAAGGCTTGTTACCAGCACTAGCGGGGAATGGATCACAACATTGGTAAAATTAATTGAGAATGAAATTAGTGCTTTAAGTGCATTTTGACTTGGGGTGATATTGTCAATATCGTTTAAGGGCGAAGCGGTTACTAGTATGTTATACTCCTTAGCCAATTGAATGGTTATTAATTGTGAACGATACTGTCCAATCAAAAAATAGATCTATGTTACAGCTAATTGGCATTTTAACTATTATGAACAGCCTAATTATTATGGGCTGGTGGGCTGTGAACGATCGTGGAAATACAGCCAGTTTAATTTCAGTTGGATCTATTGGATCTATCGCGATTCTAGTTGGGCTTGTATTAACCTTTCATGAACGAGCTATTGAAATATCTTTAAAAGGCGTGGGAACTATTAAAGCTGCCGCTCAGCAGGCTTCAGTAGATGCCCAACAAATATTAGATCTTCGCAAAAGAGTCGAGACGCAAAGTGCAACGGTAGATCTCGTTGCAAAGGAAGCCGCAGACGCAACAAAGTTAACAAAGGATTTAAAAGAAAAAGCAACAGAAGCAGATTTTAAACTCGAAAAAATTGACAACACTTTAAAGGAGGCGAGTGAAAAATTAAAATCCATTAATGAGTTTTCTGAATTTCATACTACAGTTCTTGCTGCGCAAAGTGATAGTCGGCCGGCATTTGATCAACTGAAGAAGTGGGCTGACGACACTAATAGTCCGTTATCCAAATTTGCAATCCAAACTTGGGCAGCTATCCTAGATATACATGCACCCATGATGTATACGAGTGGCTTTCAAGTCCCTTGGCAAAACAATGTGGACCCTGCCAAGCTAAACCTGAACGATCTTAAATCCGCTTTTAATTCCGCTCCTAAACCCATTCGACTGGCGCTGATGGAATATGTTTGGAAGCGTGAAGACTTTTCGAAAAGAGATCGAATGGCCTTCATGGTGGAGATTCTAAAGGATTCTCAAAGTTTAGCGGAGGTTGAATACGCGGGCAGATATTTTATGGAAGTTTCGCAACAAAAATTGAAACCCTTGGCGGTTGAACAACTTCTTGATTGGTGGGAGAAAAATAAAGACACCGTAAAATAGAAGGAGTATAACAAACGGGTGCATTGGATGTGGAACCCGGCGGCCTTTTCGGGTAATATCAGCAGTGTTTTGGGTTCCACACCAATGACCCTAAACATTATGCCACTAGATTCATGGACGATAACCAAAAAAGTCAATGGCTAGATTTTAGACGAAAATCCTTTGAGGCCGGACTTGACGAAGCTTGGGCCCGAGCGCAACGTGTTCCCGTTCTGAATGTCATCCCAGGGGAGTACTTTTCCCGGGGCTCTACTGAGTGCCGAGAGCTCTTTATTAACGGACATTTCGTTGGCTGTATCTCGTTATGTCAGGCAGTAGCAGAGGGGCTTTCGAAGTTTCTCATTAAAGTAAAACGGATGAGAAGCACGAAAGACTACAAGACTAGGTGCCACCGGCTCTTCAAAGAGAAGATAATTTCCAAACAGTCGCTGGCTTCCTTCCAAAATATTCATGCTGATGATCGCGACGACTTTCATCACATGAACGAAACCATCGCAGTCGATTATCAGACTCTCGAACGGCGTGCAGAAGAATGCTTAACCGAACTTTACAAAATTGAGGCTGAGATTTTTGATCATAGATTCGAACAGGGCACGCTGATCCCAAAATTTCCTGAGTATTGGTCCATCAATTCGGAGTCGGGAACGGCAAGCGTGAGTTTGAGGCAGTATTTTTAGTGGCATAACAATAACATGCACAAGATTTTGCGCACTTGCAGTCCTTGCTTGATTAAACTTCATGCCCACGCGAAACTTGTGATTAAAATGCTATATCGCCTTACCACCCCAAAGCCCAATGACAGAAACCTACGCTGAATATTCGGACATCTGTACCAAGTTCTATGACCTAGTTGTGGACCCAGTTCAGGTTGCCGAATTTGTTTACTCAAAAATCAAGCAATACTATCCGCGGAAATGCCTATTTGTTGGTGGGTTCTTTTCGGTGGCACGAGAGCTACAGAAAACTAATTTAGAGCTGGTGGTGACAGACTATACGGATGAGATGGTTAAGGAAGCGCAAAAGCGACTTCCCAACACGCGGATCGAGCGTGCCGATTTACGTCATCTGCCTTTTGAGAACGAGTTCGATACAATTCTAGTGATCGGCCGAGTGTTTACCCATATGCTCACCGCCGATGACGCATCTCAGGCGCTACAAAGCATTCATCGTGCACTTAAACCAGAAGGCTTAGTCCTACTTGATAACTACGAAGATTCTAAAATCCAAGTGACCGATTATTTTAACGGTCTAGTGAGTGTCAGTGATTCAAGTATAGAAATAATCCGTAGATCAACAACTAAGCTCGTCTCCCAGGACCCCTTTGTTGTAAATTGGTTTGCCGATTATCGTGTCACCTCACAGGGAAATCTGATCACATTTAGCGATCAGATGCGTCATAGAGCCTTTTCCCGAAGTGAAATGAAAAACCTCTTTGAAGAAAATGGTTTCAGTGTTTGCGCACAAGGCGACAACTTCGACGAAACTAGCTTCTTTACATTAGCGAGAACTACCAAAGAAGAGTAAGGCTGCCGCCAGGCGACGTTAAACACCAAATTTTCCTGACTTTGCGACTGCGCCTCTCGCGCGATTGTGGTTGCGCCTGGATTGAGTGCGGCTTGGAATTTCGAGGCCGGTCCGCTGGTGGCACTTCGGTTTATATATTTAGGCTAGATAAACCGAAGTCATATAGATAGTGATATCAATTTGTTAGCATAGAATCCGAAGTGCCTTGTAATGACCTCTAGCTTCGGTTTTTGTTCAATATCTATTTGACTAAAGGACCGTGAAATACTCCTCACTCTTCGTTACACTAGGCTCAGACACTGGGGCCCTGCTCCGCAATCCAAGGGGTGTCGAGCCCGCGATCTTCAGGCGTGAGCGCTGCGGCAAGTTGACGCTCCCTGGCGGATAATCGCGGCCCAACACTTCACATTCAACGCTTATAGCTTTAGGATAATTTTATGCAAGTAACGCGGCTATTTACTGGATCTGATGGAACTTCCCAATTTGAAGACCTTATCATCTCGCTAGAGCGAGATGGAGTAGAGCAGTTTGCCAGCCTTCGCGGCTTAAATGCTATGATTCTTAATGAAACAGAGGCCGGGCACCATTACCCGTGGCACAATGCGCCGCAAAGGCAGTGGGTAATCACACTTCAAGGCGAAATTGAGGTTCAGCTTCGTGACGGAACCTCACGCAAATTTGGTCCGGGAAGCATTATTTTGGCAGAAGATTTACCTGGATCTGGACATGCGACTAAGGTTACAAGTTCAGAACCGTGGCGATGTGCGTATCTCCCCATTGATGGCGAAATACGCGCGTAACCCGCGCCCTCGCTGAGACGCTCGGGCGATGGCCCTTTGCGTTCCGTGAGGTATGAAACGTTAGTCCGCCAAGAATATTTGGATCTTTCAATGGCAGATCACATCGAGAAAGTGCGAGAGATCATCGCCGGTAATCGGTACATGACCTTGAGCACCTACGGTAATGGCATCCCTTGGGCCGCTCCTGTGGCCTATGCCATAGATGAACGTTACTGCTTCTATTGGTATTCCGCGACGGATGCAATCCATTCCCAGCACATTCGCCATATTCCAACAGTTGCGGATTCTATTCCCCCAGCTTTTCAGCGATTCTACCAGTTTCTTCCGGAAAAGATGTACAAGGTCGATCCTGCCATGCTCAAAATTGACAAGAGACTTGAGGTTGAACTCGAACAGCTCCGGAAGAAACCCATTTATACTCGGAAGGGATAGAGCGAGGTTGTTCTGGCGGACTGACAAAAAGGCCCATTCGAATTTCGGCGCAAGAACATTGTATAGCTTTCGATTTTCAGCCTTCGGGAAACTTGATGTTCCCCGTATTTATGTCGGCCAGCCAAATATCGGCACGAAATTCAATTTCTCTTATCACGGCCTGAGCTTCTTCCCAATTGTCCCCGAATTCCTCTGCTTTTGCTTTTAGTTTTGCTTTATCGTAGGTATTACTCATGGCATCCGACAGTTCTTGCTTCTCCCCGAATATCTTAATCTACCTCGACCTGTGCGGGAAGAAGATACGCCTGGCGGATGTGCTTTATGATACAGCTACCCTTTTTGATATGGCGGAAGTTCCCCCGCAAACAAAGGCTTCGCTGGTTTTTTCCATTAATGGGGCTGAAGAGCGCGAGGAGGTGATTTTGCACAATGGAATATCCAAGGAAACATCGCTCATATCCTTCACCTACGCCAATCCGGAACGATTGAATAGTCGACACTTTCCCCTCTGGCCAGCCGCATAAGCACAGAATTGACAAGATCTTCGGTCGCTTTGCTCGCGAAAACTTATTGTTCTGTAGCGTATTATGCTTGAAAAAAGACCCCGAGGCAGGTTACTTTGATTATCTGCCTGCTGGCTCTTACAACTTTACAACTCACCCCCTAAAGACTATAAAACTCCCATGTCTTCCCCTTCTATTATTCACGCAAAAAGACTGGTCGAGGTTAGCGTTAAGGCTCTCACCGCCGTTGGAGTAAAAATAGATGAAGCGCATATCGTCGCGGATCATCTCGTTGATGCGAATCTTACCGGTTATCACTCACATGGAATCGCGAGGCTTCCAATCTATGTGGAAGGCATTAAGAAGGGCTTAATGGTTTCTGGAGTTTCACCAGAAGTTGTAAAGGAAAGCGCTGCTACGGCTCTTCTTGATTGCAAATTCCTCTTGGGACCGGTGGCGGTTGAAAATGCTTTTCAGATGGCGGCAAAAAAGGCTTCTGAAGCTGGGATCGGCTGTGTAAGTACTCTCAATGCTACGTACGCAGCGCGGCTTGGCTTATATGTCGAGCAGGTAGCCAGCAACGGAAAGATCGCCATTATGACAGCCAATGATGGCGGCAGTTTTCCGGCGGTGGCGCCGTGGAATAGTGTGCAGGCGTTTCTCAGCACTAATCCCATTGCCGCTGGAATTCCAAGGGGCCCAGACATTGCTCCCATCATCATCGATATAGCAACAGCCTCGACCGCTCGCGGAAAACTGAACTTGAAATATCAAGCGGGAGAGAAAGATGCGCCGCCTGGGATTCTAATCGGAAAGGATGGAAAAGAAGAATCATCTCTGAGCGCGTTTTTTCAAGACAGTTCGGCGGCGATACTTCCTCTTGGTGGATTTATTGCGGGTCATAAAGGCTTTGCGTTAAGCCTTCTAGTTGATGTTTTAAGTGGGGCACTTGGCGGCACGGGTTGCAGCTCTGGGAAGATGACCGGCAAGGAAAACAGTGGCGTATTTTGTTTAGTAATCAACCCTGAATTTTTCGGAACCCGAGAGCAGTTTGTCAATCATGTGGAAAAGCTTATCGCGGGCATAAAATCTTGTCCGCCTGTGCCTGGGCAAAATGAGATTCTCATCCCTGGTGAAAGACTAAGCAGAGCGAGGAAAGAGACCTTAGAAACGGGGATCCTGTTAAGTCCCGAAGACTGGAAAATTGTGAACAAGTATTCGTAACTAGAGCCGCGACAGATATGACATATTCGAAGCCCTGCGAGAACCTGAATCTCTATATAAATTCTCGAAGGCCGATGCGCAACAAAAAGCTGGCCTTGACGCCGCATTGCCTCGCAAGATAGCTTAACTCTTAACTTTCTCCTAAATTACCACAATGAAATACTATCTAAGCTCATTTCGGCTCGGCAACCACAGTGCGAAGCTGGCAGAGTTAGCCGCTGGTGGTCCGCTAGCATATATCGCCAACGCCTTAGATCATATTCCAAATGAGGAGCAGCGGGAGACCCAACAACGCAATAGATCGGACCTTGAGCAGCTCGGCATCCCATTTGCGGAATTGGATTTGCGGGATTTCTTCTCGGACAACTCGAAGCTTCATGCCGAGCTAGGTCGCTTCACTGGGGTTTGGATTAGTGGTGGTAATACCTTTGTTCTGCGGCAAGCTATGAAGCTCAGCGGCTTTGATCTTGCCATAGATAAGCTTCGTCAGACGCAATTTTTGTATGCTGGCTATTCCGCCGGAATATGTGTGCTTGCTCCCGACTTACATGCGATTCAGGTTGTTGACCGGCCCAATACATTTCCCTACCCGAAATGTCAGGAAGTCACTTGGGAAGGGCTTCGCATCTTGAACTATATTATCCTGCCCCACTACAAATCCGATCATCCCGAATCAGCTGATATCGATAAAGAGGTGGAATTTTGCGAAGCTAATAGGATACCTTACCGCACGCTTCGAGACGGCGAGGTGCTTTTTGGTGATGATATTGAGGTCTTAAATACTTAAATCGGGAAATGCCGTGGGACACCCCTTTGTGCTGGCATCTTGGCTGGTTATTGTGGCAGGTCGGGCTACAGAGAAGCGACTTGGGGCGGCATAGAGAAACCAAAGGTCATTATGCGAGTTTCTTTAAGAAAAAGCGTGAGGCCCTCGGGCGGACTCAAGAGAACGTGGCTCGGATAATTCGGCCAGGATTTGAACCGAGTCTGCTTCGGGACTTTGAGGAATTTGATGACGACGACTTGGACGGACAGGTCATCGGCACCTTACTTGCAAAAACCGTTCTAAACTTAGCGCAATCTTAACTTAGGAAATATGGCAGCAAAATCACTCTTATTTCTGGTAACTAAACCTTCAAACCGGGAAGCGAAGGAGCCTATTAAGATATCTGCAACGGGACGCTTTCCTACCTGGGCTTTTCTCTTCTTCAGGACATAGTTCGTCCAGTGCTCGGAAGCCGTGATGGTATCCTCGGATTCCCAAGCCAAAGAGTGTGCCACCCCGATCAAATCAAGAAACTTCCTGACATGCTGAATGGAGCCATCAAAAAAAGGCGAAATCTCGATCTCTGAAATGGGGCACACCACCAAACCGTAATCGCGAATACTTTCCAGCGCATGGGCTGAGTCAAGTCCATGCTTTGAATCGTTCAATGCAATGTCCAGCAAACAGCAGCTATCAACCACCCACGACATCCCCAGCTTCTCTCAATAAAATTGGCCAATCTCCGCAGCCTAAGACATTCAACTGCTCTTTCTAGGTTCAAGCCACCTCAGTCCCGATCCCCCGCGCGAATCTCCTTTAAAGCTGCATCGCTACTGAGGCCCTTGGACTTCGAGAACTTGCGAGCAAACCCCAGCGCGGCCATAGGCCCCGGCGCGGTGGTCAGCGGCTGAACGGTAACTTTAAACTCGCGGTCACTAATCCAACGCCATATTAATTTCTGACCCGCTTTGAGCCGGGCCTTACGCCGCAAACTGGCCGGCATCGAAAGCTGCCCACGCTCAGTTAAGGTTGAGAGATTAATTTTATCATTCATAGTCACATGATATCATGGACTTCTATCATGTACAAGCGCGTAATTTGAGAAAGGTCGGGTGAATATGCACTGGCACAGCAACCTGCGGGCGGGGATGTCCTGGTCGGTAATTATTTAAAATTCTTGTGCGGGCTTATGGAAGATGGCGCCGAGGGGGAACTCCAAGGGGAAAGAATAAAACGCTCGTCAAGTTAGCTCTCATTGGCGCATCGTCACGGGGCAGGTGCTGGCATCGGGTCGTTTGCCTCTCTGAAACTTTCTTCTTGCGTGGCCGAAGGGTCGAACGTCACCGAGAAGCTCTCGCGACTATCCCATAAGTGTGGTATTCCCGGCTGGGAAGCCTTTATAGAATATGCTTAGAGTTTATTCCTTTCTTATACTTTTTCTTTTTCTCCCGCAAATTTCGCGCTCGGAAGTACGCGTGGGCGTAATCCTTCCATTAAGCGAGGTCTTGAACTTGCTAGTGCGGAAAACCCGGGGGTTTTCAAATTTATATATGAAGACGAACAGTTTTGTAATTCTAAACAAGCGATCACCGCCGCGCAGAAGCTGATCGAGATTGACATGGTCAAGTTTCTTATGACGGGATGTTTAAACGGGACAAAGGCGATCGCGCCTCTGGCCAAGCGTGCCGGAATCCCGATTTTCTCTGCCGGGCTTCTTGACGAAGCAAGTATTTCTAAGGCCCCCGAACTTATAAGCTTCTCCGCTCAAATCGGCAGCGAAGCTTTCCAGCTCGCGGCATATCTTCGAGCTAAAAAAGTGAAATTGGTCTCAGTGTTTCGTCACGATGACTCTTTCACTACGGAATTCTTTCCCCAACTAAAAAAGAATCTCGGGTAGGATGGAGATCCGAAAGTGCGGGATGTCGCAGTGAGTGGAGAAGCTTTTCCATGGACTTCCGAAATCGCCAAGCTTAAGGCAAACGGAAGCGATGCCTTTCTTGTCTATCTTGGTGAGGATGAGCTTCTCAGCTTTATGCGTTCTCGATCTAAGTTGAAGGATTCAACACCGGTATTCTCAGGTTACATCATCGAAAGCAACTTTAGCGCAGCGAAATTCGGAGATCTGCTATCGGGCATTCGATACACCTACCCGGCTTTGGCCTCGGAAACCGACGAGAAGAGAGTGATGTTTGAGAGGAAATTTACTCGGATGTTCGGTGCGAACGAGCGACCGTCGGTCAATGCCTACTTTGTGTTCGACGGTGTTCAGGCTCTCGCGTCCGCCATCCAGACTTGCAAGGGGGGCCGATACAGATTGTGTGTGGTCTAACCTCCAAAATTCGGGTGAGCTGCGCCGTGGAGTCTCAGGCGAGTTTCGTTTTTTAAACGACGGTTCGATTGAGCGAAGCTTCGTGATGAAGGAGGTTCAAGGAGCAAGATTTGTTGCGCTTCAGATAACAGGAGAGAGTCGAGACGGCTTATAGGCTAGGTAAAGCCAATTCCGTCGAAAATTTCAAGATCTTCAACCGTCGCCGCTACTTCGCCTACGCTTTAATGCTTCACCTGGTCCAATAAGGCGAGAAACTGTTCTCTGGTTGCGCCCATTTGTCGAATAATTGAAGTCAGTGTTCCCACCGGTATCGAGCGGTTCATGGGTAGTGTAACGTGCATCAAATGCCCTGATTTGACGTAAACTCGGTGACTTCCCTTTGTTCGATGATGTCGAAAACCGAGACGAAACAATATGCGATCGACTACTTCCCAATGCAGTGGTCGAAGTGCTGGCATTTAATTGATTGCCGACGGAACTGGAATATTCACTGAAAAGGACTGGCTTGCTTGCATTGGTTCACTGGCTGGTATCCATTTATTAGATTCCAAGCGCCAACCTAAACTTTCGAGAATTTCCCTTAATAGATTACGCTCTAAAGCAGTCTCGACAAACAGCTCCACCGCTTCGCTAAAATTTGCTAGCGCCTCCTTCTCTGAATCGCCGCTCGACGAGAGATCGAGAGCAGGAGTAAAAGCTACAAATTGCATTTCTTCCTTCCACATCAATAAAGGCAAAAACACTTGAACGGTTGTTTGTTCCATAGTTCAGCTATTATAACACAAACTATTCGGATTGTGCACTGTGAGATACACTGTGAGATAACGACGACAGAATAAGCCGAATTTCACTGGCTAAAGCTCGCACAAGCGGGTATTGAGCGGCATGCTGTCTTTTACCCAGTTTAACGCGCTGCCCGCTGATTATTTTCTCCATCACCGGCCCGCCTCAGCAGTAATCCCCAGCAGCACGCGCTCTATAATTCCGTAAACGCTAGATATCTCGGCGGCCGCTTGCGGGTCCACCGAAAAGCTGAGCGTGCCCTGTTTGGTGACCTTAAAGGCTTGGGGATTTGCTTCGACAAGGAGTTTAACCTTTTCCGTATCAACTAAATTTCGGGCGCCGAAACTTAGGCTGGCTTTCTCTTGTCGGACTTCGGCGCGCTCAACGCCGTAATGTTTCAAAAGGGTGCGAATGCGCATTAGTTCTAGATAGTTCTGAGCCTCTGCGGGCAGGTGGCCAAAACGGTCCTCGATCTCATTCGCAATCTCATCAGTCTCGCGGCAATCGGCTAGCGAAGAGAGCCGTTGGTAGAGCACAAGTCTTTCAGAGATATCGGGAATGTACCATTCCGGGATATATGATTCGAAATTGAGCCGCACTTCGGGATCGACCTGCTCTTCGATCTCGAGTTCTTCGCCCTTTAGATTTGCGATGGCTTCTTTTAGAATTTTTGTAAAGAGTTCGAATCCGACCAGTAAGACGTTGCCGCTCTGTTCCTTGCCTAATAAATTCCCGGCTCCTCGAATCTCAAGGTCTCGCACGGCCAGGTTAAATCCAAGGCCAAGATCGTCAAGCGCTTGCAGCGCCTTTAAGCGCTCCTGCGCGTCGGCGCTGATGCGCTTTGATTTGGGGATTAAAAAGTAGCAGTAAGCTTGACGGGTGCTGCGGCCCACGCGGCCGCGCAATTGATAGAGCTGCGCGAGCCCCATGGCATCGGCGCGGTCTATTAAGATCGTGTTGGCGTTGGGGATATCGAGTCCGGATTCTATAATTGAGGTGCTGACTAGGACGTCGATCTCTCTCTTTAAAAAACTTGCCATTATTTTTTCTAATTCGTGTTCGGCCATCTGTCCGTGGGCGAATTTAAATTTAGCTTCCGGTACTAGCTTGGCAAGCGCGCCTGCAAAGCTAGCGATGCTTTGCACTCTATTGTGTACGAAGAAACATTGCCCTCCGCGCTGAATTTCACGCAGAATCGCGTCTCTAATCAGGCCCTCTTCAGAGCTGGCAACGTAAGTTCTGATCAGCATTCGGTCGTTAGGAGGGGAGTTGATGATGCTGATATCACGTATCCCAAGCAGGGAAAGATGGAGGGTGCGGGGTATGGGGGTAGCCGATAATGTGAGCACGTCCACCTGTTTTTTTAACTGCTTCAGCTTTTCCTTTTGCTTTACGCCGAAACGATGCTCTTCGTCGATGATAACGAGTCCAAGTTCTTTAAAGTGCACATCCTTTTGTAATAAGCGATGGGTGCCGATCACCAGATCGACCTTGCCGGTCTTTAGCTCTGCAAGGACAGTTTTGTTCTTGGGGGGGGGATTGAAGCGACTTAGTGATTCGATCTTTACGGGATAGTCAGCAAAGCGCCGCGAAAAACTTTGCCGGTGCTGTTCGGCCAAGAGCGTGGTGGGCACCAAGACTGCTACCTGGCGCGCATGCTGAATGCATTTGTAGGCCGCTCGAACAGCCACTTCTGTTTTACCGAAACCGACATCGCCGCAGATTAAGCGATCCATGGGTCTATCTTTGGCGAGATCTTTCAAGGTGTCGTTTATAGCTTTAAGCTGGTCGGGTGTTTCGTCCCACGGGAAGGTATCGGCGAATTCCTCGTCCAGGGCAGAAGAGGGATCGTATCGCCAACCTTTTATGACGGCGCGCGTGGCGTATAGCTTGATTAAATCTCCTGCTAGGGTGGCGACACTCTCTCTGACTTTGCGCTTCGTGTTTTGCCACCGTTTTGAAGCCAGCTTATCAATTGCGGGAGCTTTGCCCTCGGCCGCCACAAACTTTTGGATTCGGGCGATGTTTTGGATGGGTAGAAATAGCTTGCTGTCAGCGTAATCGATCTGCAACAGATCAGACGCAACACCTTCGAGCAGCATATGTTTAAGCCCGCGGTAAATGCCCACGCCGTAGTCAACGTGCACGACGTAATCTCCGTGTTTTAGCTGCGAGATGGCGGACATTAAGCGTTTAATGTTTGTGGTTTGAGAGCGCTTTCTGCGGTGGGATCGTTCCGGAAAGATCTCGTTTTCAGAGACAAAGGCAATTTTTTCGGATTCAAGTTGGAAGCCGGCCGAGAGATTTCCAAGCATGATAATTATTGGGTGCTTTAGCCGCGAGTTGAGCCAAGTGCTGGTATCGAGGTCGATTTGATGGGCATCGTAACCGTAACTCAAAAGCCACTGCCTTAAGCGTTTGCCCCTGGATTCGCTGCCGGCCACAAAGGCGATTGAGTACTCATGTTTGCGGAGGGATTCTACGTAGCGCTTGAGCGCTGAGAGCGCCTTGCCGGTACCGATCTTGGTTTCCAATTTAGTCGTCAGGATTATGTTGGACTTAGTCGGAATCGTAAGCTTCTCGACTGTGCTGGGAATTGTGTCCAGTAACTCCAGGCTGTCAAGGTAGATCTGTGTGTGCTGGGCGGCCGCGCGGCTAAAATCGGTCGGAGTTAAGTAAAGTTTCTCGGGTGAAGGAAAAATATGGGCAGAGTCGATGCGCAGGGCGCGCTCATTTATTAACTCCCAGTAATAATCAAGACTTTGTTCGCAGGCCATGTGGTCGTCAAATATCAGGGTGCAGTCTGAGAAGTAGGAGAAAGTTGAAACTAGTTGGTTCCAGGCGCTCAGAAAGACCAGATCGATTTCGGGTATTAGCAGCCCTTCGCAGACGCTTTCGATTAAGCGAGCACTTTCGCTGGGGGGTAGTTCGAGTTCTTTGGCGCGCTTGCGGATATTTTCGATAAGTTCGTCGGAGTAATAGGAACTGCGGCCATGTTTGGATATATCTAATCTCTCTAAGACAGGTTCAACCACAATACTTTCGAGGTTGGTGAGCGAACGTTGTGACTCCAGCTCGAAGAGTTTTATATGAGCGATGCGACTCGCGTTAAGTTCTATTCGGACGCCTTTGGAATAGCTGACAGGCAGAAAATCTATGACGACACCGCGAATGGCGATCTCTCCTGTGCTTTCAACTAGCGATACTCCTTGAAATCCCGCCGCCAAAAACTTCGAGATCAGAAAATCCCGGTTGACCTCCTGGCCGCTTTTTAATGAAAAGCTCTGACGCTCCAAAGTTTCAAAGTTCAGCACCTTTTGCATGAGGGCGGGTACGGATGCAACTGCAACATAAGACTGAAGGGTCTGTGAAGCGCGAAGCGCACTCACCCGTTGGGCGGTAATTTCTATCTGGGGCGAGACAGGTTCGAGTGGCAGAGTGTCCCATTCAGGGAGCAGCAAAGTGCTGGCGCCTGGCTCGAAGAAGCAGATGTCACCAAAGAGTTCCTCGGTGCGAGACTGATTCTTGCATATAACTAAAATCTTAGAGTGCGTAAGACGTTGCCTGCCAATCCAAAAGGCTTTGGAGCTCCCTTGCAGCCCCTGAATTGTGGATATCTTGGCGCGTGTCATTTTATGTACTGATGATGTATTTACCGATTGTCAGCAAGCATAGCTGGTTGCTAAAGTAGCGATCAAATGAAGTCCCTAAAAACCGACCCGAGTGGTGCTAGTTTGGTTGAGTATGTACTCCTTTTGGCGCTCATTTTCCTTGTAGCCATCGTGGCAGTTCAGTCTTTCCAGGGCTCTGTCAGCAGTCAATTTAGTCATATAAGTAGCACGCTTGGGTATCATATTGGGAATGGGCCCTGACAGGTACCCGGCTACTTTGTGTGGCTGGGGCAGCGATTTGTATCAAAACAGCGTTATTGCGTTACCTTAGTTTTTAAGTAGCATTAATATTTACAACTAAGCCTGCCGATATCTTAAGTGGTAATCGTCCACCTATAAGCCGCACCACTAGGTGAGGGCGCCTACCCTTAGCGAACAAGTGAGCATCTGCATGGATATTACTCAATTACTTCATTTCGCCACTCAACAGGGTGCTTCTGATCTGCATATCAGCGCGGGCGAACCGCCAATGATTCGGGTAAGCGGCGATATGAAAAAACTTAAAGCTCCGCCGCTGACGCTCGAGCAAACTCAGGCCATGATTTACGATGTCATGAGCGATCACCAGCGCAAGGTTTTTGAAGAGCACAGTGATATCGATTTCGCTATTCAGTTGGGTGAGGCTGCGCGCTTTCGTGTGAACGTGTTTCGGCAAAATCGGGGACTTGGCGCGGTGTTCAGACAGATCCCGACTCGCATTCTAAGTTTGGGTGAACTTGGCATGCCGCCAATCTTGGCCGATATCTCTCGCAAGGAGAAGGGATTGGTGTTGGTGACTGGTCCTACCGGTTCGGGTAAGTCCACTACCTTGGCCGCCATGATTGATCTGATTAACGATGAGCTCGAAGGACACATCCTCACAGTTGAAGATCCAATTGAGTTTGTACATCAGAGTAAGAAATCTCTCGTGAACCAGAGAGAAGTGGGGCCGCACACGCAATCTTTCTCGAATGCTCTGCGGGCAGCCTTAAGAGAAGATCCTGATATAATTCTTGTGGGCGAGCTGCGCGATCTTGAAACCATCCAGCTTGCGCTCACGGCTGCTGAAACGGGGCATCTTGTGTTTGGAACTTTACATACCTCAAGCGCTCCAAAAACTGTGGATCGTATAATCGATGTCTTTCCGCCTAATCAACAAGCGCAGGTGCGCGCTATGTTTGCAGAGTCGATCCAAGCCATAATTACTCAGACCTTATGTCGCAAAATCGGCGGTGGGCGCGTGGCTGGGCTTGAGATTTTGTTAGGCACCGTGGCTGTGCGAAACCTGATTCGCGAGGGGAAGATTCATCAGATTCCGAGCGTGATGCAGACTCAGCAAGCATCCGGAATGCAAACGCTCGATATGCATCTACTTGATTTAATAAATAAGAATCTGATCACGCGCGAAACCGCTTTAGAAAAATGCGTAAATTCTGAGCTTCTCAAGGAATCAACCGGCGCAAGCGCTAAGCCAAAACGTTAGGAGCAAGCATGTCAACTTTAGATATATCAAAATTGCTGACGGTCATGGTGGAACATGATGCCTCCGATCTGTATATCACTGTGGAGAGTCCACCGATGTACCGTATTAATGGTGTCGTGCGGCCCGCAGGTAATCGTATCCTAAACACTTCGGATACTGAGATGCTGGCCAACAGCATCATGAGCGACAAGCAACAGAGAGAATTTCAAGAAACTAACGAGCAAAATTTGGCGCTTTACTATCCGAATCTAGGTCGCTTCAGAGCTAATTTTTTTAGGCAACGTGGCGGTGTTGGCATCGTAATCCGGCAAATTAAAACCCATATACAGGGCATCGATGATTTGGGGTTGCCCAATATCATGAAAGAAATCTCTATGACTAAGCGCGGTTTGGTCTTAGTTGTCGGCGCCACTGGTTGTGGTAAATCGACTTCGCTTGCGGCCATGATTGATTATCGTAATACCAATAGCGCCGGGCACATTATCACCATTGAAGATCCGATCGAGTTTGTGCACCCGCATAAAAAATCAATCATCACGCAGCGCGAAGTCGGCATGGATACTTTTAATTTTCAGGCAGCCCTGAAAAATACCTTGCGACAAGCTCCGGATGTAATACTTCTAGGAGAGATTCGCGATACTGAAACTATGGAAGCCGCCATCACCTTCGCAGAGACCGGACATCTCTGTATGGGCACCCTGCATAGCAACAATGCTAACCAGACTATGGAGCGCATACTGAATTTCTTTCCTGCGGAACGGCATCCGCAGATCTATATGCAACTAAGTTTAAATTTGCGCGCCATAGTGAGTCAGCGCTTGGTTCGGACGGTCGAGGGGGGGCGTATTGCGGCCATGGAGGTCTTATTAGATACGCCACGCGTCAAGGATCTGATCCATAAGGCGCAGATTGCAGAACTTAAAGACGCCATGGAAAAGAGCGGAAACGTGGGCATGCAAACCTTTGATCAGGCACTTTTCGATCACTTTAAAGCTGGCCGTATCACGATTGAGGAAGCCCTTAAAAACGCCGATAGCGCCAATAATCTGCGCCTACGCATCAAGTTAGAGGAAGACGCGCATGTGTCCGGTAAGAAGAAAAAGGCGGCAGCGAGTGAGCCCGAAACCACCCAAAAGGCCCCAGACAACAGTAAGCTGCAGCTAGATATCTAGCTCAATCCGTCATAATATACGGGTATGGATGATACCACCCGAGCTATAATAGAGCGCATTGTTGAGCGGTACGATGCCCCCCGGCAGCTACCGAACTGCGATCATGAAAGCAAGATATTTTTCGATTGTCAGAAGCTCACGCCCAACGACCTTGCGCGCTTGGCGGCGGAGGCTACTGGGCATCTGCCTGACGAGGCCTTCGACGTGGCTGTTGGGGTAGCATATAAGGGGATTTTTTTTAGCGCTGCTATTGCGGGCGGTCGGCAGATAGCCATTCTAAAAACAGATGGTAAGATACACGGGCCGGATCTGAATGGGAAGCGCGTCCTGGTTGTGATCGATGTGCTATGTTTGGGACGCGAAGCCAAGCGTGCGGTTTCGCAGGTTACCCAGATGGGCGCTCAAGTTGTGGGAATGGCCTGTATAATAGATCGTTCTAACGGCAAGCTCGATAATGAGTTAGGTCCAATTTATAGCGCTCATCAATTACCGTTGGATATTTGATCCTCTATGAACGAACCTCACGCCCTTAAGCCAGCCATGACGGCGCAGCAGCGGACCTTCTCGCAGGCGACAAAGTCCTCGTTGACTCTTTATCGTGAGCTGGTGGTGGGAAAGCGACCGCTGCTTTACTTTCTGGGCTATGAGTTCTGTATGACATTTTTGTCTGGAATGCCTGGGTTGTTGGGAATAGCCGGGCGTGCGCTCGCTTATCCGCATTTGTATAGAGCTTGTGGGCGGCGCCCTGCTTTGGGAAGAGGAATAGTGCTAAGGAGACCTGCTCAAATTAGCTTAGGTAAAGGAGTGCTAGTGGATGATTACGCCGCCTTGGACGTGCGTGGTGATGGCGCTTCTATTAACTTGGGTGATCATGTGAGTATTGGTCGCTATAGTTCGATCGTCTCGCGCGGAGAATGCGTTGATTTGGCTCAGGGGGTAAACGTCGGGTCGTACTGTCGCATAGCGACTGAGAGTAAAATACGTATCGGCGAAAGTGTGCTGGTGGCGGCTTATAGCTACATAGGTCCCGGAAACCACCAGCTTCGAGAGGGGGAACCGCTAATCTCTAGTGCCATGGATATCCGAGGCGGAGTTACAATAGAGAAGCATGCCTGGATCGGGAGTCACGTAACTATTATGGACGGTGTGACCATCGGCGAGGGTGCCATCATCGGAGCGCATTCGTTCGTAACCAGCGATGTTCCCCCAAAATCTCTGGCAGTGGGCTCACCTGCAAAAGTGATTAGAGAACTTTGACGCAGATGCTAAGAAATTTGTTTTCGAAAGCGCTTATTCCGTACACCCTGTCTGTAATGGCTCTTCTTGGGCTGGCTGTTATGGGAGGGCTTCTTTGGTTTGAAATACAGGAACGTTTTCCAAATATAGCCTCGGGCGATTATATCGGGGAAATGCACTCTATGGATCCGATTCGTCCGGGCGAGGTACATTATTTTTATCTTAGAAAGGAGCCTGGCCAGGATCAGGTCTTGGCGGTGATATTGGAAGAAGGCTGTGCACCGCAAGCGTTTAAAACCGTGAGCGCATCTGAAGATCCTACCAATTCGAAATGGCTTTTACCTTTGATGTTATCGAGCGCAAGAGGGAGGTATCGCCTGACGGGTGATTTCATTAGCGCTGGCATCTATCAAGGTAAGGTCACGGAAGCTACCAGCGGCAGAATAGGTTCATGGGTCTTACGTCAACAAGCGCCGAGCCTGCGCGAGGTTGCCCCCATGGACCAAGAACGGAAACTGTGGCTCGCGCTAGAGGCTGAGCTAGTTCAGGCCGAGATGGATATAAGAACTGCCTCGCAGCTTGCTCCCGCGCAGAAGGTCGAACTTGATAAACTCACGGAATTTGTAACCGAAGGGGTAGTGTTAAAGAAGAGGGCTGACCAAAAACTCACTATATTTAAAAATCAGCTTACCGAGATGGGCGCAAAGTTGAAGGCACGTTATCAGGAGGCTAAGGGTTTAGAATCAAAAATTGAACTCTCGCAGCGCGTGACTGGCATGGGAAAGCTTGTGAGTCTGGCGCGCGATACTCTCGAGAGAGAGGCTCGTTGGTCCGATTCCGTACTCAACAAGGGAGGTGCTGACTTTGGGATGGATGATGATTTGGAGCGCGAATTCGAACGCGGGCAGAAAATTCTTGAACTGAAACGTGCCATTGCCCTGGAGGAACTACGCGCCGCTGGCGAGAGTGCGGAGCTTGGTTCTGATTCGGTTGATGCTAGCGGTCGTGGGTTGGGGGTGCGATGAGGGCATATTTGTTGTTAGTAACATGTTTGGCGCTCGTGATATCTCCGCAAACTGCTGTGTATGCCGATGCAGAAAGGTCTATTGAACGCTTGGTAGAGTTACGCTTCGTTCCGGAGAGTGTCTTGTTGTTCGTGATTGATGGTAGTAGCGTAACGGCCATCCCCGCGCAGTTTGCGCCGCTTCCTAATCCTACTATCTCCCCAGATAAATACGTAAATTGGTTGGTGGCTGGCCGCTTGCCGAACACTGTCAACACATCCGCCGGGAAGGTTGAAGTGGCGGCTCTTGTCGAATCAAAGGAATCCGAACACGAATTTTTCCCGCCGCTGGCGGTTGAGGTTCCCGGCCAGATTCCGAACGTTTCGGAACTTCGAGCGAAACTATTAGCGCGCAAACATGTCTTGGATTCATGGCAGGTTCAACTGAAGGTTCAAGGTGATGCCTTGAGGCGTTTGCGTGACGATGCCGACACAATAGCTAACTTCGGCAGAATTATTGAGGCGCAAGATGAGCTTTCACGATCGCAATCCGAATTCGATAATTTAGGGCGCGATATTGAAAATCTTCAGAAGTTTCTGGTCTTAATAAAAAACTTCCCGGAGCCAAGAAATTTTTCACGTCGCGAAGGTGAACTAACGCGACAGCTGGCGATGTTAAGCGAGGTCGCTAAGAAATCCGAATCATCGCAGGATCAACGTGCGGCCTCATCCGAGGGTGAGATGCAGCGAAAGATCGAGATTGTAGAGGCCACAAGAGATGAGGATTTAGATGCGCTTCAGCGACGACTGTTTGAGCTGCGACGTACGCGCGCCAGACGCACGCATGAGGCGGATTCAGAATACGGAAATCAGCGAGTCGAGTAATAGCAATGAACATCAATCGCAACCATGTAAGCCCCAATTTCGATAAGCGTGAGATCCCCGTTGAATTTGTGGTAATACACTATACTGCTTTGCCGTTAGCAGAGACTCTGGCGCATCTCACAGATTCAAAATCAAAAGTCTCCTCTCATCTGGTAATCTCGGAGAATGGCGAGACCTATGAGCTTGTAAATTGCCTAAATGGTAAATGTGAGAGAGCCTGGCACGCCGGCGAGTCTAAATGGGTAGATGCCCAAAAAGAGTGGCGCGCCTTTAACGATTTTTCGATCGGCATCGAACTAGAGAATAAAAACGGAAATCTCTTTACCTATAGCGAGGCGCAGTACCAAACGCTGAAAGAAGTATTAGCAATCCTGAAAATCAAGTACCCCGCGCTTTCAAGTGCCCAGCGAATTATAGGACATGAACAGATAGCAGGATTCCGCGGCAAGTGCGATCCCGGCATCTGCTTTGATTGGGCAAGACTCTTTCAAGAATCGTATCCCGGCCAAACTTCGCCTGAGCGTGTACCCGCATTAGATAAAGACGACCAACGAGCGCTAACCCGTCTGGCAGACGCCGCAGCAAAGGATTCGATCTTTGGCCCCCTGAATGCGCTGCTAGAATCCTTGCTACGCCAGCGCCCCTAATGAAAATTAATCCCCCCAGCCCCATTGGCTGATTGCCCGCGGATTGCCCGCGCAACTCGCATTTTCTCAGAGACAATGCGCAACCCCAAGCCGTTTCCCCGGCGCAAGCCCCGCAACTCGCATTTTCTCAGAGACAATGCGCAACCCCAAGCCGTTTCCCCGGCGCAAGCCCCGCCGCAAAGAATTTCTCGCAAAAGTTCTGGCAAATGATTTAGTTTTGCTGCGCGTTAAGAGCTATACGCAGCGCACGGGGAATCGAATCCACGCAAAAGCATGGCGCTAGATACACCGCGGCACCCGCCGCGTTTAGACTTTAGTTATGCATTAGTGTTTGGGCTACCTGTACCGCTTGGCGTAAGCCGCCGGGCAGGTAAATATCGGCGGCTTGTACGTCCCTGGCGGGAACTTCACCTTGAGGT
>CAZVWV010000018.1:0-38019 GCA_964631745.1 uncultured Bdellovibrionales bacterium
TATCCCTACTCTGCGCCGCGTTTGTAATTTACCCGGGGTTTTTGAGCAGCTACGCAATAGGCACCTGCTCAGTTCTTAACTAAGCAGCGTGCAGCTCGCCCAAGATGCTGGATGTAAAAAAATCTATAAATGTCTTGACTGAAATCATGCCGGTTACGGCTCCCTTTGAGTCTACGACTGGCAGATGCCGGTAGCCGCCTTCCGACATTAGATTGAATAGCTCGGCCACGCTGGTAGCGGCCGGGACGGTGCGGGGTTCAGTCGTCATGAACTGGCTTACCGGCGCCATATAAGGATCTAGCGCGCTGTTTACGGCTATTTTGCAAAGGTAGTCTCGCTCCGTAAAAATTCCAAGTGCGTGTGATTGGTTGTCGCACACAACTACGCTGCCGATCTTGCCGCTTATAAGCATAGCTACGACGCCGGCAATCGCTTCGGTTGGTTTCACTAAGACTGGTTTGGTGGGCTTTAGAAACGATACGGGTTTGGTGAAGACTTTATCGACCTGGTTGTCATCGAGCACGCAGTCATCAGGGCCAGCCGCAATTTTTTTAGTGACGCTCTTATAGATAAAATCAACAAAATGTTTGGAAGAGACGATACGCAATTGCCCGGCCCGCGGGCCGACCACGGGCACATGTCGAAACCCGCCGACTGACATCAAATGAAGGAGTCTGGCCACGCTGGCGCTGGGGCGGATGCTCTGCGGATCCTTGGTCATAAATTCTTCAAGTGGCCGTTGAGCAGGAAATTCCGGCAGGCCGGCGCATTTAATCAGTAAATCACGCTCCGTAAAAATTCCAAGAAGTTTGCCCTGATCCGTGATGACAACGCACCCAAGAGGAGAATCTTTCAGGGTAGTAAGGGCCTCCGCGATGCTGGCAGTAGGCGAAAACGCGGGCGCCGCCACAGGCCCAATAAGCTCAACTGTGGAATGTAAGAATCTTCTGTGCAAAATGCTACGTTCATCTGGGAGTGCAACTGACATAGCTTAGAGCTTATTACTTTCTGAGATGAAGTCATATATGCTGTTTGAAAAAGTTGGAGAGAGTTAGGGTAAGGTGAGTCGGAGTTCAAGAAACTTGATTGAGGGGTTCAACAGTTATCCCATTGGGGGTAATGCGTAAGAAGTAATCACCACGAAGACCACGAAGTTCACGAAGGGGGCACGAAGTTGAAGTTTGATGAAATGTCGGGCCGAGTCCTTCGTGGTGAATAAAGTCAATGGGAAAACCATTGGCGCCACAGGAGGCACCTGTGCGCCTGACCGTTCTTTCGTGGATAAGGAGGTAGTTCCGACGGACGAGCTCGTCGGCCTATGCCACGAGGTGGCAGTAAATGTTTAGCCGCTTCGCAAATACAAATAAAATAATGGTGAAGCGATGGGGGGCATCCTTCAACCTTGCGGGCTAGTCTAGTTTGAGGCAGCAGGCGGATCCTCGTCAGGCTTGTCCTTGCGCCTAGAGAAGATCTCCGCCACTTGCTTGAGATGCTCTACCGAGCCACAACGAGCGCGGCGGTTCTCATCGCGAATGCGCTCGTAGATCTCCTCGCGGTGGACAGCGGTGTTAGCTGGAGCATCGATCCCCAGCTTAACCTGCCCGCCTCGGACGTCTAGCACGATGACCTTGATCTTGTCCCCGATGCGAATGTTCTCCCCCAACTTCCTGGTGAGAATTAACATCGTGAACCTCCTTCCTTGGCTTCAACCCCTCGATTTTCCCCCATCGCTCCCATATTGCCCAATCTTAGAGAAAATATGCGAACGGTCGAGAAACTCTCTTCTACCCGAGCCGAGTTTATCCAAAGCTGATTTTGTAATCAAATTTTGATAGGAAATACTGAATAAATGCTGAATAATGGTAGCAATTACCCCGCAACCAACCTAATTCTGCACCTTCCCGCCAAAGGCCAAATCTCCGGCGTCTCCTAACCCCGGAACGATATACGCTTTTGAATTTAGGGCATCGTCAATGGCCGCCGTCCAGATGTGAACATGGGGAAGCTCTTTCGTAACATGCTCCACTCCGGGTCGCGCAGCGATTGCAGATACGGTGTGGATCTCTCTTGGTTTCCAGCTCTTGAATAGCTCTTTCAATGTCAGCACCATGGATGCTCCCGTGCCGAGCATCGGGTCAGAGAGAATCAAAATCTTATCTGTGAGGTCCGGACAGGCGATATATTCAAGCGCAATTTCAAAGCTGCCGTCTTTGTTATGTTTTCGATAGGCAGAGATGTATGCGCATTCAGCCCCTTCAAAAAGCTCAAGCAATCCCTGATGCATTGCCAGGCCCGCCCGCAATATTGTAGCCAGCACAGGAATCTCGCGCAGCACCTGACACTTGGCTACTGCCAATGGGGTTGTTACATCCCGTTCCACGTAAGGAAGCTGCTTACTAATCTCAAACCCGATCAGGCCAGCGATACGCCCAAGATTTCTCCTAAAACGCGCTCTGTCGTTTTGAATGTTGATATCCCTTAGCTCCGACACCAGGTGAGAGATTAAAGAATTTGATTGACCGAGATTGTGCAGCATGTTGTCTCCAGCTCTTTGAATATCCTATTCAAGAGCTGGAGAGAAGGGCTATTTCGCAGCCACGTTCGTAAGATTTTGCGCTTTGCCTAGCAAGAGCAACTTTAGCAGATCTGCAAAGGCGCGCTGGCTTAGTCGCGAGTATTGGCCATCGAATCCGCAATAGGTAAAGTATTTTTTGGCCTCACGCTCGCACACTTCGCTGCGCGCTTGGGTCAAGCAGAATAGGCTCGACTCACGCACAAAGGTTGCGGGAGAGCTGTAATTTGAACACGGCTTAAAGGCTGCCGAGTAAAGGTCGTCGGCCCTCGCAAAGTTCACCAAGGCACGGTTTGCCAGGAAGAACAGTAGAGTAACTATTAATGTTTTCATACCACCTCCTGAGTCGCCTGTTAAAACGGTATAAATTAACCGAAGCTTTAGGTTCTGAGCATTTCTTTTAGCCAAACCTAAGAAAATATCGTAGTAATATTAACATGTTAGGAATTTGTGGTGGGAAATGCATCGCCGATAGGCTTGGGAACTGCGCTCAGCTACAGCTAAGTGAGCGCGCCGAGAGCTTCGCAAGCACCCTTGCCACTAACCCAACGGCGATGGAAACATATACCTGATGAGCGAAACAAAAGCAGAATTTCCGGTGCGACCTTCCATCGCCCCTCGCACAAAGCCTCCCATGACCTTATCGGTAGTGACTCCCTGTTACAACGAAGAGGAAGTCTTCCCTGAACTGAAATCTCGCTTGAATTCAGTGCTTTCCAAACTCGAGATTCCGTACGAGATAATCTTTGTAGATGACGGAAGTAAAGATCGCACTTGGGAACTCTTGCTAAAGGCCCAAGCCGAGGACCCGCACATCAAGGCCGTGCGACTTTCACGAAACTTCGGACATCAACTAGCGATCACATGTGGTCTAGACCAGGCTAAGGGCGAGGTCGTACTAATTTTGGATGCAGATCTTCAAGATCCGCCGGAGCTCTTGCCGGAGATGCTCCGCAAATGGCAAGAAGGATACGATGTAATTTATGGAAAGCGCCGCACTCGTCAGGGCGAATCAGTATTAAAAAGATTATTCGCTTTCGCCTTTTATCGAACTTTCGCTAAAGTAACTGGATTCGAAATGCCCAGGGATACCGGGGATTTCCGGCTAATGGATCGCCGGGCGCTCAAAGCCTTGCAGGCTTTGCGGGAAAAACACAGGTTTGTGCGCGGCATGGTCTCATGGATTGGGTATCATCAGTGTCCGATTTACTACGATAGGCCCGAGCGCTTTGCAGGAATTACAAAGTACCCATTTAGGAAATCCTTCTTCCTCGCCATCGATGCCATTACGGCTTTTTCATACGCGCCGCTTAGAATGGCCTCGTATTTAGGAATCGGGGTTTCGTGCTTGGCGTTTGTATATATCTTTGTGGTAATTGCCTTAAAGATCATGGGGATTAGTTATAGAGGGTATACCTCCATCATCGCCTCGGTGCTCTTGCTTGGCGGTGTGCAACTTACGGTGCTGGGGATGATCGGCGAATATGTAGGGCGAATTTTCGAGCAGGGGCAAAACAGACCGCTCTATTTGGTAGATGAGATCAGGGGCGAGCCCCTAAGCGGCGATTCCAATTAAGTAAAAATAGGCAGAGCTTGGCGAAGAAAAATATAGCGATAGTGGGTGCTGGCTTTAGCGGTATGGCCGCCGCTCTGGACTTAGTGAAGGCCGGACATGAGGTTCAAATCTTTGAACAGGATTTAGAAGTAGGAGGCCTGGCAGGCAGCTTTGAAGTTTCGCCCGGACACAGACTTGAAAAATTTTATCACCACTGGTTCACCTCCGACACCGACATCATAGATCTAATTGGTGAGCTGGGGCTGGCGCATAAGCTCAAGTACCGTGGCACCAACACGGGACTTTACTACGCCAACTCCGTCTTTCGACTTGCAAGCCCCTTTGACCTTTTGAAGTTTACTCCCATTCCTTTGATCGACCGAGTGCGCACGGGCCTGATGGCCTTACGGGCGCGATCCATAACCAATTGGTCGAAGCTTGAAGACCAAAGCGCTGAGGAATGGATTATCCGAAGCGGAGGCCGCCGCGCCTATGAAACCATCTGGAAGCCGCTCTTGAAGGGAAAGTTTGGAATGGAAGCGCCCAATGTTTCCGCGGTTTGGTTCTGGAACAAATTAAAGCTAAGGGGCTCCAGTCGCGACAAAAAAGGGGGCGAAAGCTTAGTTTACTTTGATGGCGGGTTTGGAAGTGTTGGTGAAGCTTTAAAAGTTGCGCTTGAAAATCGGGGTGTGAAATTCCGGCTTGGAACGCCGGTAGAGCAGATACTGGTCGAGAACGGAGCTTGTAAAGGATTGCGCTGCAACGGCGAGGATATTGCGGCGGATAAGGTTTTGGCGACCGTGCCGCTCCCGATCTTTTTGAAGATTACTTCAGCGCTCCCAGAAAGCTACCGCGCAATACACTCGCAAATTAGATTCCTCGGAAACGTATGCTTAATACTGCGCCTAAAGAAAAGTCTCTCCTCGACTTATTGGCTTAACGTTGCCGACCCGAATTTCCCCTTTGTGGGAGTGATCGAACACACAAACTTTGACCCAAGAGAGAATTACGGCGGCGAACATATCGCTTATCTATCCAAATACCTGCCCACATCTGAAGAGATGTTTACAATGTCGGAATCCGAGCTCTTCGAGTATGCCCTGCCCTTCGTGCAGCGCATCTTTCCGGAATTCTCTAAAGAATGGGTGCTAGGTTACAAAGCTTGGCGCGCCGAGTACAGCCAACCCGTGATCACAAAGAAGTATTCAAAGCTTATCCCTGATGTGCAGACCCCCATTGCTAATCTTTGGCTTTCGACCATGGCGCAGATTTATCCCGAAGATCGCGGCACAAATTACGCTGTGCGCCATGGACGCTCTGTGGCCGCGAGAATGAGGCAATAATGGTTTATAAGTTCGC
This sequence comes from uncultured Bdellovibrionales bacterium, assembly GCA_964631745.1. Taxonomy (GTDB): domain Bacteria; phylum Bdellovibrionota_C; class UBA2361; order UBA2361; family JBGSMV01; genus CAZVWV01. The sequence continues at coordinate 5,487 of CAZVWV010000018.1, forward strand.
CAGCTTAGATTCCTGCAGAAACTTCAAGATACTCTTTTTGCTGGCAGACCAGCTATTGTGAAGGACGCATGGATTAGCTGTGTTGCAGCCGGTTTTTCCCATAACGCAGTTGGTGCTGGTGATGGGATCTCCAAGGGCAGTGCAGATATCAAGTAGGGTTAACTGCTCAAAATCCGAAGCAAGTCGCACGCCACCGTTTGCGCCACGTCGGGAGGAAACAATCTTATGCGCTGTCAGAGCTTTCATGATTTTGGCCAAGTACGGCCCCGGCACCTTTGAGCGCCGCGCCAAAGTGCTCACCTGAATGAAATTATCAGTGTCGCGATCTTTCAGAGCGAGCAGCGCTTTAATGGCGTATTTGGTAGTTGATGATAACATTGCTTGATAAATATACTACAGAACTGTCCCTAATAACGCAAAACAAGATTTCATCCGAATCCCCAACTTCGCGAATCTTGAGTAACTTACTGAACCATTCCATAAAAGATATATCTATCTTTAACGGCTCGAATAGTGCTAGATCGTAAGAAAACTATGAAGGAGACTGTCTTATGAAAACTTTTGTTCCGTTGCTGTCGTCGCTTCTTGTTGTGCTTTGCGCGATTTTTGCCCATGCCGACCAGTCGACCATTATCGGCGACGTCGCTAAGCCCAATGTCGTGCAGGTTGCTATCGGCTCTAAGGACCATTCCACTTTGGTGACCGCCGTAAAAAGCGCTGAGCTGGTTGACGCGCTTTCCAATCCCGGACCGTTTACGGTGTTTGCTCCAACCAACGAGGCCTTTGCCAAGCTGCCCGCAGGCACAGTCGAGAATCTGCTTAAGCCTGAAAATAAAGCCGCCTTGCAGAATATTCTGGAGTACCACGTTTTTGTGGGCGTACTAAAGGCCTCGACCTTGCAAGACGGAGAAGACCTGGGCCAATCAAACGGAGACCATATTAAAGTTGAAAACAAGAACGGCAAGATTAAAATTAACGGAGCGAACATTGTTGCTTCCGTTCCCGCCTCTAACGGAATAGTACATGTGATCGATGCGGTGCTATTGCCGCCTAAAGCAAATTAGAGGGCTGTGGAGAAGCAGAGCGCTCTAGCAAGCGCTTTACTTATCTTTGCTTCGAAAATGTTCAAGCACTGCGCGTGCTTCATCCTGAGTCAGATTCTGTTGTGTCATCTGAATTAGGAATGTCCCAAATAAATCCTGGGCGATTGGGTCTTTTTGGGTCATCTCGACGGGATTTAAAATCATGTTCATAATCCACTCGGGCTGTCTGCGTCTAGTTATGCCAGCCAGATCGGGACCCACGTAGCGCTCTCCAAACTTATGACAAGCCGCGCATTTACTGGCGAAAATCTCTGCTCCGTGGGCGGCGATCTTCTGGTCAAGCGCACCAATCTCGAGTTTGGTCACTGGTCCAACGCCCGGGCCGGAGTCGTTTGGAGCCTCAGCTCGGACAAGATTAACGCCACAGAGGTAAGCCAACGTTATAAAAGATATTAATGTCGTTTGTGTTTTCATATTGTCACGTTTTATATGAATTCGTGCGAGGTGACAAGGTTTAATTTGCTAGTGCCTCGATCGCCGCCGTTTCGACCCCACTCTTGTGAAGGCGTTCTCCCTTGATGGATAGGTGAACAACAGGCTCAAACACTATTTTCTCAACTGATCCAATAAAAGATAGCATCATCCGTTTTAATGCTGTACTCTGGTCAAGGATATTTCAGAATTTTAAGGAGTGCCTTTATGAAAGTGAACAAATTCATTTCGCTCAGCCGAAGCCTTTCGGCCGCTGTTGCCTTGTCGTTGGCGCTTTGCTCGTCCGTAAGCGCCGTGCCCGTTTCGAATCTTGCGGAGGACGCGGCCAAGAAAGTATACGTCGAACCTGGAAAGTACGACGAGATTTACGCGTTTTTGTCTGGTGGCTTTAGCGGGCAGGTCGCTGCCTACGGATTACCATCCGGGCGACTTCTTCGGGTAATTCCGGTTTTTGCGGTTGACCCCCAAAGCGGCTACGGTTTCTCAGAAGAGACTAAAGCTATGTTGAACACCTCGCATGGATTCGTTCCATGGGACGATTCGCATCATCCCTGGTTGTCTCAAACCAAAGGGGAAGATGACGGACGTTGGTTGTTTATTAATGCTAACAATACACCACGTATTGCGCGCATTGATTTAGCGACATTCCGCACGGTCGAAATGATCGAAATTCCTAACTCCGGCGGAAATCATGGCTCTCCTTTTGGCACCGCCAACAGCGAGTACGTGGTAGCTTCAACCAGGTTTGCAGTGCCTATTCCTCAGAGAGATGTCCCCATCTCAAATGCCTCAGAGCTAAAAGGTTCGATTAGCTTTATTAAGGTTGACCCGAACTCCGGTGCCATGAATATTGCTTTTCAATTAATGGTTCCGGGGATCGACTATGACTTGGCCCATTGCGGTAAGGGCCCATCGGATGGCTGGTGTTTCTTCACTAGCTATAACAGCGAGAAGGCCACGACCTTGTTGGAGATTAATGCTTCGCGCAACGATAAAGATTTTATCGCCGCTGTGAACTGGAAGGCCGCAGAGCAATGTGTGGCCTCCGGAAAAGCCAAGGACGCCAAGGCAAATTACGTGCATAATCAATACAGCGACACGACACATTCCACTACGCAAACAAATCAATCCAGTGTTAAGACTTTGAATATTGTTGATTGTCCTGGTGTTATCTATTACGTACCGGTTTCAAAATCACCGCATGGTTCGGATGTGGATAATACTGGCGAGTATTTTGTGGCAGGCGGAAAACTGGCAGCACAAATTACAGCTTATTCATTTAAGAAGATGCAACAGGCCATAGCTGATAAAAAATTCGCTGGTGATTTCGAAGGCGTCCCAATATTGGATTACGCCTCGGTCATGGCTGGTGAAGTTAAGAAGCCCTGCCTTGGCCCTTTGCACACTGAGTTTGATGGGCAAGGATTTGCCTACACCTCATGTTTCGTGAGTTCCGAAGTTGTGAAATGGAAATTAGGCACTTGGGAAGTAGTAGACCGCATGCCGACGTTTTATTCGTTGGGGCATTTAATGATCCCGGGCGGTAATACCACAAAGCCTTTGGGTAAGTATCTCTTGGCGATGAACAAAATCACCAAGGATCGTTACCTTCCAACCGGGCCAGAGCTGGATCAGTCCGCGCAGCTTCTGGATATTAGCGGTAATAAAATGACAATGCTGCTTGACTTCCCGACGGTTGGTGAGCCGCACTATGCACAGGGAATTGCGGCAGAGCTAGTAACCAAGCGGGTTAAAAAGATCTTTCCGCTTGAAGAGAATACCCATAAGTATAAGGTGACGAAGGAAGAAGACGCTAAAGTGGTTCGTGAAGGTAAGGACTTGCATGTTTATATGGCCAGCATACGTTCGCACTTTGCGCCGGATAATATAGAGGGTATCAATGTCGGAGACACTGTCTATTTCCATGTGACTAATTTGGAACAGGATTGGGATATCCCGCACGGTTTCACGGTGATAGGAAGTAATAACGCCGAGCTTTTAGTCATGCCTGGTGAAACACAGACCTTCAAATGGACGCCCACGCAACCCGGTGTCTACCCATTTTATTGCACGGACTTCTGTTCGGCCTTGCATCAAGAGATGCAAGGATATCTGCGAGTGTCCGCGGTCGAGTCCAAGGTTCCACTGAAGTGGGGCTTGGGTAAAGACCTGAGCAAATAAGCGCTTTGGGGAAGGATGATGTTGTCATCTCCTTCCCCAAGCTCGAATCCAGTTCTGTTGATCTGCCGGGAGGTGAAATATGGCTCGCTTCGTTCGCGTTTTGACATTGATTTCCGCTCTTTTGATGGTAGCGGTATATTTTTATCCGCTCTGGGGAATAGGCTTGGTTGCGCCACAGTACCCAGAGGGTTTGGCGATCGAGATCTGGATCAACAAGATCACCGGCGATGTGCGTAATATAAACTTGCTCAATCACTACATCGGCATGTCCAAGATCGAGCCTGACAATATTCCTGAACTTAAGAGCTTCCCGTATCTGTTCGGATTTCTGATCGGTTCGGGAATTCTAGCTGCAATTTTTCATCGCCCTAAACTGTACAAAATATGGGCCGGGTTAGTCTTGGGCGGGGCGCTTTTGGGGCTGTATGACTTTTATTCGTGGGAATATAGATATGGTCACGACCTTTCGGATGATGCTCCTATGAAATTAGAGGAGAGCTACCAGCCGCCTCTAATCGGGAGTAAACAGCTAGCCAACATTACTGCCAGCTCTTGGCCAAGGCTAGGTGGCTATGCTTTTTCGACCTCCGCAATTTTGGCGCTTTTGATTCTGGTTTTGCCAGCTCGGCCGCGCAAATCCGGGCGTAACACTTTGGCGGTTCTTTTGATGGGAATGATCCTTGGCTCCTGCAGCAAGATTGAAATTCCGGAGCAAATTCAATTGGGGCGCGACGAATGTGATACCTGTCGAATGGTCATCGTTGACGGAAAGTTTGGTGGAGAACTTGTGACGCAAAAGGGTAAAGTATATAAATTCGACTCCTTCGATTGTTTGAAATCGTTCTACCTAAAGAACAGCGAGAGCATTCAGAGTCAATTCGTTTTTGACTTTAACGATCCAGGCAGACTCTTGCCCGTCGCGGGCGCCCTCTTTTATAAACTTGAGCAGCTCAGAAGCCCGATGGGATCCGCTATTGTGGCTGTGGGCACCGGGAACAGCGCGACTGAGCATCCTGAGTTAGGCCTGAAAAGCTCGGGAATGGATTGGAATACGGTAATTGCCGGAAATGCTGAATGATTACCTTGGCCTTCAACCTACTGAACTTCCTCTCCGTAGTGGGCTTATCGACAATTTCTGTCTGCTCAAATGGTTGTGATTTCGCTTCTGTTAAAGAAGCGATTCAGCACTCTCTGGCCGGGCAGGAGCTCGTAGTTCACGCGGGCGTTTACAAGGAAGGCCCTCTTCTAATCGACCATCCGCTTTTCTTACGGGGGCAGGGATATCCCACCTTAGTGGGGGACGGCACCGGCAGCGTACTTACAATAAAGGCAGATTCGGTCACAATTGAGGGGCTGCGAATAATAGATTCCGGCGCTAGTTATATTTCGGATCTGGCGGGCATCAAAATTGAAGAGGGAAAGAATTGTGAAATATCTAATAATCGTTTAGAGAATAACGCGTACGGGGTATATTTGGCACGCGCGGAGCGTTGCCTGGTGCAAAATAATATAATCGACGGCACGCGAAAGTCGGAGTCGGAATCCGGTAATGGAGTGCATATCTGGGACGGGCATTTCCACACTATCAAGAACAATACAATCAGCGGGCATCGGGATGGCATCTATTTCGAGTTTGCCAAGGACGGGCAGATCTCTGGCAATAGGGTGTTTGATAATATCCGTTACGGCCTGCATTTTATGTCTTCCGACAGAAATGTTTATACCCGTAATATCTTTGAACGGAACGGCGCGGGGGTGGCTGTGATGTATTCAAAGAGTATTACTATGGTTGAGAATGTATTCCAGGATAATCGGGGAATGTCATCGTATGGGCTGTTGCTTAAAGATATTTCCGGGAGCGAGATCGCCAGAAATACTTTCTCTGATAACACCATTGGAATTTACATGGAAGGAACTCTGCGCTCTAGCTTTTTAGAGAATCGCTTCAACGCAAACGGGTACGCCACCAGAATTTATGGTGATTGTGACGGTAATACCTTCCGGCATAATAATTATGTCGGCAATACATTCAATATCGTTACTAACAGTAGCCGTAACCCGAATACCTTTACTGAAAACTATTGGTCCACATATGAGGGGTTTGATCTCGACGGTGATGGCTTTGGAGATGTCCCTTATCGCCCCGTAAGTCTGGCCTCAAGTATAGTCGAAGGGGTGGATTCGTCTTTTGTTTTAATTAATAGTTTTTTCTTTCTGGTGATGGAGGAGGTTGAGCAGGCTTTCCCCGAGTTAATTCCGGAACCGTTGAAAGATTTAAAGCCGTTGATGCGGCCTTGGACTGGTGAGGGTATTCATGATTAGGGCCCGGGCGCTAAGAAAAGCATATGGAGATTTTCAAGTCCTAAAAAATCTGGACTTTGAACTTCAGAGCGGGGCAATAACCGGACTTGCCGGACCAAATGCCAGTGGGAAAAGCACTCTAGTCAAATGTTTGCTAAGTTTAGTTCTGCTAGATTCAGGTGAGCTATGGCTTGAGGAGCAGAGACTGGGCGGCGATGCGGATTATCGCGAGAAGATTGGCTTTATGCCGCAAGATGCGGAGTTTCCGCTTAATATCGCCCCCTTCGAATATTTTAAGTTGCTCCAATCATTAAGAGCAAAGAATTCGCGGAACTTGCCAGAGCTGCTGGCTGCCTTCGAGTTGGAGCCGTATTTGAGGAAACCGTTTTCTAAATTATCTGCGGGGACGCGTCAGAAAATTGCGGCCGTAGGCGCGTTGATGTTCGAAGCACCACTTTTAATTCTTGATGAGCCGACCGCTGGTCTTGATCCCGTGGCCTGTAACACGTTTAAACGATTATTAAAGAATGCCAATGCAAACGGCGCTACGGTGCTAATAGTCTCTCATATCATGAGCGAACTGGAACAGCTTGTGGAAAATTTGTTTTTCCTGTTGGAGGGCGAACTTCTTTTTTGCGGGGCCTTGGATGAGCTCCGGAATAAGACCGAAGAGATAAATCTAGAAGAGGGCATAATAAAGTTAATCTCCCAAAGATTCTCATGCGCCGTAGGGGCACGGGCATGAGAAAGTTCGTGACCATTCTTCGTTATGAATTTCTAAATATCATGCGTAGTCGCTGGCTAGTGGGCTATACTTTTTTGCTGGGAGGCCTGACTTTGGGTTTTTCTAATCTCTCGGATGACCCGGTTAAGGTCCTTTTAAGTTTAACAACTGCTTTTTGCGCGATTGCGCCTTTAGTTAGTGTGCTTTTTGGATGTATGTCTTGGTACCAGGCAGAGAGATTTACGCAGTTACTACTCACGCAACCGGTAAATCGGAGAACTCTTTTTTGTGCGCGCATTCTGGCATTGGTGAGCTCGCTCGGATTGTCATTAGTTCTAGGTTTTTTATGTGTGGCTTGGTTGTTGGGAATTAAGGGGCCTACTCTAGTTTGGCTATTTTGCGCGACGTTCTTTTTAAGCTCTGTATTTTGCCTGATTGGCACACTGATTAGCGTCTATATTCAAGACCGCATGTGGGGTTTAGGTTCGGCGGTCGTGGTGTGGGTTTACTCAGCCTTGGTTCATGACGGTCTAATCTTGTTGGTGTTACTTAATCTCCGTGATTACCCCATGGACCTTTGGAGCGGCATCCTCTGTGCCGCAAATCCTATCGGCTTAGCGCGGGTAACGCTACTGCTCCACTTCGATGCTCCATTGCTCCTGGGACATTCCGGGGCGCTGATTCGAAACCTCGTAGAAAGCGGGCAGGGGTTTATTTATGCGGGATTAATTGGAGCTCTTTGGGTAATTGGACCTTTGGCGCTATCTTTCAGACGATTCGGAAGGCGGGATTTTTAGCTAGCTTCGCTTGCAATTCTATAAGCATTTGCCATCACAGAAAATGTAACGTTCGTAGCGGGCACCGATGTGAAGCAGGAGGCATCAATCAGATGCAAATTCTTGAACCCGACTGGCCGTCCTAAGCGGTCACTCTGCATCCCGGTTGGTTCGGCCGACATGGGGAAAGTGGCACCGGCGTGGTAGCTCTTTCCGGGAAGGCCGATGTGTTTTAGCGGAAGGAGCGGCAGGGCTTTAAAAGCTGAGAACTGAGAGATGATTTGTTTAAGGGCGGCGTTTACTATGGGCTTGGTGCGGGCATTGGGTAGGCCTTGCAAGATTATTTTGGTTAGGTGGTCAGTCGAGCCCTTTTCGATTCTAAGTGAGATCTGGGCGGAGTCGTCCGAATGTAGGTAGCCTTGCAGAACTAGTAAGCGTTCCAGAATTTGCGAGGCGAATGGCGCAAAGAGTTTATACGATATGCCTAACATCTTTTTAAGGGCGCGGGTGTAGAGATCGTTGTAAGTGTAAATCAGTAGATGGAGGGATCTATTGGTGTGGGAGTTTGCCAACAACTCGATGGCAACTTGCGAAAGCGTTTGTAACCGCTCGGCGGTTGCTCCCTTGGAGCGTTGCAATCTAAGTAGAGGCACAAGAAAATACTGGCTGTCTTTTATGCGGATTTCTCTATCGAAGGCATCTAGACTCTCTAGCATGATCCTGGCGCTTGAGACCGTGCCAGCTCCAAGAAATACCTTGCTAGCGCTAAAAATCTGGGGCGTGTTGCTCTTTAGTGTAAGGGTATGAACTTTAACTTCAGAGCCGGATTCCTCTAAGCGTTTAACATAGTATCCAGGAAGATACTCAAAGTTTTGGTTAGCTCTTAGCATGTTTAGTGTTGTGCGAGAGCTATAGATCAGATCAAACGGGCAGCCGTACATGCACATACCGCAGTATATACAGCCTTGGTCACCGTTTTGCGGTGTGGTTCTAATTGCGAGTCGGGATTGACCGAAATGAATCCCCTTCTCAGAAAGGCGGCTGCGATGCTTAGCGAGGTCCGCAATCAAGGCTTGTGCCTGATTGCTTTGTCGAAGCGGTTGATAGGCGGGAACTGCCGGAAAGATGGCAGTTAGATCGTCGCGCGGGCCTGAAAAGGAGACAAAATTCAGAACTGCTTTGTAATACGGGGCAAGTTCGCGCAACGAGATAGGCCAATCATCGATGTCAGCTTGAATAAAGGGCAAAAGATTTGCGCCCCAGACGTTACTTAGCCCCCCGCGCGCGTGCGATGCTAAAATGTCTGAATTGGTTTGCTCAAGTTGAACAAACTCAGAAGGCGCGCGGAAAGGGTAATCCGAGCCGAAGGTAAGTTTTTGGGGCAGGCCCTTGACGTCGGGAGCCATGTTTTCGCGCAGAGGGTCTAAGTCTTCAGATAGCCAGTTTTCGAAGGGAGTTAATCGCAGTTTTGAGGCGAGCTCTTGCCGATTCGACTCAAGCTCATAGCCGACATCTAGCATCTTTACTTTATGGCCCTTTAGCAGCAACGCTTGGGCCGCCGAAACGGATGCAGGACCGGAACCGATTACGTAAATCATGCGTTCTTTGCGGGGAGGATCGGAAGGCTTGAAGGCGCAGACTCCCGTTGCCAATATCCTAAGACAATTTCGTTGGTGTTACTATCAGCGCTCTCGCTCTCTATCTCGACAGGCAGATTCGAGGGAGGATGCATATCGAGCAACTTATAAAGCGCGCGCGCCACTCTGACCCACGAAAGTTGCTTGAGGCAGCGATTGTCGCCACCACAGGGCGGGACATCGCTAGCGTGTGTGCAGGGTGAGCAATAGATAGGTTTGTAAAGCGAGATATGTTTCTCACCGCGGGGGCTAAATACCACCGGGTGAGTCGGTCCCCATAAAGAAACAGTCGGAACTTTGAAGGCCCGGGCCAGATGCAGGGGGCCGGAGTCGTTGGTGACTAAAACAGAGAGTGATTTCAAAAGCGCGGTGAACCCCGCAAACGAGAGATCTCCGGCGGTGTTGTGTATCGGTATTTGGGAATCCTTAGTAAGTTGGCGCAACTGCTCTACGTAACCTCTTTCGGATGGGCTGCCGAGTAAGAGCACTGTGAGCTGCTTATCGCTCGGCAATGAACGAATCAAGTTTGCAAAGTTCTCCAGCGGCCAGCGCCGCTCAGGGCGGAGTTCGCTAGCGTTTGGGTTGATGCCGATTACTACTGTGGTGGCAGATATCCCCAATTTAGATAAGTATCGCTGCGCCTCGCTAAGCGCTGAGCTAGGCAGGGTAGGCACGTGCTCGGGTTGCATGCGCTTTAGCCCAAGCGCCAATCCCAGCTGTTCATAGGCGTGATCCACGAAGCGCAGAGGATTCCAAAATACGAGATGGGTGTATAGGCCCCGGCGGAATCGGCTGGTGACACCAGCGTATCCGGCTCTGTCCCTGGCGAGGGATAGCCCAGCGACGATGGAGGAGTATTTTGAATGCACTTCAAGGTCCACCACTAAATCAACTTTGAAACGCCACATTTTATACAGCAACTTTAATGTGTCGATCGCCAGGAAGATAATTGAGTTTTCCCGGACTACCCAGACTTGATCGATCTCGGGATACATTTTGACAAGGGGCGCACAACCAGGAAAGCAAGCGAAAGCGATCTTAGCGTCAGGGTAGCGCTTTCGTGCAGAGTCGATCAGGAAGCTGGCGCGCACGATACTGCCAAGGCCGATGAATTTCAAAAAAAGAATGGTGCGGGGCGCAGTCGTTAGTGAGTGATCGCGTTTTGTAAATTTTCCCACTATCTGAGCGCAGATATTTAGCCCCCAGGCCAGCGGAGCGCCCAGGTAGTGATCGATCATCATTTTGCGTTGAAATTGCATGGGGATAAGTGTGCTGTTTTGTTGATTGTTTATAGCATACTTGGGCTTCTTAGTATAGCTTGGTTGGGGATTTGAGATCGCTTAAAATACCAAGAATTAGCCTTGAAACTTATGGACTTTCGGCAACAAAGAATCGCCAGCGCCATTAGCGCTACACAAAAAGGCATACTAGTGAACGCTGTCTTGGTGGTGATCAAGATCGTCACCGGCGTGGTCGGGAGTTCTTACGCTTTAATAGCCGACGGCATTGAGTCGGGCTCTGACGTACTGTCCTCGCTGATAGTTTGGCGCGGACTGATAATCTCGAAACGTGAGGCCACAGACGAATATCATTTTGGGTACGGCCGCGCCGAAACCGTGGCTGGAGCGATAGTGGCTATTTTTTTATTTGCCGCAGCTATAGGAGTCTTTGTGGCGGCGGTGCGTGAGATACAAACGCCCCACCACCTGCCGGCTTTTTTTACGTTGCCGATTCTGTTGATGGTGGTAGCTGTCAAGGAGATACTTTTCAGATTTGTAAGCCGCGTCAGCTCGGAAACCGAAAGCTCGGCGCTTAAAGGCGATGCTTGGCACCATCGCTCAGATGCTTTTACTTCACTGGCTGCGCTGATTGGGATCTCTCTGGCGTTGATCGGTGGTCCCGGCTGGGAGCCGGCCGATGACTATGCTGCTTTGTTCTGCGCACTAGTGATCGCTTTTACAGGGTATTCGTTGCTGAAGCGCTCTTTAGCAGAGCTGATGGACAGAGCGCCAGATGAGGGCATGATCGAAGAGATTCGCAAGGCGGCCAATAGCGTGGAGGATGTAAAGCTTGTCGAAAAAATTATGGCGCGTAAGTCAGGGGTAGTGTATTTCGTAGATCTACATATTCATGCCGACCCGCAGATGAGCTTATTCGACGCGCATATTTTAAGCGGCAAGGTAAAGACCCGCATTAAAAGAGCTCTTCCGGCCGTTCAAGGAGTTATGGTGCATATGGAGCCTGTGCGCGAGGGGTGAGGGAGAGCGTATTAGCAATAGTCGGACGCTATCTTCGAGAGCGTTTCTACGTCTTGGCCTAGTAAATTGAGATGCCCAAGCTTTCGCCCTGGGCGCGGTTCCTTATTATAGAGGTGCACATGTTTTGCAACGCCCTCAAATAAATTATTCCCCAAGTCTGTGTCGCCGATCAAATTTATCATGACGGTAGGAGACACTAAACTAATTTCAGGCAAAGCATCTCCGGAGATAGCTTTAATATGCGCTTCGAATTGGCTCATACTTGCGCCCTGCATGCTCCAGTGGCCAGTGTTATGAACTCGGGGAGCAATCTCGTTGGCCATTAAGCCTTGGGGAGTTTGAAAAAGTTCGAGCGCCAGCACGCCTACGTAATCTAGATTGTCCATTATTGAATTCAGATAACGTTGGGCGTTCATCTCGGTAGGGGTGTCAATTAAACCACTGTAGACTATGGAAGTTCTAAGGATGCCGTGGCGGTGCCGGTTTTGAGCAATCGGGAAGAACTTCACTTGGCCGCTTAGGCTGCGCACACCGATTATCGATAGTTCTCGCTCAAAGTTGATATATTGTTCAGCGATTAGCGACTTTGCCCCAAGATCGGTAAAGGCCTGCAGAAGTTCGTCGGCACTATGTACCAGGCATTGCCCTTTGCCGTCGTATCCTAGGCGGCGCGTTTTTAAGAGGCATGGAAAACCGATTGTGGATTCGAGGCCTTCGAGATCGTTAGGGGCATCAATAGCTAAATAATTAGGGGTGGGAATTTTCAGGGCGCGAAAGAGATCTTTTTCGTGAATGCGATCCTGTGAGACGCTGAGCGCCTTTACATTCGGGCGCAATGTTGAGCGCCGTGAAATCTCATGGGCTAAATTCAAAGGGGTATTTTCAAACTCATAAGTAACCACATCTAGATCTGATAGAAATCGCGAAATTATTTGGGGGTCATTCCAATCACCGCTAACTATCTCGCCAAGGCCTACACATGAGCGCTCATCTCCGTGGGCTAGGAATTTACAGCTCTTGCCCAAGGCGCTAGCGGCCTGGGCCAACATCATACCTAGCTGACCCGCGCCTAAGATTCCGATTCTTGTGTTGCTCACAGCCTTACTGCCTAGGGTTTGGATTTTTCAACACTTTTTGGGTCTGGGTTTTTCGAAAACGTTTCAGGGACGCCAGCACTTTGGAATTGTTTAGTGCGATAATAGAGGCTGCCAATAGGCCAGCGTTTTTAGCGCCGGCTTCTCCGATAGCGAGTGTTCCGACCGGCACTCCAGCAGGCATCTGAGCGATTGAGAGCAGTGAGTCGAGACCTTTAAGCGCCCGAGATTCGACCGGTACACCTAAGACTGGAAGAGCTGTCATGGAAGCTGTCATCCCAGGAAGGTGCGCTGCGCCTCCGGCTCCGGCGATCACGACTTTTAACCCACGCTCCTCGGCGCTATGCGCGTACTTAACTAATAGATCTGGGGTGCGATGGGCCGAAACGACTTTGATTTCATGCGGCACCTTAAGAAGCTTTAGCATTTCAGCGGCATGCTTCATGGTTTCCCAATCGGATTTTGAGCCCATGATTATTCCTACTAGCGCTTTTGTTTTCATAATGAACCGGTTTTTTATTGCAGCAGAATTGTGATTCAAATTTTGCAAAAAGTCTATCCTGGCTGCGGGGGGCCAAGCAATTCAGCTGCATGTACTGCAGCAGCGCGGTAAAGCTTTGGTGACGAGGATTGTTAATGATGTTAGAATAAGATATGAAAGATTCCCCTGAAGGCCAGGACTTAAAGGAGTGGTTAAGTCGCAAAGCGCTTGCCTCAAAAATCTTAATGCAACAACGGAAACATGAACTACGCGTTATGAATGCTCAGCAGTCCTTTGCTGAGTTTATTGATCTTTGGCGATTTTATTCAAGTTCGCCGAGCGCGCAGGATGGGCAAGCCGAATTAACGCAGGCGCAGCTGAGAAGAGATAGTAAACATCGGGCACGGATGGCGGGCTTATTTCGCCAACTGGCGAAAAATGGCAGATAAAATAAACCCGGCGCTCAGGGAGCGCCGGGTCGGGGAAGAGTACAGGGTCTAGGGAATTGGCACCATCCTTTTGATACTGCCAATGGAGTAAGTAGGATATTTGTAATTAGGCAGCCAAATCTAAGCTGACACGTTGGCCGGCCAGTTCTAAGAGATTGGTACTGGTGTTGTTTGAGACATTATTTTTTATTTCGTCCAGCCCGAGTTTTTTTCGCATCTCGGTTTCAAATACTTTTAATTTATCGTCGATCAGCCCTTTGGTTTTTTCGATGCCGTCTTTGACGCCTTCAAAGTCGAATGCGCCCAGGTCTTGTAAAGTGTTGACAGCATCATCGTACCCTTGGGAGATGCCGCTTCTGATCGTCTCCATAAATTTATTTAAGAGCTCCTCACCTTGCAGGTCAGGATTTTGTTTGGAGAATACATCAAAGAAAGCCGTGGCTCCGTTTACAATCTTGTCGGCCGTGGCTTCCGGGGTGACTTCCTCAGGCTTTAAGCTTTGAACGCCGTCGGGCAGCTTGGCCTTTAGGATTTCGTTTAGTTTATCGATAATCTTCTGAGCCTTGATGCTTAGACTCTTTGAGAGATCGTCGATGCCAACGCCGACGGTATCGACTTCACCGGAAAGCGAGAGATTCTGTAAGATTAGAGAATCGCCGTTATACTTTACGGTGCTGCTTGAGAAGTTAAATGAGGTGCTTGAAAGACTAGTGGGGGCTAGAGAACTCAAACTATCCATGTCCTACTCCGTGTTTGCAAATCCATTTGCTCGGCTGCCAGAAAGAGCTTCCTAGCGGCTTGATATGGGTATCGACTCTAAATAAACGAACTTTAGTAGAAAGTTGTTTGATGGCGGTAAGTGGTTAATTTTATGGGGTATTAGGATTAATGCTTTGGCGCGCCGCATGTGCTCGGAGACCATGCGCGGGCTTTTTCAGAAATGTCTCCCACAAAAGTCTCAGAGACTTTTGTGGGGACTTTTCTGGGCTTTAACCCTGCGCTGGCAGCGCTAGGCCCTTTATGTATTTCTGGGGGTCTTGGACCTTGCCGTCGATGCGTACTTCGAAATGAAGATGGGGGCCGGTGACTCTTCCGGTTGTGCCGACTTCACCTAAGATTTGACCGGCCTTGGTGTGTTGCCCTGGGCGCACTGAAAATTTATCTAGGTGGCCGTAGTGGCTGGTCATCTGACCGCTGTGACGCACAACAACTAGATTGCCGTAGCCGCCGTAACGCGAGGCAAATACCACCACGCCGTCGGCGATGCTTCGTACTGGCGCTTTGCTGGGTGCGACTAGGTCCACGCCTTCATGATGTCTGACGATCTTCAAAATCGGGTGTCTACGGTCGCCGTACTTACTCGAGACCTGTGTGCCCACCAAGGGGTAGACAAATGCGCGCGGAGGACTGCTACTCACGCCAGGGAAGGCCGTTGTCAGAACCAAGATACTAACGAGCGTCGCTGTTCCGAAGTGCTTCATATGCCCTGTCGTCAAGAGTGGTATCTACTGCGCTGTTTTTTAGCTGTGAATTCTCCTTTCCAAATTTTACGATGTCGCCAGAGATCCAAGCGCGCGTGCCCTGGGGCGTGTTAACACGGTACCAGTTGCCGTTGCGAGTTTCGACCGTGAGGGTGGTGCCCTTGGATACGTGCAGCAACGGCGAGTTCTCAAGGCCTGGACCCGTACGCAGGGCAGCTTTGTCGGCCGTGACGGTCACAATCGGCAGATCAGGCTCAGCCACCGGCTGAGGAGCTGGCAAATTGCGGGCAGGTTGTACCGCCGCTTTGCGCGCGGGCGGTTGGACCTGCTGCTGTAATCGCAGGGCAGAACTCCCACCTACGATATTTTGATAATGAGAGCTGTCCAGCTGCTTAGAAAGTCTCTCCCGTTCTGTCTCCGCAACAATCAAACGATTTCTTAACTGGTCTAGCTCATGCTCCAGCACGTCGACGCGTTGCTCTTTCTCCTTTAATTTCTTTGTCAGCGAAAGATTGGTATTCTGAATTGACATCAACAAATCGCTGGAAGTTTGATCGGAGTTAGAAATCTTGGTGGGTTTCTCTTCCGAGATAGATCTTGGAGAGGGTTCCTGTTCCCCAACTGGTTCCATTATAGCGCCTATAGCGCCGGAAGGAGCGGCCCGCTCGGTCGCAGCAGGGAGGCGATCGGTCTCGCGTTCTTTTAGTTTCGAACTGCTTTGCCCCTGTACCTGACCAGAGATCTCCTTTATGAGCCGCGCCTCTTGTTGCGCCAGCTCTTCCATCTTGGCTGAAAGCGTGGGGTTACCCAAGGCCGACTTGGTCACAGGCGGACTTTCAGCTAATAAATCTTGCGCAGAGGCCATGCAGGCTATCTGTAAAGCCAAGCATAACCCGCCCATGTAAAAACAAAACTTCATAAAATCTATTCTGCGCCCACAGCTTGTTTGGGCTCCTGTTTCTTCTTATTTGCCAGCAATACCCTTCTATCACGCTCCCTTTCAATCATCTCGCGCACCTCTTTGGGAGCGGCGATGCCGTGAAAGACTACCTCCATCTCAGAAGACGCAGCCGTGCCAACCTGCACATCTCCAAAATCAAGCAATCGACCAAGTATCCCCTGATCGCTTTCAACGCCGCGGATATCCTCATAACGGATGCGTACAACTTGCTGGTTTAGCGAGAGAATGCCGGTGCGTGCTTCGACGTAAGTCGGGTCGATGGAGTAGCGATTGTTGTAGATGCGATACAAAAGCTCCAATAACGACCCAAGCGGCAACAGCCAAAATAGCGGCAGATGCAGATCTATTCTAGTGTCCCCCAGTGTAAGTAATTCACCGCTGATGACGCTTCCTGATAACTCGCGAGAGAGCACGACCGCCAGTACACAAAGCATGGCGAACACCGCAAGACGCGGGATCTCTGATCGCCAGACCTTAAATATAGATACTGCATCGCTCATCTGAAATAATCCGCCTACCTTAATCCTAAACTCTTCTCCACTTCCCCGAGCGCATCTCCATCGTCTGTGCCGGCACTCTCAGCCTTTCTCTCTTCGGGTTTAGCAGGGCCAAGAATTTGCCCGAGTAAATCGCCCTGGTTGCCGCCAGCAGAGCTAATGCTACCAGCCGCGGCGCTCTTCTTTTCAGAAGCACTCACGTTTTTCTCTTTAAGGCTCTCCAAAAGCTCTCGGTTCTTTGGCTCAATCTGACTCAAAGAACGCACCTCGATGGCGCCGGTCGACAACCTAAAGGCCGCAAAAACAACTCCCGTAAGCAAAATAGTAAAAAGGTGCACTCGATTTGCAAACGGCAAGGTAAAATTGCGTAAGCTAATAAGAGCCATAGAATTCCTCCAACTTACTTAGGCCCCAAGTTAGTTAGGCCGGTGGAACTTCCAACGACCTTGTCGAATCTCCACCACCTCTTGGTGTGCCGGCCTGTAATAATGCCCCTCTGGATCAAGCCCCGGCGGCACTTCGACGGCATCCACCATGGGCTCTTCCCAGGTATACTCTAACACACCCGGCGTGTGTCGCTCCACCACTGTTGCGTTGGATACTGATTCCACGCCCTGTGTGATGACACGCGTTTGACTACTGCAGCCTACTACAGCCAACATCAAAACACTGATACATATTGTTTTACGATTCATAATGCACCTCTTAAAAACTCCTAATGCTTTCCACCTACCGCGTCGCCAATCATACTAGAAACGATGTTGGCAACACCGTTAGCGTCGTCTTCTCCTAATCCATTAGTCGCGACGTTCATTCTGTTGTCTTGTAGGGCCTTAGCGCCATTTGGTGCAAGCACCACCGCTTGTTGAAATGCCGCCCAAAAATCATCCTGATTCTGAGCTAAGAGATCGCTAAAGAGCTGATTGTCGTCACCGTTATTGGTGCTGGCCCAGTAAAAGGCCGGTTCAAGTGGTAGCGAAAAGGCTCCTTCCCCAATATCGCTCATTAGATAAAACTGCGATTCAACGCCTTTTACGGTGCGCAATCGCAAAATTACGTCAGATTGCTGCTGAGACAAATTAAATGCCTGAGCGGTATAATGGAACTTGGAAGGATCCTGCCGTAGGAAGATCTTATGCGCGCTGTTTTGAACAATCGCCTGACCGCCCGAGCCCACGTAGAAATCCTCACCCGATTGAGAAGCTGCAATCACTATACCTTTGCGTTTGCGATATAAGCGGAAGGCAGTTTCAATGGTTCCCACCGCCGTCTTACCGATTAGATCATGGGCTTCGTCGAATACCAAGATCTTTCTGCTATCTAGTTCGCTGGGGTCGTTCATGACCGTGTCAGCCCACAGCATGGCAACTTTCAAAAATACCCGTTGTAAATCGGGGTTACGGCTCAGGGCTTTCATATCAAATACGATAAAGCGCTGGCGCAACTTTAGCGAACCGGGTCTGTCAAAGAATCTCGCAAAAACGCCGTCTCCGTAATAATCCCCGATCAACATGGCGATTTTTTGTCTACGGTAGCTTGAATCTTCGTTTTCATGCACTCGCTTAGGTGCGCGCAACAATGAAACAATGTCACTGAGTATCAGCTCGCGCTTCATGGGACCACTGCGATAAACTCTGTGCGCTTCAACCAACGATTCGCTGACCGCCTGTTTATCCAAGCGATCAATCTGACGGTTACCTTCGTTGGCCATGTCGCAAATAATATCTGAACATAGCTCGATCAAGTCTTTATAGTCTTCGCTGCGAGGGTCAGGTGAAGTTTCACCTAACCGTCCCAAGAAATTCATCGAGGGCGCTTTCGAAGGGGTGGCCTCGTAGATCTTTCCGCCAAAGAGATTGGCAACTTTGTCAAATCCGCAAGGCTGCCCGGTCATGCCTTTGTCGAACACAAACGTTATCGGTTGACGCTCTACCATGCGGCCATCGCTTAGAGAGGCATAGTGTCCGCGTTGCATGGTAATTAAAATATAGCAGAGCAAGTAGCTCTTTCCTGCGCCGGAAACTCCGCTAATCAGGACGTTGGGAGCCACGTTTGAGTCGTAAAAATCGAATCCTACCAACTCTCGATTCCAAAGGCTCGGTAACACAAATAGTGGACCTTGGCTGCCTTTCCAGTTCCCCCACAACGGGAACATGCGCACGGCGTGTGAGGACTTTACCACGCTAGTCCAGCCGGGCCCGTCAGTGCCGGGGTCGTAGCAGCCGGGTAGCGAATTAATCATAACTGCCAGGTCTGAGATCTGATGAATCATTCCGCGCGCGCCGTGTAGCTGCGGAAAAGTTGCTACGGCTTCTGCAGAAGCGCGTTGGGCTTCGTCTTCGTTCTGGCAGATAAAGGTCTGATGCACACCCACTCGCACGATTTGGGAAGTGTTGCTGTACAGCTCATTTCTAGCGGATCTAATGGCGGAGATCTGATGCTGAATCTTTTGATTTCCGCGTCCCATCGGGGTGCGTTCGCGAAAGCCAAGGGAGGTATCTAATCCATCAAGGCGCTTTAACTGAGCTTCACGCGGATCCTTTGAGAAGGTGACACTTAAAATATTCTCATATGGTGAGGATAATAGAGGACAAACCATCAACGGCAAACATTGCTTGGGATGGGCTACCATTGAGACGGAAGTATAAGCGCGCCCGTCCTTCATGACGATGCCGTTCTTGGGGTGCTCCACGGGAGTATCTGAGACTTGATTGGCTAACAGATGATCCGGATCAAACACCGGCACAGGCATGCGAGTGTTACGGCCTCGTCTGAATTTTCCGGGCCGCACGCTTTTGCGATTCAAGATCGGATAAAGTAAATTAATCAGCGCCTGACCATCCACGCGTCGGGGAGCAAAGCCAAGCTCGCGCAGCTTTTGCACGTTACCGTCCACCACGCCCCTAAAGTTATTTGCATACCCTAAATATTCGGTGCGGCGTTGCTCAGTACTTACATGAACCTGTCCTTTTAGTAGGATATCGATGCTGCGCTTCAATTGCGCCAGCAGGCCGCGCACTCGCCAGGGAGGATCGAAGCGAAAGGCCACCACCAGGCGCATCTTTCTAGGTCGACGTTGGTAAACCGCGCTATTGGATGAGTTCTTTAGCATGCGTACCCAACGCTTTGCCATCCAACCTGCGACGCCAGCACTTGGGTATTTGCTGATTGAGTCTTTTAATATGCCTTCCACGTCAAAGGTCGTAATCCAACAAAATTGTACAGAAACAGTGTGCTCAAGCGCATCGCACATCTCCTGAATGTTTTGGCTAAGATTGAAGGCATCGCTATCGGACGTTTTCGTAATCCACTGGGGTTGTAACTCCCAGAGTGACCATATGGAGGCGTCCGAATGCACGAACATCTCTTGCTCCTCGTCATACTTAGCGAAAGGGAGCAGATTGTTAAAGAGCTCTTCATCTTTGTAAAGACGCTCTCTAGTAATGCGATTTATGCTGCTCATTCCTTAAAACCTCTCGTGAATAAAATTGTGGCGTCGTGTCCTTCGCCATAAACCTAACTGTGTGCGTCGAATGATCTATGTCAACCTTTATGTCCTCTTGTTTGCCGAGAGACCCAGCCAGTTCTTCCATCGTCCCCAAGCCGTTAAAGCTTAGCTTGCGTCCAATCAGTTTAGCTTCACAAAAGGCTTTATATTGAAAGGCGGAAGCAAAGGTATCCGCAGCCTGTTCGATGGGGAGATTCTTAAGCTCCAACTGAATCACTGGATCGAACTTGGGAGCATTCGCTCCCTCTATGTTTGCAGAAGGTAATGGCTCGGGCAGATACACCAAACGTGTACGCTTGTAGACTGGATCGGGTGCCAGCTGCCGATATGCCAGCCCAAATCCGCGGCGCTTGGCACTGGGAGAGTACGGTTTACTTGCGCTGCTGGCGCAACCGACCACGCTTACTGTAAATAGAACAGCTATGGCGAGCCTGAGTTTCATCTCTTAACCTCGCTATCTAAGACATATGGCAAGTTGCCGGTGTCCGCTGCCTGGCGCGCGGGACCATTTAATTGGCTTTCGAGCTCGAAAGCATCCTGCACCGCCCATCTGTCGTTCAGCACCTTAAGGTAATAGTAGTGCGCCGGAACTAAATCTCCGTTTCGATTTAAATGATCAGGCACCCACATTAATCGCACCACCGCCGGTTGCATAACGGGATTGTTTGGCTGCGGGTCATGAGCTCTTTGATAGCTAGCCATGGCCTCAAGCGCGCCTCTGGCGCGATCTGCATGCTCCGCGCCGCCTTTTAGGGCGTTATCGTTGCGCTCGCCAAGATAGGCGATCTTTTCGGGGGTTTCATAAAAAGGGTTTAATACCTGACTCATGGCGCCGCAGCCGCTGAGGGTCGCCAGGAGCGTGAATATCAATGCTGATTTAATTATTCTTTTCATATAATTCCTCATCTCAAACTAATCTGCCGAGGCAAAAACATCGCTTTCAGAGTTATCATCCATAGCTTCAAATAATCCACGGATGGCGATGTTCTGAGCAAAAATCGCTGTGCCTTCTCGCCCAGAATAAACTTCTATGTGGGGCACTAAGGCTTTAACTCTGTCGGCCACAATTTTGCCCCACTCGTTTGCAAAACCTGAAGCGCCCTTTCCGGCGGTATATTTCCCAAGATCGCCTGTGATGATCTCCCTTGTATTTCCAAATGTGTCTTGAGTAACCGAGGTGGTCGAACGAGATAAGCCCTCACCCACAGCGCCCAATGCTCCGATCATGCCGCCCGCCGCAATCGCTTTCCCAATTGGATCGATCGGAATTCCTTGCATTCCTCGTACACCGTCTTCGCCAACGACCCAGCCATCAACATCCAAGACTCGACGACGTCCGTTTGGCAGACGCACGTTGATTTTAGTCAATCGAAACAGTACGCGTGAATCTGTTAGTGATCCTTGTGCTGCTGCTACCAAGCGGGCTTCGCCGATCGGTAGAGCCGAGCCGTCCGGACCCTGGACATCGTCCACTAATTGAAAAAGAACTGGGTAAGGCGTTCCATCAGTAGGAGCGCGCACGCCAGATAATAGCTTTACACGTACGGAATCCCCTGCGCCGATAAAGGCGATCTTCCCGGGACCAGCAGGCGGCGGGGGAGGCACTTCCGCCAGATTCATCTCGCCGAACTGTTCGAGGCTGTTATCCTCGACAGAAGCTCCGGTGTCGCCAGCAGCAACGCCTGGATCTTGACCGACATCGACCGGATCCGGACTGTCAGTATTGTTCATCTGATTAATAGCCGTGCTTTGAGCGCTTTGAGTGTCCTGCATGGTTTGAATCAGATTCTTAAAGATCTGTGCGGTGCGCTCGTTATATTCCTCAATCTTTTGCTCGCTCTTTTTCTGTTGATCCACCTGTTGGTCCAGGCGTGAGTTTAGCTGTTTTATCTGGTCACTAAAGGCGCTGACTATATCCTTATAGGCTTCGTCATTGGCCTGAGTCTTGCTCTTCTTTTGAGCATCCTCGTTATGCTTAACCTTTGGAGCGTTTGCGAATTGCGGCTTCTTGCCTGGTCCGGCCACTACTAAATACATCACCATAAAGATAGTGATGCCCACTATCCATTGGTACTTCTTCTGAGTCTTGAGTAGTAGCAGTAAGTCCGACGCCTTTTGACTTAAACTCATAAACTCTCCTTAGTTTTTTGCCCGTGTAACCACATATATCTTAACTTTGTCCTGCCCAGACACCTGCTCCTCCACATTCATAGGACGCGGAGCCAACTCCCAACGGGTAGCGGAGATGGCGCGGGTGCCGTCAATGCGAAATGTGGCGGGATTTATCTTTTGCGTCTGATCGAGCATGTTTTGGGTGTCGATTACGTAGCCCCAAAGATTTGGTCCGATCAGAATCTTATCAATCGTGGCCCGAAGTGTCCCGTCATCCAAGACAGCTTGCCCTTTGTAACGGTCACTGACTCTGTAGCCGGTGATCGTGGTTTTCCCAAACTCAGCCATCAAAGCCATCTCGCGCATCAACCCGCTAACCTGGCTGGCCGGCGCGTAGCCGAAAGTCTTCTCTTTATAGGCCGGTTCGTCCTCTTCTGAGGAGGCAATCATACCAGCGCGGTCGTCATTAATTCTCACGATATCGTCGCGGCCAGCGTCGCCGCCAGCGCGTTTGACTCTAATGGAGTAGGAGCGCCCGTCATCCAATCGCACAATAATGGCCTCGCCGTTTTCAGAGATGCCTTCATTTGCGAAGATGATTAAATCGCTGGCCTTCTTGTCTAGAGAGAGCGCAGAGAGCTTCTTCTTAAACCCGCCCGCAATCACGCTTGGGAACTGCACCTGCGTAGGTTCGCCGGGCGCCACCCGAATATCAATCTCACCTGTGCTATACTGGACATCGCGTGCCCAGGCGCTGTTTGCCAGCACGGCTGCCGCAATAAGTAGGGTTAATCCGGCCTTTCTCATGAC
Organism: uncultured Bdellovibrionales bacterium; assembly: GCA_964631745.1. Classification (GTDB taxonomy): domain Bacteria; phylum Bdellovibrionota_C; class UBA2361; order UBA2361; family JBGSMV01; genus CAZVWV01. The sequence goes on from CAZVWV010000018.1 coordinate 28,292, forward strand.
TATCTCTCCACGTTTTCAAAGGTGTAATCAGATATAGTAATCCCATAAGGATTTAGTTTGTTTCTAGGTAAAGTTCTTAGGGTTACTATAAATTTTGTTTTTACCAGAGGGACCTCTTGTCCCGCGATAATTTTCTGGCGATCTCCGACCATGGTTACAGTCACAAAGCCATCGCTTGAGCGATCGACTTTGGTTTTTAACGGGTCGATATAAAAGATCTGTGTGCGGTTGGTACTCTCTATGGTGCGAAGCTCCGCTCCCAACATGTCTTCATTGAATTTGGTAAGAACTTGGTCGTAAAGCATCTTCGAAGCCTCGTCGAATTGTCTGCGCGCTACTTTGTATTGATATGTGGCGATCAGATTAAGAAAATCAGTTGAGGCGTCAATAAATTCGGTGTCGGGGATCTCTTGTACGGCATAGGTGCCAGGCAACGGTTTGGCCGGTACGTTTAAGACGATGCTGCGATTTGACCAGATGTAAATTGCGAAGATGACCGCGGCGCAAGTGGCCGGGATCTGCAATAGCGCGATCGCACGCCACAGGGTGGCTTGATCGCGATAGCTCTCCCAAAGTCTGATGGTATCGTTGGTGCGCTTGGCCTCCATCACATTGGCTTTACCAATCAGTTCTTTCGCCATGGCTTTACTTGACATTGTTATCTCTCAATAAACCTAATTCTCTACCTCTGGCTCGGTTTTAAAGATCTGATCTAATCCGAGCTGAACAAATTCGTGTTTCTCTGAAAGTTCGGCCGAAGGAGTGCCGCTCCAAACTGGTTGCATGGAAGATGGCGCCGGAATTCCGGGAGGGTGCGCTCCTACTAGCATAAAACAAAAATTTCTAAGCCCTTTGGTCTCGTCAGGAAAACTTCTGCGGGCAGCGCCAAGGCCCATAGCAGTGGCAAAGAGAACAATTAGCAATAACGGCATCGAGGTCGAGATCTTGGGCACGATAGTTACTCCAGCCAGCAGAAAAGCAGCCACGCCGCAGATCCACTCGTTAAGTTTGGCCCCAAGGAGTGTCCACTCCTCGTTCAAGCCCGGTATGACAAATCCACTATCCATGAAAGGTCCTGCTAATCCTTATAAGTAATATTCAGTACTTACTTCAGTTTTGCTTCAGCTTTCGATCCTTTTGGGGCTCCAAGGAGTCGCGAGTCGGGTTCGTAAGCTACTCCAGCACGGCTAACCCTTGGCTGGGGGTCGAGCACGCGTTCCAATTCCCCGGCACGCTCCAGCAAACTGCCTCTAAACCCCTTAACATCGAGTAGGGCCTCGGGATTGACTACTTTTAGCCCAGCATCAAACTCGTTAATTGCAGCTACCAAAAGGCTACGGGCCCTAGCAAAATGTCCCATTCCGGCTGAAAGCTCCTCGTTGTTGGCCCGCTGTAACGGGGCTGGTTGTTCTGAAAAGGCCGGTGGAAGCCAGCCCATAACCACAAAGCATCCAAAAAACACTAGTCTTTTTAACATGTTAGCGACTCCTTCAGAGAACAGGTTCATTAATTTCAAAACTTCTACACTGGTTATGCTTTTTTTTTCCTAGACGGATACTAACGGCCACAGCACGAGTTGAGTGCGGGTTGTATCGCACGTCTCATCAAATTCCTCCTATAACTATTATGTAAGGAGAGCGTAAGGGCGGACTGTTATGATGGGATTGGAGTTTGGCGAGCTTGCAAACTGGGTGTCCGCTTATCTATCGTCCTTTATGGGCGGCATGCCTGACATGAAGGGCAAAGGCCCAGCTATCGTTGCTGGGGCATTTTTTCTATTTTTCCCATTTATTCGAAGCCTACTCGGCTCAGTGCTTTATCTGATTAGCTCCGTAATACAGTCGATAACTTCCGTTTTTGTCTCTGTAAACCGATTAGCAACCACGACACTCACAGCACCCATAAACGGCGCAACTCGCATGATGCAACAGCCTGGCACGCAGCGTAAGGGCAGGGGCTTAATTTTGGCGGTAATTTTTGGCGTTGGTATCACAATCGGGCTTTACTTGCCTGTAGCTAAGAAAGTCGTTCGGTCGATTTCAAAAGCTCGCCCGCATGTGGCGGGATACGAGAAGTTCTAAATAATGTCGATCGCCTTTTGACATATTAGCCCGCTGCCTTCACAATAAGGTACCTAATCAAATGGTGACCGTTGGAACATGGAAACTGCTCATAACGATGAAGCTCGTGACGAAAAAATTCGCGCTCAAACTGAGCTAGTAGCTGCCTTAGTCGAAAAACGAGATTTTCATCCGTTGCGGGATCTGCTGGTGAAGCTTGAGCCGGCCGATATCGCGGAGTTGATCGGAAACTTAAATGACGCGGACCAGGGCGTAATATTTAGAATCGTCCCGAGAGACTTAGCCACCGATACGTTTGAGCATTTAAGTCTTAAGCAGCAAGAGGGCTTGATGAGCTCTCTAGGAGATTCTCGCGTAGCTATCATTTTGAATGACATGTCGCCCGATGACCGTACGGCTCTGCTTGAAGAAGTGCCTGCCCAAGTTGCTAAACAGCTCTTGCAGCTCTTGTCCCGCGAGGAGCGGCGCGTTGCTTTGACTCTGTTGGGATACCCCGAGGGGAGCGTCGGCCGCTTGATGACCTCGGAATATGTCGCCGTAAGAGAAGAGGCTACGGTGATAGAGGTCTTTGAGTTTATCCGTGAGCATGGCGAAGACAAAGGCGACCTGAACGTCATTTACGTCGTCGATGCTCATGGCAAACTTATTGATGCGCTTGGCACCAAGCAGCTTTTGCTTGCAAAATTTGGCACAAAGATAAGCGATCTTATTAATCACCAGTTCGTGGCGCTGAATGCAAATCAGGATCAGGAAAGCGCTGCACAGCTCTTTAAGAAATACGATTTAACATCCCTTCCGGTAGTGGAGTCAGGTGGCAATTTAATTGGCGTCGTCACGATCGATGACGTCATCGATGTTATCGAAGAAGAGGCTACTGAAGATATCCATAAGTTGGGTGCCGTGCAGGCTCTTGAAGATGCCTATATCCGCACCCCCGTGCTCTCGCTGGTCAAAAAAAGAGCGGGATGGTTAGTGCTCTTGATGATCGGTGAGATGCTCACAGCCACCGCCATGGGTTTTTTTGAGGGAGAGATCGCCAAGGCCGTAGTGTTGGCATTGTTTATCCCGCTAATCATTTCCAGTGGTGGTAACTCGGGCTCTCAAGCGGCAACTCTGATTATTCGCGCTTTGGCGGTTGGCGAAATCACAGTCAAAGATTGGTGGGTGATTTTAAAGCGCGAGCTCGCATCTGGAGTTTTGCTAGGGGTTATTTTGGGAGTGATCGGATTTTTGCGCATTTCTCTCTGGTCCATGTTTATTCCTATTTATGGACCTCATTGGCTGTATGTGGCCGCCACAGTCGGAGCCTCGCTTTTTGCGGTTGTGATTTGGGGAGTGGTTATGGGGGCAATGCTGCCGCTGCTGCTTAAGCGGTGCGGAGTAGACCCTGCAACTTCCTCTGCCCCCTTTGTGGCGACCTTGGTGGATGTGACCGGCTTGGTAATTTACTTTACGATCGCTGCCCACATGTTGGGCGGATTGCTGCTTTAAAGATTTCCATCATCCAGTAATAGAAATACCACTAATAGAAATAATGGTGGCCTTCCCCCAATAAAACAAGTATAGATGCTGACATGAAAAAAGGATGCTTGTTCTTGTTAGTGATACTTGTTGCGGCTTCATTTGGGTATAGCTATCTCTTGCAGGAGAGCAAGTTTAGCGATTGGTGGGTGGCTGGCCTGCTTGGGCTCTCGCTCACAACGGTGGTCGCCAATATTTGGGGGGTGCTACAAGTTTTAGGCCAATACAAAGCCAGCAATAAGCCGGCAAGTCAGTGGCGAGACAGAGACCTTATCGGAGTCTCGGGCAGGTTACAGGCTTTGCGCGTGCCCGTTACCGCGCCGTTTTCCGGCCAAGCCTCTACCATAGTGGAATACGACGTTAAGCGCGTGCAGCATTCTAACAATTCAACTAGTACAGTCTCTGATTACCAAGGTTTTCTTATGACGCCCTGTGCCATCCATAGCCAGCGCGGCGCTTTAAGACTAGTGGGCTTTCCCATCACCAGTAATGTGCCGCTTTCGCAGCTCAGTGAAGACGACAGCGCTCCTTTTATAAACGCTGGCAAGTACCTTAAGAGTTGCAAATTCAAAGAGCACTCAGCCAACCCATTAAAGGCCCTAGCTGAACTTAGAGATGTGTTAGGTGACGAGGATGGCGATCTGAAAGTAGATTTCATCTCAAAGGGAGCGCAGGACCTTTCGGGATATGCGACCGATCTGTCGCAGGCTGAAAGCAATAACATTACCGAGGTCGATCACGATAAAACGGAGGACGAGCAGGATCTTGACGAGCAAGATGTTGGTGATTCATCCGATGCGGTACTTACCGATCAGGAATTGGGCCAAATGCTGCAATCAAAGGGATATCTTTTAGAAGAGCGTTGCGTGCCAAACGGGGCCGAAGTGACGCTCTTTGGAACTTTCGACGCTAAAAGAAACCAGATTGATATCGGCTCTGGAATCAAGAACATCTCCCATCAGCTTCATATCGGAAAAATCGGCCCTGTTTTGAGCCGCAATCTTAGGCGTGCAATCTTGGCCTTAATTTTTTGGGGCGCGCTCTGCGGCGGCGCTAACTGGTATGTTCTTTCGGAAACTGGCCTGATAGGCTAAGCAGGCCGCCAAACGATACGGGATCCTGAGTCATGAAAAGGATCTCCGAAATTTAGATGGTGCCAATTTAGAATTTTAATCCTGCCGTTCTTCTCTAACTGCTGAAGTGCAGTTAGGTAGCCGGCCAGGTAATTCCTGCTTTTATGCCATAATCTGCCAAGGCAGCCCGCCAAAGTATCATGAGAATAAAATTCCTCAATAGGTTCATGGTGAATCACAATGGCAGGATTCTGTATGAGCAGATATTCCAAGAACGGTCCAAAATTTGCTCCAATCTGCTCCATGGCCCCGATTGTTACAACACCTGAGTTTTTAGGGAGTGCAAACGATAGATCCGGGCAAAGCATGTCAAATTTTCTAGCGCTAACCTTTAAGCCGTTAGCGGCCATAAGGTTAAGAATCTTTCCGGAGGTTTCAGTCCAGTCGGTTCCGATTAAAGCTTTATCTGGGTATAGCTGCGCCAGATCGTAGATGTACTGGCCAGTGCCGCATCCGAATTCAGTCACGCTTGGGCAATCTTTTAAGTACTGTGAAAAACTGTAATGAACTGCCAAACCTAATAAGTTGTCACTCAGATATGGATCGGCAGGGCAGATATAATCATCTTGGTAACGAATGCATTGGTATGGGCGCACATACTTGGGGCGTAAGTTCGCGCGTGTTAGGCCCAGAGCCTGGCAGAGGTCTAAATTTTCCTGCCAGCCCTTCTCGAACGCTTCGAGATTTGTAGTGGCGTCACGTAAAATCCCTGGCTGGTTTAGCCTTTTGAGGACAGCCAGCACATGTGCCTCGCGCGCCTGGTTAGTTAGAGAGGAATATGAGAAATTTGATTGTTTGATGCGCCGCAGGCATATCTCCGGTAAGGCCGAATCAGACATGCCCAATAAGTTAACAAAATCTGTGCTAGTGATCGTATTAGCTGACTCCATCCCAGATCCTCTTCTGATTTGCTTGCGCTAGTTTCCTGAATGACTTCTCTAAATAAACTTAGCACTACTATCACGCTCGGATAAGATCGGCGTATGCACTGGCCACGAAATTCCTAGCGCCGGGTCATTCCAAGCTAGTGTGAACTGTTTCTCACGATTGTAGTAGCTCGATTGCTTATAGCTAAAGCAGGCTCTTTCGCTCATGACAAGATGACCGAGCCCGTGATTTGGAGGCACCAGAACTTGCCTGGGGCTCTGTTCCGAAAGAGTAAAACTTTGCCAATGCTTGTATTGCGCCGACGAGGGCTGATTGTCTACCACCACCAAATATATTTGCCCGAGTGGGCAGCTGATAAGTTTCCAAGTCTCGGAGTCGCCGTGCAATCCGCGCAAGACATCGCGCCCGGAAACAGAGATGTCATCTTGTACGAAGTTTATCCCGATGCCCGCGTCGTTATACAGTTTATGGTTATAAAGCTCGATGTAATGTCCCCGATTATCATTAAAAACCGTGGGAGGCGTTATTAGCAGCACCTGCTGAAGATCTGTTTTTTCTACTATTATGGACATGCCCATCCTTTCTTGTTAACCCGTCTCTCTTTAGCTGAGACCCTTCTCCGCCTGAATGGCCTTCTGTTTAATGGTATTGTCAAAAAAATCATGTTCTTTGTAAATTCCATACGCGCGCTCAATGTCGGAAGGCCCTAAAGCTTTTAGTTCCGAGACACGCGCATTCTCCTCAACCTCAGCGATATTCATCATTCCGGGAATCACAGTCGCCACGCCTGGAAAGGAGATGCAAAACTTAATTGCCAAGGTTGAAAGGCTCCAGCCGTGAGCATCGCCGAGGCCTCGGAATAGTTGGGGAGCGCTCGCCCAACGTTTCAGCTGCGCTTTGGGCCATTTGGCGCGGTGGTCCTCTCCTACGAAAGCTTCATCTCCGGTGAGCCGACCACTTAGGTAGCCAAAGCACAGAGGTGTTCTGGCAATGAGCGCCACTGCCCGTTCCTCGCATAACTTTATTAAGCCCTCTTCGATCGCTCGTTGGTCTATTAGATTGAAGTTGACCTCGACTATTTCTATGTCGTGCTCCAGGATCGCGACTTTCGCATCTCGCGGTGAGCGCGCAGAAACGCCAAAGGCGCGAATTTTTCCTGCCTGCTTCAAGGACCGCAGAGTAGCGAGGCACTCTTCCCAATTGAGTGTGTTAAGATCAGGACTGTGCAAAAGATAGATATCGATATAGTCGGTCTGCAAGCGCGACAAGCTAGCTTCTAATCCATTCCTGATGTGCGCCTCAGAAAAATCTTGAGGCATGAAGAACTCTTTGTGCGGCAGGTTGCCGACCTTGCTGGTGATAATTATCTCCTCGCGTTTCCCGGCGAAGGTCTGCCCTAGAATTCTCTCGGCGCGACCAGCCCCATAAAGATCGGCGGTGTCATAGAAATTAATGCCTAATTTACGGGCGCGCTTTAAAGCCAAGATGGACACCTGGTCGTCCACCGGCCCATACGAATCACCCCCCAAGCCCCAAGTGCCAAATCCGATCTCCGAGACCTTTAATCCCGTGCGTCCGAAGGCGTTGTATTTCATAGTCGTACCTTACTCGGGTCAGCGTAGTGCTCTACAAACCAACGCACGCTGCGTTCCAGCCCCTCACGAAAGGGAGTATATTTAAACCCCGAAAGTTTAAGAAAGCGCGAGTTATCACTACTTCTTCTAAAAATTCCCGCGGGCTTGCTAGTGTCAAAAGTTAAGCGCGTATGTTCTATGCCCATGATGTCGGCAACCATCTGAGCCATCTCCTTTACGCTGTGCTCCTCGGTAGAGCCCACATTCAAGAACTGCTCGCCATCGTAATTATCAAGAGCCCACATAAAGGCACGCGCCAAATCGGCTGCGTATGTGTATTCGCGAAGGGGTGAGCCGTCCCCCCAGATTGTGAGTTTCTCGCCTTTGTCTTTCTCTTCGTAAAATCGTCGAATTACGCTACAAAGCATAACCGAACGCTCCTGATTGTAGTCGGCGTATTCGCCGAAAATTCCGTTTGGTAGCAAACCTATAATGTTAGTGCCGTACTCGGCGCGGTATGAACGAATTAACGGGTCCACCATCCGTTTCGCAAAAGCATACGAGGCATTGGATGGGTGAGGGGGGCCGTCATGAATATATTCTTCTTTTAAGGGAATGGGAGCATGTTCGGGATACATGCCGACCGATAAAGTCATGACGACTTTCTTAACGCCAAATAAGCGCGCGGCCTCAACCACGTTAAGATTCATAGCCAGGTTCTCCCGAAATAACGTAGCCGGAGACGAAATGCTCTTGCCTATGCCCCCAGCCTTGGCTGCAAAATGCAAAATCGCGTCGGGTGTATGTTTTTGGACAAAAGCGTTGACCGCACCGACATTAGTTAAATCGCAATCTTTACTTCCAGAATAGATAAATTCACGTCCGGGGAACTCGGCTTCTATCAGATGCAAAGCCCGCCCCAAAACGCCCAAGCCGCCTGTCACCCAAATTCTCTTGTAAACGCTCATATCGTGCTCCAGCATTCGCGGCAAATTTTAATTAAAGCTTCAGCATCGATGCCGAGTTTTTTTCTTAGATCGGCCTGCTTCAAATTTCCAAGCGCGAATTGATCCGGTGCGCCAAGGCGCTTCAAGCGCGGTGATGTGCCTCGCTCAGCATAGAAGCTACATATTTGCGCCCAGAGTCCGCCAACAGGCACGTGCTCTTCCAGGACTATGATGGTATGCATCTCCCTAGCGAGCTTTGTAAGCAGATCTAGATCGAGCGGCTTGACTGTGTGAAACTGATACGCCAAAGGAGTGATACCTTCAATCCTTAAGAGCTCTAAGGCTTTGACGACCTCGTTCGCGAGCTCTCCCGTGCTTAAGATTGCAAGTCTCTCACCGGACTTTATGCGGCGAGCCTTGCCGAGCACCGGCGGTTCCTCAGCCACATAGGTCGGTTCCCCGTATTTCCCAACCGACATGTACGCAGGTCTTCCTTGCCGCAAAATCGCAGGTAATAATGTAGCAAGCTCCACGGCATCCCCTGGCGCCACAACCGTCATGTTAGGAAGTACCGACATCAAGGCCAGATCGTCGGCGGCATGATGCGACACTCCGCTGGTGGAATACAGATACCCGCGCCCGGCGCCGACTAGAAGAACCGGCAGGTTGTGATAGGCGATGCAGTAGCGAATCTGTTCAAATGGGCGCGCGGTGGCAAAGGAGGCGATCGAATAGGCCACAGGCCTAAAACCCTCGGCCGCCATCCCTGCTGCCAAACTTATCATCTGAGCCTCGGCCACTCCGGCATTAATATACCGTTTCGGATATTTTTGTTTAAAGTCGTCCAGAACTTGGAACCCAAGATCGCCCGTAATAAATACTAGGCGTGGGTCCTCGTCAGCTAGTGTTGTTAACGTTTGTGCGAAGGCCCTTCTCATAAGAAATTTTCCGTAAGTTCTTGTCCGAGTTCAGCGAAGGCTTTTCTGAGATCCTCCTCGGAAGGGGTGCGATAATGCCAAAGCACCTGATCTTCCATGAAACTTACGCCCGCACCTGCGCGCGTTTTGGCTATTATAGCGCTGGGCTTGCCTGGCTGAAATGGCACCTGATTAAGTGTGCCGTGCAGTTCTTGAAGATTCAGCCCATCCACGCTCCTTGTTTCCCAACCAAAGCTTGTAAATTTCTCTGCAAAGCTAGTATCGCCGATGATCTCGCTTGTATGAGCGATCGACTGCACCCCGTTAAAATCTACAACCACCAGCAAGTTGTCGAGCTTATTTGTGGCCGCGAACATGGCCGCCTCCCAAGTGCTGCCCTCATTGCATTCGCCATCACTAATCAGCACGGCCGTTCGCGCTTTCCTATTATCCATACGAGTGGCGTAAGCCATGCCGGTGCCGACGCCGAGCCCGTGCCCCAGACTTCCAGAGGACCACTCCAAAATCGGCAGCATATGTTTGCAAGGGTGGCTCGGCAAAGGGCTATCATTTTGAGCGTATTTTCTAAACCAATCTTTTGGAAAATAACCTTTGTCTCCCAACACAGCGTAAAGCGCTGTGCAAGCATGTCCCTTGCTGAAGATAA
>CAZVWV010000019.1:0-36559 GCA_964631745.1 uncultured Bdellovibrionales bacterium
CCGTCGGCATCGCGCGCGGGAAGAATTAACTTTCTATTGCCACCGGTGGAAGTAAATTTCCCTAAAAATAAAATTCGTAAATTCACCAGGAACGAGTCGCATCCCAACCAGCACAATGCAGACTTATCTTCAGGGGGCACTGAGCTGAGCTCTGATCCGGGGGCTCAGCTTAGCGCCCCCCTATGGATAAGTCTGCATTGGGCCGGTTATTGGGGGATGGTTGTGGGGGAATTTATGAATTTGTTTTGGGGAAAGTTTACTTCCACTGGTGGCAATTCGTAGTTCTTTCGTGCCGTGAGTGGGACCGGGTGCTGTTTCGTAACTTTTTGCTGCCTATCGGCCTCACAATAAGTGCTTATTCGTGGCATCGGCCGACGAGTCGTCGGCGCTACTTAATATAATTTGTGGTAACTCGGGCATCTCACAGAGGGGTGTTGCGATTCGTTCCGGGTGAATTTACGAAATATTTTTTTGGGGAAATTTACTTTCACCGGTGGCAATAGAGAGTTCCTTCTTCTCGCGCGCGATGCCGACGGCCCACTGAAGTGCGCATGTGACATAGAAACCCCTTGCCGTCGGGACCGGAGCTTCGGGCGTGGCCGCGAGCGCGCGGGCCGCGGACGGTCGCACTACCTTCACTGCTGCCATATTAAGCTAAGAAATCTCGCTGGCGCCCAGGTGCCGTCGCCTAAATATTGCTGCCTACCGGCCAGGCATGTGATGCCACTTCGCGACACCGGCCGGCGGGGTGGTCGGTGCTACTATATTCGTGCTTCACCCGTGGCTAATGAGACTTTTGGGCGGAGATTTCTATTACTCGCTACTTGCGCGCTTAAACAACAGCCGCGCCGTTAGCGGCACTAGCGAATCGGTTAGGTCAGAGACATTTCCGGCTTCCATCATGAAGCGGCCGCGGGAATAGGTCCAAGGTGTGTTGCAGTATGTTCTTGCACGGTTTATCTGGTGCAGATCTTCACTACTACCTATATCGTGCCCAGGCGGGCTGGCTCTGGTGCTCATGGGGTCGTTGGGGAGATCGGCATATGTCGCGCGCTTGCTAAAGTAAAGCACTCCTAGTTTAATTCCGTTTTCGTTTTCATCCGCGGAGCTTTGCCCGACCTTGCTATTTTCGTAAATTAAATTTTGTCCGACACTATAATCGTTTAGATCGCTATCGGCGCAGTAACTGCTGAGAAGCGGGCGATCTGTTGCCGCCGGCGTTTCGCTGGGTTGAATTACGCGGTAGGTCTCTTCGGTGAGCGTGTCGCCATCGGCGAAGTGATTCTCGGCCATGCGCTTAAAGTTCCCTACGAGGCCTAAGCCCTCGGGAAAAACACTTGCCGGGTCTGCGCCTAGTGTTACCGGATTTTCAAAGCCGTCTGTTATTACAATCACGGCGCGATTTTGCACATGCGCGTGATCAGCACGTTCGCGCGCCTTGCCTAACATGTCAAAGGCCCGAACCACTGCTAGCTGCACGAGAGTTAAATCTGAGCGCAGGTCGATTTTGCTTAGCTCCCCGGCGCGCCCCGCATTTGCGATCCAGACCAAGTCACGCGGGAAGAAACTTAAAGGATCTGCAAAGGTCACTCTGGTCCTTGCAGTCTCCGAGCTTAAGTTGACCATGTCTTCCGGCTCGGACCATGTGACCCCTGAAAATTTATCTTTGAATGGATGATCTGGCTCGGGGAAATAGTAAGCGGGCGCATCTTCGGAATTGGATGTAATTGCCGCACAGCGAGATTCTGGGTTATCGAGCGCGCCGTAACTTGGATCAGGAGATGTACGGTAACGGGCTATCTCCGGATCGCTGCTGCCTGCGGGGTTATTCAATACAGACTCTGCCACATAAGATCTGGCGTACGAATCGCTAGAGATCTCGATAGTGGGCGCAAATACAGCCGAGCTCATGTTGTCAGTATGCACAATCCCGACTCTAAAACTGGATGAACTTGTGAGCAGATCAAAGAGCTTGAGTGCCCCCTTTTTGATATCGTAATGCACTTCGCCGAAGCAACGTCTGGCGTATTGAAGAGATTTGGGAAGCTCTTTGAGCGCGATGCTGTCTTCGTCCGCCGGGCGATAGAGATGATCTTCGTCGCCATTCATGCGGCCTGCTTTATCCTCGCTCCAAAGATCGAATGGATACTCGGCGGGAAGATCGTCTGTCCAAGTGCTGCTCTCGCCAGCAATTGGCGATACCACCGAGCCGGAGTTTTCAATCACCAGGACCACATCGGTAGTTGCAAGTTTAGCGGTAGCTTCTGCGTTCACGGTGAAAGTAAAATTAGTTCCAGCTGCTCCTTTTAACCCTGCAAAATCAAGGATATCAAAGCTAACATCACGGGATAGTTTTACTGTGATAGATTCTATCGGGGGCGGCAAGGCCACGGCACAATCGGAAGCTTGCGTGTAGGGCCCGGCTCTAACAACCGTTGATGCTCCGGTTCCAGCATTATAGCTGACGCTATCGATAAAAATGCTCATGCTAGGCGCCCCCTCGGCGAAGCGATCGCGGCCATTCAATAGATTCTTAGAGAAGGCATGAAAGCCATCAAAGGCCCGTTCGCATGCAAGCTGGTGATTAGGAAGATAGTTTACGCTGTAGTTAGCGATCTCCCAGGCCGCGCTATAAGTGTCACGAGTGGCGAAGTAATAATTTACTGCCACATACAAAAGCGTGAGAAACACCATCAGCATGCCTAGCGCTCCGGCTATGATAATGGTCGTATCGCCCTTTTCTGAATGTGCCCTAAACAGTTTCACAAAGTTACGACTCCGGTGGAATATACGCACTGGTTGATTCAAATCCAGCGGGAATACCAAGGTCTAAGACCGAGACGCTGGTCACTTCTTTAGTCGCTCCAAAAACCGAACTAAAATATGGCTCAATTTTTACGTAGCCCGCCACCACTAACCAATAAGAAGGAAGCACATTAGTGCTAGCGAAGGCTGCGCCGTCATCCACGTACCAGGCTCCTCGGCCCTCCCCTACGCCGTCGGTTTGGAGCTCCTGCAATAAATTGGCGGAGACTTCAGAAATTAAATCCGCCTGTCCAGTGTCGTCAAACTTCATACCGGCGCAAATTTTATCATCAGCGCTGGCCGCTACTGTTGTCGCCGCCGGGGAGTCTCCAAAAGTCAGTTTGACTATCCCGATCTGAAATGAGTAATTATGGTCGCCGTTTTTGTTAACGACGTAGCTTGTGAGAGCTTCTTCCATTTTGACGCTGGCTATGGAGCAGGCCAGGTTTATCAAACCTAATGCGTTGGTGGCGTTTAGAATGCCGGAACGCTCAATTGTAGAGCTGCTGGCGCCGCTGGGAGTGGGCGCTACTGAGAATAGTTCAAAAATATTATTTCCTGCCGGAACATGCCCATCCACCATGGCATCTGCATCAGCCGCCTTGATGCCCTGCCCGATCTCTTTGGCAAAAAGCTTGGTCACACTTTGGATAGCATTTCTGGCAAGCGGTTCTCTGACTAAATCGAATAGACCCACGCACAGGACTACAAGAATCGGCAATGCAACCGCCGCCACTATGAAGCCAACAACGCCACGTTCACTATTTAGGCGATCAATTATTTTGTGACTCATCTTAGACATTTCTTATCAACCAAATCAGCAACTCAATGATTAGTCCGGCGTCGGACAAGGGAAATCCCCAGAAGCCGAAGCATCGCAACTTTGAATAACATCTCCGTTTAGCGCGGCTTCGCCGTCAACTATAATCTCTGTCCAATAAAAATTCACCCGGCGTGATATTCGAATTCTGGTACAACGCTCATCAATCGTTCCGGTGTAGGGGCTACAGTCCTCTTCGTCGCCGCCACTACTCCGTTTCACCCAACGCACAAAAATATCCTTAGTCTTCGAATCAAAATCAGCTTTGGTCGTTGTGACCTCTGATTTGTCTACGCCTAGAATAACGCTCAGCAAATTCTTGGCGGCGATAATGGGCGGACCGTCTGAGTCCCAGCGATTCGTCTCAGCAAAGTTGGCGTACATTCCGCCGCCCACATTGGTTATACCAAAATTAGCTCCTATCCCCTTTTGAATATAGGGCTCAAAGTCGAGGCCAACAAAGATGGCTTCACGGCCCTCTGTCAGATCGCGGTTTTTATCAAATGAAAGGTTGTCGTAATCTTCGCCTGCAGCTTTCTTTCCAAAAAATGTGGATTTTAATATCCCGCTAGATATGTTGAAGTTTGCCACTCCCAGATTTTTGAGAAGATCCGGTTGTTCACTTTCTTGCCCCCCCACGGAGTTAAACGGATATCGAAAAGCATCAATCATCTCCCGTATCGATCTGGCGTTATCCCATGTGGGTACCTTTAGGCCCGTGGAGATAAACGTATAGGGCCCCAAATTAGGAAAGTCTCTGGCGCTTGCATCAGCTTCCGAGTCGTATTCTGAGAACGAATCGGTCGTAAGCCAACTCGGATTACCGATGCCATCGCCGTCGCTATCTATCATCAAAAATTGGCGCCTATTTTCTGTACCGCCAGGAAGAGTTGCCACAAACCGTGAAGGGAAATGGGCATCGGCTGTGTTGGTATCAACTTCCTTCGCTTCGGTGTCGTCATGATCGAGCTGTAAAACAACGCCTTCACTCATAACCTCATTACCGCTGGAGTCCTCGTAGGCTACCGCGCCTACTCCGCAACTGGCGTTGTAGTTTAGATTATCATTATCTGGGCTGTCCATGGTGAAGCTCGCATCATCCAGCTCACTTAAGCCGCTGGATAGGTAGGTTGTGAGCCCAGAGTCAGAATCCATTTGGAACGTAAAGAAATCATGCGATTGGTCAGCGGCTGTGGCAGGATCGCCGCCTGCCCCGTACACGCTCTTCATGTAGCTTCCACAAACGACTCCGGCGGAATCAACACCAGGGGTCTTGCTGGTATCGCCCGTTAATTTTGTCGCGCGCGTGGGCTTGATGCCGTTTTCGCGCGGCATGGTGGATGAGAGAATCAGCGGATACATAAAGCTGTACTCGGTAAGCAATGATGAAGAGCCAGAACTTCGGGTACTATCCGGATTCGTGGCGATTTCAAACCCAAACCCCTTTCCGATTCTACTATCAAAAGCGCTAAATGGTGTGCCGTCTCCTGAAAATCCGCTCTGAGCCACGGGTGCTGCTATTGGACCATTCGCCGTGACAGCGCAGTTATAGGCTGGGTCGCCGGCAACATAGGGGTCAGCAGGAGAAGCAACGCATGTTTTGTCGGCATCAACTACCCAGTCATAATCAAGATCGTCGCCGAAGTTTAATAGCAACGCTAATGGTTCGGGGCGCGCTAGTTTTCCCACATATGTGTCGCCAACATCACCACATGTGCTTTTTGATCCACATTCGGAGACCGAGTTCATGATAAAGTATTCGCCCACGCCTTTGTCTAAAGAGCTATCGGGATTCTGCAAGTGTACCCCAGCACCGGTTAATTTGAAAAAATACTGGATCGGATTTCCGATCTTTTCCTGCATCCTGCAAGCATACGCTGAGCCATCAGCAAGGTAAGCTTCTGGGCAGTACTCATCGGGGTCGGTGTTCGTGCGCCCATCCCCGTCGATGTCGGTGTCGGATGAGTCGGAAATCGAGTCGCCGTCCAAGTCGAGGTCGATTCGGTATATGAAGCCAACCTGAGAGGCATCTACGTAGTACGGATGACTATTGTCATGCACATTTTGCAAAAAGGGCGTGGCCGCAAACAACATGGTTCGGTCCGAGTTTACCAAAAGACTCGATACCGCCGGAACGGGCTGGTTCTTAGCGGGAGCTTCAAAGGCGGGCACATAGTTTTGCAACGCGCGACTAGAATCGGAGTATGGCGAGCGCCAATTTGCGTTTTCAACAGGAATAGTGTCACTTCCAAATTGAAACGGGTTAGTGAGCGCTTCTATTTGCTGCGCGTCACCAACGCTATCGAGCGTAATCATGTAGACGCCTTGTTGGTGTTGCTCGTCGCTACGTGAGGGCGAGTAGCTGTACTTTGTATATGCGCCTCCATTTTCTTCCCCAACCGCGTTCCATTGATTAATGAAGAGTAAATTGTTGTTGGGGCCCCACGCCAAATCCACAGGGTTGATTATGTCTAGTTCGGGGAGGTTAGACGATGTTAGGTTGATTTTGCGTTGATATATTCCAGGCGCACCCTCTTCTGTGGGTCCGCTGCATTTCGCTGAGGAGGAATGACACGGTGTCATCCAAGCTTGTCCGGCCAAGATATCCAACTCGCCAAGGGTGCTGTGGAATTCGCCGGATGCGTCAGTCGCCATTAACCTTAAAATTGCGCCGAAATTAGCAGCGTCGTCGATTCCAGAAAATGTCGGATACGGATCGGTAGTGGGACTAGTGTTTAAGCTGCATGACGAAGCTAAAAACAGAAAACGCTCGCCGCTAAATTCGTTGTACTTAATATCGCTTATGGGACAAAACGAGTCACTCGCATCAAAACCAGAACCGTAAACGCTGGCAGTGCCGGTGGCAAGGGTGGGACCGTCCGGCTCGGGGGGCGCTGCGCCATTCCCGGCGATGCGGTATATTTTCTCGCCAGCAGTACCCACCGGCCCGGCATGGGCGCCCGTGGGCGTTATTAAATATAGATCCTTTCCGGCGGAAAATGCGATGCGGTACTTACTAGCATCGCTCGGATCCGGAACTACTTCTATCGCTAAGGGATAAAAAAACCAGCGACCGCTGCGCGTTTCCCAACTCAACGAGAGAGATGGATCGGAGGGCACTTCGCTAGCAAGAGCATGATCTGGACAGGTGGTCCCGGGCAACGCAACGGCCGGTGGGAAAGCACAGGTGGTGCTCCCCAAAACCACTATGGCCTTAGTTGTCGAGGTGATACTTCCGTCCTCTGGCTCGACTCGAATAATCCGTGAGTTGCCGTAATCGGCAATATATAAAGCTCCATCGGGAGCGTATACCATCTTGCGCGGCTTATTTAGCGCGCGACTGCTTGCAACTTTGTCCTGATGGCCGGCACCAACATCGGTGTCCGACGCACCAATCGTGTTCACTGCGTTTTCTTTAGGAACGTTGAGTACGTTATTTTCGGGAAATAAGGTTTCATCCCATCCGCCCCAGCGCGTGGCCGCCGAGCTAAGATTTACAAAACTTGGCATAATGGGGACAGCGTTCCCGCTACTGAAACTTCCGTGCACATCCGGAGCATCTACCATCCAAAGTCGGCTATCTACCGAGTCTAGAACCAACAAGTTTCCATCAGTGTCAAAAACAGTATCAAATGGGTTAATTTTGAAGTTATCGGCACTGACAGAAAGCGTTGTTGAAAAGCGCGCCGAAACTGCTGACTGAGTGGTATTTATGTCGGGAACCTTGCCCAACACTCTTTTGGCTAAGTTTCCTCCTGCGTAGCTCAGGTACCCGATCTCGGTAATGCCATCGTCATCGTAGTCAGCAAAAGCTGGCACAGCCACATATCCTCGATGCGGCTTTAATGCTGCCGAGCTATACACGTCGCCGTTCGTAAATCCCGGTTCGATATCGACCGTGCCCGGAAACCCTTTTCCGTCCAATATAGAAACCATATCGTCATACAGATCTGTGACATAGAGATTGTAGCGCTTTGAGACGTCGCTTCCTCCAGTTCTCACAACAGCGATGTCGGTCTTGGTTGAGCTTCGGTAATTTCCAGGAATGGCCAGAATGCCTTTCTCGCTTAGCTCGTCCACATAATCGGAATCAACAACTCCTTGCATGATTACCCGATAGTTTCTGGAGGAGAATGCGATGCGGTAATACCCTGTGGCCGGCTCGAAGACGGCATAGTCTGCCATACCGTCCCGATCGTAATCGGCTACTACCGGTATGGTGTGTGGATTACTGGACTCTGCAGCTCTGGCTGTTGCAAGATTGAAATAGCCCAACCCCCCTGCGGCTGAATACCCGTAACTTGAAAGATAAACGATAAAATCACTCTCGCCGATGTCCGTCACCGGTCCATAATCATCGGAATCCCCCATGGGCTTAAAGAAAACCAGATCTGCCTTACGATCTCCATCAAAGTCAGCTTTAACAGGAGATTGCCAATACATGGGCTTAACGTGGCGACACTTGGCGCTATCGTCTGGATCGCTCAAGTACGTGCGTAAGCCAAATGTAATCGTAGCGGCGGTCTCGTTAAAAGTTTCAAAACATCCATGCTCGATGCCCACAAGCGGTAAGGCTTGCACTGGAAAATATCCTAGGGTGTCATGTGGCCACTCAAACAAGGAGAACGGGAGATTTTGAACTAGTCCGCTGCCTATGCCCGTAAAATCATCGGAACTTGCTCCGGGGAAAGTAAGCGCTGCCATACGTCCCCCCGAATTATTGTAACAATTCTCCGCCGCCGTTCCTGCAGCGCGGCACTGATCGAGTGCGGTGGGATCCTGCGCTATCCATTGAGGCAAGTCCTGATTTTTTAGAGATATGCCGGATGCCCCAATCGGCGCGCTGGCGATCTTGGCGGCACGCTCAGCCACATAGGTAACAACCATGTAACTTCGCACGACGCGGTACCAGTCAGCAGCAAATAAAACTATCAGAATCACAATCGGAAGCACAAAAGCTACCGCCAGCACATTAAAAGCGCCGGCTTCTCGGTTGCCGATTTTTGATTGCATTCTAGAGCGCATAGCTAGCTTAGGGCAGATAAGCCGCCCCGCTTAGATATATCGGCAAAATCTCTAATAAAGTTAATGATTCCGTTCAGATAGGCGCAGCGCGCATGGTCTCTGAGAGGATTTTAGGAAGAACGTCAGCGGCCAGCGCGAGCTGGAGGGAGTACCGGAGCCGAAATGTTGATTTCTAAGACAATTACTGAGTTAAGCTGCGAGTTTTGATTAGCGAAAAACAACTCTTGTTTGGTGTTGGCGAGTTAATTTACGTCAGGCAGCAGTGAGTTCCACCGTATATTTAAGTTTTGCTGCCCTAAGTGCGTGTGCCGTCTAAGCCAAGTCAACTCCGCAACGCGACTACTCGCCCTCGACAATCGAAATCTCGCCGTTCTCGTCAAGCGCATACCTACGCCCCTCGCCTGTAACCCAGGCGTAGCCTTTGGACCTTGCGCCCTTTGCTGGTTTTTCATTTGCGGCTGCGCGGCGCGCGTCTTTTGCATCGCCGCTAACTAATGCTTGAAAATCTTCCAGACTCTTGACGGCTTGCCCTACAAAGGGACTGGCTCCGTCCATTGGAAGTTCGATAAAAGAAAATTTTCCCGCGCCTTTTGCGACTTGCAGAATTAAGGCGCGTGATGGCTCTACTCGCACCGTAGCTTCTCTACCAGTCACGCCAACGATCCAGGCCTCTTCGGCCAACATAATAGGGCTCTTGCCCTGTTGCAGGAATGCCACTGCGATGCGGCGGCCTCGTCCTGGAGGAATCGTATTAAAATCCACCGGTACGGCGACTGTCTCTGGTTCGATCTCTTTTAAGAGCGTCTCGACCGGATCCTCAGGCGAATCTGAGATTGAATCTTGCGGAACTACCACAATAGGGCTCGCGAGTAGAGCAACCGCTAATGGATAACCGGCGGGAATTGGTCCTGCCGCGACTTTGTTCTTCAAAGCATCAAGTGAGGTGATCACATCAGCCGGCAAAGTGCTGATGGGCCGCTCTTCAAGCCTAATATCCGCTTTTTCTAAAGGTTGCCCTGTCTCAATTTTTGAATGCGCAATTGCGACCTGAATTCTCTTCTCTACCGGAACCGGCGCGGCTGCTACCTGTCTGCTCGGACCCCGAAAAATTACGGCTAACAAAAGAATCGCGAGAACGCCTGCCCCGATCGGGAATTGCCATTTGCTCCAGGAGCTGGATACTGATGTGGGGTGAACTCGCATGACGACCGCGCAAGTTGTGCATCAGGCGGACCTGCGCGGTTCGCGCGGGTCCGCCTGAACTTTTTAATCGCTAACTTATCCAGCAGTTGAAGAATCAACGATACTCAACTGACTTGATGTGTTAGTACCGATCGAAGTCAAAAGCGGCACTGCAAGCACCACGATAAGCGCGGCGAGTAAACCTAGAACGATTAGCTCAATAGAGCCTTTTTCTTTCTTATTCATTGTCAATTTTCCTATCAAATATAAAACGCGAAAAAACCTACACGGCTTTTCCTGAGCGTCCAAAGTGTAGGAGACATAAAGGATCGCTCTGTACCTAAAAATTCCAAGTCCTTGAACTTGAAAGGCTTAAGTAACCTCCTATGGGGCAAATCGTACGAACCCCTCTAAATCTTTAGATTCACGAGCGTTTTTATTTGTTTCAGCTATTAGGTGAGATCTTCTTAAATGATTAGCAGGGGCGAGTGTGCTGGATAATCTACCGTTGAGCCCCTGATTCTACAATATCTCCGCTAGGTTAGAGCTGTTAGCTTTGAGCCGAGTTACCGTTTGAGGAGTGGTTAAGTAGCTGGTACTAAAGGGTTCTATAGCACTAAATTGTGCCACTGCACTGCTGTCCGGTAAGACATTGTAATTTGGGTCTTTAACCACGGAGGCCACGGGGAACACGGAGAAAATATTGAGAATTTCTCTCTCCGTGACCTCCGTGTTCTCCGTGGTTAAATTCAAATCGCGGAAACTACAAATTCCTGTTTTCCCTTTTTAAATCAAGAATTTACGGCATCACCGCCACCTTTCTACCGGACACGCATGGTGCCACTGCGAGGGCATAAACCTGATCGGTTTTACTCTCTCTTTTAAACCTAGGACAATGGGAGAGTTTTCATAGAAGCAGTTGAATCGTAGCGAGGTGGCGGAGATGCTTGGTGGGAGCCCGCAAGCGTGAGGTTCCTTATTGATGCAAAAAAGGCGGCAAACCCCACCCCCCGAAGGGGCAAAATCACCCAGTTACTATAGCGGTTGCTGAATCCTTTACGCCAATAGCGTTAATCTTTTGAAAAGCACGAAGATCTGATCGACCATCAGGGGTTAGAAATCTCGAAATCAGATTAAACGTAGCAACTAGCTCTGCCTCTCTTTTGGTGCCGCATTCGTCTGACCCACACTCGAACTTGTTCCCGCTCGGGTTAGCGGCATTTAAGTGAAGACAGCTTGGGCAGATCTTTTTAATATCCTTGGGATCAACCTCTAGAATATCAATTGCGGGAGTGAGAAATCTTGCATGCTCCTTTAGAGATTCCCCGATCTGCGCCGCGCCGAAGGCTGCCATAACCCTATTCAAAGCGCGAGGTTTGTAAGGGCCCGGACCTTTGCCAGACTTGTTTCGTTCAACCAACAGAAGCGTAACGCTCTCTCGCGTACCATACCGCTCTGTAAACCCAGACACCTCGTTAGTTACTTGGCCCAATCGTACTTGATGTGCATAACGCAAGGCGTTAGTTCCCATCTCCTTTCTAAATTGTCTCTTTAGCCCCTCAAGCCCTTGGCGTAAAGTTCTTAGTCTCGTCTTAAAAGGTTCAAGTTGTGTGTGGCTCGGCCTTTTCCCGTTCTCTAAAGTGCTCAGAACTTTTACTAACCGTGCGGCTTCTTCTCCCTTATTCCGTTTGCGGTAAGCGGCGATTCTACTTGTAAGAACCTCTACTGCTTCATCCGTGCGTTCGGGATCCTTCAACAGTCTAATTAGGCGAATCTCGGCGTTTACAGCAACTCTTCTATCTAGGATCGTAGCCAAAGTCACTCCGCGATTTTGCCCATGAACGCTCGGCTTTGGAGCGCGCTTCCCTTCTGGCATCGATGCCTTAGGTGCCGGGCTCTTCGATCGCTTCCGTTCATCGGACGCCCACCAAGGTTCTCTGCCATTACGCAATGCGCGGTTAAGTCTAGCACCCATGCCAGGTTCGAGGGCGCGACTATCCAGTATCGAGGCTCCCTTTTGTGTTATCCCCCAAGTTTGTACCCATCCGGCGCGTTGAAAGTTCCCGCCTTTTTTCCTTTTCGGTTGCGGCTCAAGTACAAGTACAATAATTTTGTCGCCGACCGTTACAGGTGCCGGGGCTTTATCCTTCAAAGCCTCTTCGAATTTAGCAAATCGAGGATTTACCGCCGCCTCGATTTTTTCCATCGAGATGCTACTACTCCAACGTGTACCCGTTGGTACAAAGCGTAAGCCTTTTGAGTTCCAACGCCCAAGCTCTCCAGTTATACGATCCGGTAGAGACACCTCTCCTTGGGTACTGGGCACTGACGAGGCAGCTAGTCGCCCCGAGCAGCTGAGAATAATATCGAGCGGCAACACTTTGACCGTTGAAAGCGTAGCCGATGATGACTCCCCGATTCTTGCCTCGCGACCCACGGGCAGATCTACAACTGCATTTATTTTTCCACCGCTTAGAGTGTTGAAATTACCAAATAGCTCCTTTGGTATAAACGGCAGTCTTCTATTTTTTGCAGAGACTTGGGTCCAAGTGGGCGGGGTGTTGGGTTTAGTTAAGGTCTTGTACCTGATATCTGCTTTGACAAGCGCGCTCAGCTCAGGATTACGTTCCAAAAGGGCTTTAACGGAACTTGCCTCCACCAACTTAATGGTTTTTTTCTGCCATTGACAAACACCCGAACTCGATAACACCGCCAATCTCTTACCGCGGTTACGTGGCAAGCCGCTTGGAAAGTGCTGAGATCGGATCCTCAGATACGCCTTCCCCTGCTTAGAATTCTCAAATTCAGCCAGCGCCTTTTCTCTTGCAGCTTCGTTATCCTTCCATCGCAAGAGAAGCTTTGCGTGGTGCCTTAAATACTGAGCCGCATCATCCAAAATCAGATCAACCCACTTCCCACCAAGCTGCTTTGCAATCTTATCGGCGGTGTTCATGACCTTCTCAGTCTTGCCTTGGCCCGTTTCGGTGCACAATTTATCTAAGTACCGAGCGTAAAATGCGGCCTGAAACTCAGAACGCCAGCTCTTCAAGAAAGAAAGCGGAAGGAAGTTTGCCGTAGAGTCAACGCACATTCTTACAACATCGACGTACTGCCGCATGCGAGCTACTTCCGCCGAGTCTCCCTTTTTGATAGCCTTTTCTAAAGGTCCATCCTTGGGATCGCGCCTAGACTGCCCCACAATTAGGTTATGAGCCGATGGAAAAAGTTCTCCTCTTTCAAGATGGGAGAACACCCGCACTAAATGTTTTGCGGCGATCTTCTCCAGAGCTACTTCAGCGAACTCCCGCATCTTATCGGCAAGCGCCGAATCTTCCCCCTCGACTTCACCGAAGCGGCCCTCATGCCATCTCTTGACAGTATCTACAATAAATCCGATGCGCTCATTCAATAGAGCGGTGAAACCCTCAATTATCTGCTTTTCCGCAGGCGTCGCAATGACCCCGGCCTTTTCGGCGCGCATGATTTTATCTGGTTTGTCAGTTTCGGTTTCGGTTTCTGTTCCAATTTCTGTTTCTTGGATGTGATCGGCAGTAAAGCCCTCATTCGGAACCCCTTCTGAGCCCACAAAAAAGCCTGCGAGTGGACCGAGTGTAACCGGGCAAGAAACTGTTTTGGGCAAGTCGAATAATTTCATAGAATAGCATTCTGCCAGAACCGAGACGCTAAGCAACTGTTTGCACTTTTACATCCATTCAGGGTCTTAGGCAAATCTACTGGGCAAATTTTTGCTCAGAGACCATGCTGTCTCTGAGCGAAAAAGTTTGGCATGCACCAGCCCGGCCTGCGCCAACTACTCTTTAAGCGGTGTTTCAAACTTTGCAAGCTCGGCATCTAGCTTATCAATTTTGTCGTACACCAGGTCGACGTCTGCTAGGCCCGCTCGCTTTCTTAGATCGGAATTCAGAGTTTTCAGTGATTGCTCCAGCTCTTCGTTCTTGCTCTTTGCCGATGAGATCTGGCTTCTCAGGTTTTTGATTCGGGCGAGCGCCACAGTTTCAGGTTCCCTGGTGAGTTCATCGCTATCAGCGCGATGAAGCGGGCCAGATACGACTGTGCCCTCTGCCATAACTAAAATCGCGCCAATCAGTGTGGCCGCAGGAAGCTCCGGCAGATTTGCACTCACGACACAGGTCGTTTCGGTTTTTTCTATCGCGGCTCGATATAATTTTGATTCCGCTCCCGCACCCGACACCACCATAAAATATTGCTCTATGGGGTGACCCTTAAGGGGAAGCTCCTCCTTATAATCGACCGCATATAGCGTGGAGGTCTGCAGCAATAACAATAGCACCCAAGCAGTTCTCATCGCGGCTCTCCCTTTTTACTTGCGAGCTCTCGCTCCTTCTGAGTTAGAATCAAAAGTGCCCGTGCTAGCTCCTGGTTCTTCCTCTTTGCGAGAGTTTCTGGATCCGTCTGCTTAAGCCCAAATACCGCGTTCTCAAGCTGACTCTGTTTTGCGCGCAGCTGCTCCAGATCAGAAGTGAGCGAAAGCAAATCTTTCTCAGTGTCCGCGCCTGCTGGTTGATTAATGGTAAAATATTCACTCTCGTCGAAGTTGCCACCCACGGTCTCGATCTGAAATTGATACTTCAAAATTGCGAGATCCTGGAATTGAACCTTGGCACTGAACAAATCACCGGCACGCGCCATCTCCACAACTTTATATCCTGACATGCTGGCAACTAGAACTCGGGCGCGTTTATAATCCCGCGCCGGAAGCTGCAACTCGATTCCTTCCTTGGGAACAACGCTAAACGGCCCGGGCGGGATGTGCCCCAACTGTTTGGCATCCAATGCCGTACAGATGCTCGCCAAAAAAAGAAAACTAAAGATTGATATTACTTTCATTGACCTGTCCCCTCCGAAGACTCAGCCAAACTGAAAGTTCCGGTCATGCCCCAGCCAAGTTCTGTCATGCTGCCCACGCCACTTCGTTTTTCGATACCCTTTAACTCAATGCGGAATTTCAAATCACCACAAGAGAACTCATTTTTCTCGTCAATCGGAGCAACGGCGCAGTGACTTTTGCCAAGCAAGACATAGACCCCGGCTTCAGTGCGCCAGAGCCTGAGCGCATATTCGCCGTTATCGGAAAAAAGTCCAACCAACTTTCCCGAATAGCTTCCGATCGGAAGTTCCGTGAGCCCGATAGCATGGGAGCCTCTTAAAGAGATCGTAATGAAAGCCGAAATCGTGGCAACTAAGATTACCGAGAATACTAAAAACCTCCGACTTGATAACAACAACGTGAGAATTCTGCGCTCGCCTCGCTTGGCTACCCCGCGACCGAATGCCACTGAAGAGCTAACACCCAAAATCTTAAGCAAGGCTCGCTCCAGCTCAAATCCTCCAGAGGGCATCTCCGGAATTTCCGGGTCCTTTCCTTCTTCTATCAATTTTAGATCGCGCACTAACTCGTCTGCAGACTGATAGCGCTGATTGACGTTCACCGCCATGCTGCGCTCAATCACCCGAGCTAACGCAGGTGGACAGTGCCTAGCCACTTTACGAAGCGGCTCGGCGTGAAGCTTAAAACGCTCCATCATCAAAGTGACGCTTGATTCCGCCTTAAAGGGTGCACACCCAGCAATCATTTCGTACGCGATCACCCCTAAGGCGTAAAGATCTCCGCGATGATCGCATTCTCCCGTTTCGATATATTCCGGGGCTAAATATTTGGGCGTTCCGACCATGGCGCCAGCCTGTGTCAGTGTAGCTGAACCTCGCAATCGCGCCACGCCAAAGTCAGTGATCTTCACTTCACCTTTGCGATTTAGCAGAATATTTTCCGGTTTTAGATCGCGATGTATGATCCCCTCGGCATGCACGGCTGCCAAACCCTCGGCGGCCTGTTTCATGATGTCCGTGACGGCCGCGGCGCCCATGGGCCCAGTCTTCATGCGCGCATGCAGGTCTCCACCATCAACGTACTCCATGGCATAAGCCTGGATCTCTTGTTCATCGAAATATTCATAGGCGCGCACAACGTTTTTGTGGTTGACCCTGTACGACGCTACAATCTCGTTTCGTAGCCGTTCGCGCGCTTCGCGGGTCTTAATCAACCCCGGATAAAGTACCTTTAACGCTAAGTAAAAATCCTGATGCTTCGTGTCTCGGGCAAGATACACAGCTCCCATGCCACCAGCGCCGATGGGCTTTATGATCTTATAGCGCCCCCCCAGCACGAAGCCGGGTTCTAGCTCGATCAGGTAATTTGTAAATTCCTCTGACACGTCACCATAGAGGATCGGTAATACCGAAATAAAACTAAAATCGTAGCCGGCCCACTCCTATACGATATTAAAGCCCTCTTTAAAACACGGTATGATTATTGAGTTGCCGCGAATTGGGTTTGATCTACTCAGAAAGCCACTTAAACAGGTACTATGTTAGACCTTGGGTGTTCTAATTATGCGCGCAGCTTTAATTCTAGTTATCTTATTAATTTCCGCTCTCGCCTGGGGCCAAGATCTGACTTACGACGTCTTTGGATACGGTAGCAAACATGTAATCGTTCAGATCAGTGGAACTATACCCTTAGGTATGACGAGCAGTATGAGCGCGGATGGATTAAGCGCGCGCATTTCAGGTGTTGGTGTAAATTTCTCGCCGAAAAATTCTAACAAAGCCAGGCCAAGTTTAGTCTCCTCAATTCAACAGGTAAAACGTGGACAAACCGCGGATCTAATAATTAATTTAGTTGCGCCTGGCGAACTCTCCGTGACTCCAGGCACATCGGATCTAAGAATTTTTATAAAATTGAGAAAGGACGCTTTACTCCCGGAATCTAAAATGAGCGGCACTCCCCTCAGCACTAGCGCGCCGCACGTGTGGCCCCTACGAATCTTGTCCGCTGATAAACTTACCAAACAAGACGGCCTAACGCTGGTCTTTCCAGAATACACAGGGCTCATGCCAACCAGTGGGCTCTCGGCGGAGCTGCGATCGCTAGCATACGGATTAGACATCCTCTGGGGCACCTTAAGCGGAAAGGCCTTAGAATACGAAAAGGGTGCCAGCCCGCAGGCCCAAACTCCAACGGACACGCACGAATCCGAGATGGACTCGCTTATACAAGACTTGACCAAAGAATTAGTCGAGTTACGTGCTCAAATTGAGGGCCAGAATCAAGAAATTGCAACTCTAAAAGGACAACCAACATCGTAAATAGTCAGCCGGTTTAATAGTTAACGTAGATGAAACCCGACAAATTTCAATCGATTCAGAAGTTTCTTTATGATGAGTACTTACTCTTGCACGTAGACCCCAATACAGAAGGCGTAGTGTTGCCAGCCGATCTAATGAACAGCCCCACCATTACCCTTAAACTGAGTAAGCTCTTCCGCGGTAAACTCATAGTGGAGAAGACCCTAATCGAAGCGGAACTACTATTTGGCGAAGAATATTTCACTTGTATGGTGCCGTTAAACGCCATCTGGGGAATCACCAGCATCAAAGGCCAAACTCTCACTTGGCCTAACACCGATCAGCAACGCGCCCTTTGCGCCATACTCGAACTTAGTGAATCACAGAACAAACAAAAAGCCGCGCGCGCGCCAGCCAAGGCTCACATTCCGCAGATGACAAAAGTGAAAGCCGCTCGCGCTTCGCACTTAAAGCGCGTTAAATAATTCAATCAAGAATACCGTCCGCAGGTTCCTCAGGCTCTGCCGTAGGTGTAGGCTGGGCAGCCTTAGTTTTAGATTTGGTCGCAATTTCGGCCGAAACAGGGCCAAGATGATGCGGATCGAAGTCTTGCAACTTAAGATCTGCAGAATACGCGGGACAGATTCGTGCACGTGTGTATTCAAGCAGGGTAGCTTGATTCCGAATCACATCAACGACAATTTCGTAAACAGGAACAACCATTGAGCGCCCCTGCTCCTCGACTAGCGCAAACGAGCCTATCACACTCTTCCAATGTCGACCTGACCGATCAAAGACGATTTTATAGACCGGCAACATAGATTCTTTATCGACATATAATACTTGGCGTCCATAAAGCGAGAACGGATTGGTCGAGACCAGATCGAGCCTGATTACATCGCGGGGGAAAAAGGTGCTTCCGGTAGGGAGCCAGTTAGCTGCCTGCGGATATTGCTCTGTTTCAAAATTCCAATTCGCTTCCGCTTGCACAGAGGTGGCTGTGCCTGACAAAAATATATTGCTGCAGCGCTCCTTATCGGCTCCAGCCGATTTTAGGACCTTCAAAATTCTAAAAGGCACCAACTTCTTAGAAATGCCGGCGAACTTGGACTGCACGCTACTTGGATTCCCCGACCAAACCAAGAGATCATCGAGGCTCACTCCAGATCGTAATATCGTATCGGTTCTATTTGGGCCTGTGAGTTCACGCGTGGCCTTAATGGCTACGGAATAAAGCCACAAGAAATCCTCTTCGGCGGTATACAATCTAAAGCTCAAATAACTAAGACCGCGCAAGGCTGTTGGGGAATCAAATCTTACAAGTTCTCTAAAGAGCTGCTCGGTCTTATCCTCTTGATTAATAATTTTTGGATACAGTCTTTCAAGAGCTCCGGCAAGTTTAAGTTCCGGCCCCTTATCTCCAAGACGCAAGAGCTGAAAATCGAACTTAAACGCGCCCAGACTCCACCAAATCGAGTTGATGTTCCACAACAAAGCCTGAGCACCTTTTTCTTCGGAGAAAGTTGGCTTATCGATATCTTTGAGAGATGGAAAGGCCAGGCCGCGCTTCAAAACCGAAAGTTCAGTCAACTCTCCGGCTTGACCTAAAGCAAGCTGGTTTTCCGGTCTATAAAAAGCTTCATCGTAACGCCATTCAAACGGCAGGCTTGCGAGCGCCCCCAAAACCACATCACCGCTTCTTACCGGAGCAATCAATTCTGGGATCAAAAGATCTTGGGCCCCCACGAGATTCTGGGCATTAATCAGAAGAGGGCTGGCGCCGTTGGAGGGCAGTTCAACCTTCTTGGGCAGCACAGCGCTCAGGCCGTTTAGTTTCTCAAGGTCGGTCGCATCGTCCGCATAAAGAAACGGCGTAGCTAAACAGGAAGCGCCCAAAAAGATTAACAATACTCTAAAAATAAACGGCTGCATTTGGGCACACGCAAAAATCAACAAGTAGTGCCCTTAGCGCCAAGGATGTTTCTCAAGATCCTGCATTTTTTGCATGTGCTCTTTAAAGACGACGTCCGACCCTTTCTTTTCCAACTCCACCGAGCGTTGCATCAAAACCTCTTTGTCCTCGATGAAGGCTCTGGGATCGGTGGCATAAACCTCAGGATGTATACCTGTGTCCATTCGAATGGCGTCAACCGGACAAGCCTCGACGCAATATCCACAGTAGATGCAAAGCAAAGTGTCGATTTCGTAACGATGCGGGAACTTCTCAATGCGACCATCTTCGTGTTCCGCCGCCTCGATGTAGATACATTTCGCTGGACACGCTGTCGCGCACAGGAAACATGATGTGCACTTTATATCTCCGCCAGGATAAAGAGTTAAACGATGTCGCCCTCGATAACGCTCAGGGTAACGACGTTGTTGATTGGGATATTGGATGCTAACGGCAGCGGCGGTGTTTTTGTATAGCCCGACCACGTGCAGGATATGTAATGTCAAATTTCTGATTAAGCGACCGAATGTAAGCATAACCCCTTGGGCCACTGCCACTACATAAGTCCGCTCCCAGAAGTTCATCTCTTCTCGACGTTTCATGCTTCCAACCTTATCATCTGTAAGCCTACAGTAACACCCTAGATCGATCCCAATCTCAAATGCTCCGCAAGTCTAGCTGTAAAATTTATGGCTAACTTCGGCGTGGCTCCGCTGATTACATGGTACCCCGCCACATATGAGCGACACGCCTTAGCTATTTTTAGACCATGCTCCATAGAGTATTCAGAGATATCCCGCTCTAAGTCGCCAGACAACATGCCCTCAAGCTCTGGCGACAACCGGATACCTGGAATCGAGGCCACATGCGAGGCTGCCCTAGCGCTTTTCAACGGAAGCAACCCTAAGAATAGCGCCACATCTACCTTAGCTGCCTCTTCAAAAAATCTAAGCGCATTCTCGACATCAAAAACTGGCTGACTCAGCGCATAAACGGCGCCGGCATCGCGCTTCTTCTGCAAACGTTTAATCTCGGCAGAGGGGTTTTTGGCGTTAGGGTTGACTACAACTCCCGGAAGATAGCTCGGGAACCCTTTTAGCTTATTGCCTACAAGATCACTACCTTCGTTCAAACACTTAATCACAGAGAGTAAGCCAACAGAATTTGTTTCAAAGACACCCTTTCGCTGCGGGTCATCCCCCACGCTGACCGCATCACCTGTAAGAGCCACGATTGATTTAACGCCCAAGGCCCATGCTCCTAACAGCTCGGACTGAATCGCAATTAAATTTCGGTCGCGACAGGAGACATTCACCAAACATTCCAGCGAGAATCGGCGCGTTAGCTCACTTGCAAACACAAAGGGGGACATCTTCATGCGCGCCAAGGCAGAGTCGGTAACATTTAAAAAATCAACCCCGTTGAGTTTGCCCTCTAGTCTATCGAGAATTTCGCCAAAGTCGGTGCCACGGGGCGGATTCACCTCTAAACATAAAAGGGGGCGGGCTTGTCCGTTCTTCGCATTAATTAAAGCTTCAAGATTCATAGAATTAGAGTGGAGTCTAGCGGGGGCGGCTTGCGCTTGCAATCTGGCTACGAGGTTTGTAGGCAGGCGGTTTCTCGTTAGGATAGAATCAAGTGAAATCTCCAAGCCTTTGGAGGACAAAAGCAGGCCCAATTTATCTGGATTTTACTGGTCTATCCCCATTTTTTTTAGAAAATTCCTTGCAAACTGGGCTGATACCGACTAACTTACCTCTCAGTTTTATTGGACTTTATAGATTATGACCCTTAGCGTTGAAGTATATTATTCATTCCAGAGCCCCTATTCTTATCTAGCGCTTGACGGCATTTATAGGCTGGCTGAGATGTTCGATATAGAGCTGTTGTGGCAGCCGTTTTCGGCTAAAGCCGCTGGTCAGCAACCGCCGACAGCTCCGATCATACCCGATAAGCTTTCATACCTCTTTGAAGACACCCAGCGGATGGCCAAGGAGATGCATCTTGAACTTGTTTATCCAGAGGGCTGGCCTGAAACAGAATTTGATCCTGGCCGGGTTACCCGCGGGGCGCTGGTAGCGGCCGATATGGATATTCTAAAAGAGTACAACTACAAGGTGCTTCTGCACTGGTGGGGACTCGGGCTTAATCCAAACGATGAAAATTTCCTTACCGAACTATGTGACGATCTAGATATCAACCTTGGCGAGTTTTTGAGCAAGCTTTCAGCTTCGGACACGCGCGAGCGCATTAAAGGTATTTATAAACGCGGAAAGAAAGTGGGCGTATTTGATACCCCTACTTTTGTAATCGACAACGAGCGTATCTACGGAATCGATAAGCTTCCTTATTTGGAGGAACGCTTCACCAAGATGGGATTGCTCAGAAAGCCCGCTAAGTAAGCAGGTCTTGTAGACCCCGATTGGCGTCCGACTTTTAGGAGGACCACATCCGGGAGCTATCGAGAAGGGACAAGACCTCCGCAAACTCATGAGTAACTTTGCCGCACGAACGACGAGTATTCTTTGATTCGAACTCAGATGGCTGCGGTCCAGGGTCTCAGGTATTTCTCTCCCCCGAAGATTCACACCACCTAGTCAAAGTGCTACGCCTAAAAGTAGGCGCTATGCTTACCGCGGTTTGCAAACAAACCGCTGTCACCTACGAAGCCGTACTTTCAAAGATCGATGCTTCCGCCGCCGAAATAAAGCTTATCTCAGAGAGTCAAGACCCGGGTCTTTTTGGCAATAACTGGGCGAGCCGGGTCTCTAAAGTTTACATGGCACTCTTAAAAGGGTCCCATCTTCAAATATTTTTGGAACAGGTCAGCGAACTTGGGGTGCCAGAGATCATCATCTGGAGCGCCGAGCGCAGCATCGCAAAGATTGAACCTAAAGAGGCCCCGTCTAAACTCGCCCGTTGGCAACGCATCGCGGAATCCGCGGCCAAGCAATCCGGGCAGGTGTTGGTTCCGAAAATTTCGTTTCATCCAAGTTTGAAAGAGGCTCTGCTCTCCCATACCAACTCCGAACCTCATCAGATTCGCCTTGTTTGCAGCTTAAATCCTGGCGCCAAGCCGCTCAAGCATTTTGAGGTTGGCCCAAAAGACCGTTTCCAGTTCATAATTGGTCCGGAGGGGGATTTCACTCCAGGCGAAGACGCATTAATATCGCAATCGAGCTTTCTGCCTGTTACCCTTGGCCCTATCAGGCTAAGAGCCGAGATGGCGGGGATTGCGGCTGTGATCTCGAGCCATGCTGTTTTTGGGTATTTTTGATCGAGAAACTGTTACCAGATTTTTTACCAGATATTTCACAAGATATTATGGACTGTCCCAACTGCGCGGCACATTTCTCAGATCTCCGGGACATATGCCCAAAATGTTACCTAGATCTGCGCCCGCACAAACTTCATCTGGGACTAACAGCCACATATCCAGGAGCATCCTATGAAGAACTCTTAAAGAAACTGGGCGTGACACGTCCTGCCCCCAGCTCATACACCGAAGAGGCAACCCACCCGGCAGCATCACAGTCAGCTATGCTTGGTGAACTTGCAGCTAGTATTCCTAACTTTGAGGGGGTCTACGCTATTTTCGACACCGAGAATTCAAAACGGGTAGAGCGCGTGCCGACAGACCGACTTGATTATCCCTTCAACACAAGCAATCTGACTGAATCGCAGCCAGACTTGCACAGCGCTCCCCCGACGGATTCGCCAATTTTCGTAGCTGATTCAACACCGATTACACCACTAACCAGGCCGAGCGAGGGGAACGGACACAACCCTTCTGCCCTAAGTCATCTCTTTTTAGAAGCCTGGAACGAAATTACTTTAAACCAAAACGACGTGACCACCGAGCTTCATTTCGAACAGTTGCGCGAAGTCAAAAATACAGAGCAGACAAAACTGCTCTTTGATATGTCGTATGAGGCCATAATCGACCCTGATTCTGAAAAAGGTTATGCGGCTGATATACAGAAAAGCGAGTCGCGCCATGTTAAGGCAGAGGCGCTCGAACAACAGCTTCACGGCATTGAGCGCATGATCAATGCGCCGCTTCTAACCTTAAAAGCCCTTAAGGCGCGCTCAGAAGCTGACCGCTTAAAGGAGATCACAGAAAGTCCAGTCTCAGTGGTGCCAGCCACGCGTAGACAGATTTTTTGGGCAGGCATATTAGACCTGTTTTTTTACTGCTTCGGCGCGGCCTTTATCGCAGCGACATACCTTACCTTTACCGATAGCGATCTTTGGTTCGACCTTTGGAATGCAGAACAGATAAACCTACTTCGAGTGATAGCTCCAGTGACTTTATGGGTGACGCTTACCATAATAGCGCTCTGGACCATGCCGCTCATAAGCCTTCTGGCATGGGGAAAGTCGTTGGGACAAAGCAGCATGGGAGTTCAGCTCTTGAATAAAAACGGTAAGAAATTGCGGCTCTCGAACATAGTTGTTAGGAGCTTTTGTTATCCCCTATTTCTGGCCTGCTTTGGATACCTACCCGTATTATGGAAGAAAGCTAGCCTGCACGATGCGCTCGCTAAAACCAAGCCGTTTGCAGCTTAGTGCTTATTCCAGCCTCTTTCTTGTCATCTCATGTCCTAATATGGTAAACCTTGGCCTTGCAACTTGTGCCCAGGTAGCTCAGTCGGTAGAGCAGTAGACTGAAAATCTACGTGTCGGTGGTTCGATTCCGCCCCTGGGCATTTTGGCATCTTTTAGGTCTATTATGCCATTGCCCACACCACCATCAACCAGACAATCAAGAACGTCGGCCTCAAAAACATCATACGCAAAATCGCCCTCCGCAAAATCTTCCCCGGCCAGATCGGCACCGCCAACATCAGGACAGCCAAAATCAGCGACTCCCAAAACTGAAGCGCCAAAACAACGCAACGCCTCCATCGTCGAAAAGATCGAGAGTTATAAAAACGCTCCGCCCTACCTATTAATACTTGCTCCTGAAACCATCAGACGACAGCGAGTGCTTGCGGCTATCCATCAACGCTTCTTTAAGGACTCCGCCTCGTCTGAGGTCCCTCATTTTCGCGGCAACGAGTTGGATTCGAAACACCTTCGCAGCTTACAAGATGCGCTCTGCTCACTTTCACTCTTCACCAAAGAACAGCTATTCGTAATCGACGATATTCAGGATTGTAATGCCGAGCTTCAGAAACAGATCTTATCAATCCTCGAAAATCTCGGCGCCAGCACCACCGTAGTGGTGACCGGCACGAAGCTTCCATCTAACAGCACATTTTTAAGATTCTTTGAGAGAAACGAAGCCATAATCTCCCTACCAGAGCTAGAAGGCGTGGAGCTTAAACGCTGGGCAGAGAAAGAGCTGCGTAACGCGGGCATCCTCAAAACCGATCCCCGTGCTCTAGAGCTTTTGCTGCGGCTAGCTACGAATCAAGCCGACACTCTGTTTAAATTAATCGAACATGTGAGCTTGTACTGTGAAAACGGGGAGCTATCTTTAGACACTCTAAACCAACTTTTTGTGGAACGAATCGAGCCCTCCGAATTTGAGCTGGTGGATGCGCTGCAATCGAAAAATCCAGCTAAACCGGAGATCCTCTTGTACCAAATCGTCAAATCCGGCAAGAATCTCTTTGGACTATTGGCATTAATCGCCAGAGTTTATAACAATTATCTCCTAATTAAACTCTTGCAAAAGCGCGGATTAAACTCGACCGAAATTCGAGACCGCCTAGGCCAAACACCCTGGGTTTTTAACAAAACCGTTTCGGGAGCGCGGCATTACTCATTACAAACCCTTCTGGATATTCAAGGCCTAGTGCTCCGGGCCGACA
Organism: uncultured Bdellovibrionales bacterium; assembly: GCA_964631745.1. Classification (GTDB taxonomy): domain Bacteria; phylum Bdellovibrionota_C; class UBA2361; order UBA2361; family JBGSMV01; genus CAZVWV01. The sequence continues at coordinate 24,770 of CAZVWV010000019.1, forward strand.
GCAAGCTAAAGAATAAGTCCTTGGGGCCCGATCTGGTATTAAGCGAACTAGTCGGAAAGATATGCGGCGCGGGGCGCTAGGGGTTTGTCCAAGTATTTCGGGCTACACACGAGTTGTTTTTAGCCGTACGAAAAGAATTTTCCTTGTTTCTAGGTGCACGGCCCTATTTTTTTCTTCGACCTCCTCTAGCTCATCGGGCCGCTTCATAGCGGGTCGGAGAGATACACCGACAGCAGCTACAAGGGCATCATCTTTCTCGTGCCAGGCGTTCAGCCGGGCGTCCAAATTGACGGGTACGCCGCTCCTTCCCTCGGCAGCGATACACTCCGCTATCGCAATAAGAATCTCGGGGAATTCCTCTGACAGGGAATCCATAATCTCGATAACCTGCTGGGCGGAAAACAACTGAAGTAATTGCTCAATCTCCTCAAGACTCAACTGAAACTACTCATTAACCCCGGGTAACGCCGGGTGGGAATTGGCCCCCTCCGCGTATCTCCGTGATCTCAGTGGTGAAAATATTAAGAATTTTTTACCACTGAGGACACGGAGTTACACGGAGGGGAAAACTACCCTGAGTTTATGAGCAATTACACTCAACTGTTCTAACCTATCATTATTACGAGCCGCCAAATCCCCAACCAACTGAACCGCCGCCTCAAGGGCCTCAGGTTTGGCGCCGGCGATTTCTTTGTCACCTGGCTTCCTTTGCCCTCCCGGATGGGATATATCTGCTAGCGCAGTAAAGGTTCTGGGCAGCACATGCCCTAACGTTCTTTAACAACCGGAGCGGATAGCTCTGGAGAATGAGAGGTAGAATGCGTTATCACGGCTCTGCGGAATCTACGAAAGATTCCAAAGGTGGGTTCGCCTACCGCGGGGTCTTCTTGGGCGGGTTTTTCGGGACAGGGATCGCTGTGGCTCTAGCGCGACTTTTTCCAGCGCTCGATGCACCACTCTGGATAGCCCTGTTCGGGCTCGTGGGGGCAACCTGGTTCGTCAAGGGTAGGGAGATCATACAGCTGCTACGTCGATTCTTTCGTGCTCTTATTGGCGGAAGAGCCTGGGTCGTCTCACCGGACTCGTCTAAAGCGATCTGTGGCGTATCTTTAATCTTTGGGTGGATGTTGATGTTGGCGCTTTGCGCCCACCTCCTTCACGGCAAAGATTCGCTGTCCTTGTTCGCGATTTGCTTTGAGGTAGTGGGCTTCGTCATTGTGGGCAACACAAAAGCGAGAATTCCTGAGAAAGATGATGAGGATCCCTCAGAACGGTGGCGAGCCCTAAGGGTCTGGCCGGTATCAGCCCTCGTTGGCGTTAGTGCGGGAGGCGTCGCCTACCTGCTCCTGTTGCTAGTACCGGTTGTGGTGATTATGGCCTTCACCCTTGCGCTGGCCGTCTCTCTTCCCTTCTTCCTCGTGGCGGCTGTGATCGGCCTCGCAGTGTTGTTCCTAAAAGTCATGTTCACTCCGGGGAAGCACTGGCTCGTAGCCATTGTTTCTTCGGCCGTAGCCATCACTTGGCTTGGTTTAGTGCCTACCACTAAGCCACTTACCCCGACGTTCCTCATATGGGACGCGCTGCTGGCCGGTCTTTGTGGAGGTGCTCTTTCGGCCACAACGGGCTGGTTAGTCGCGCGAGCTGGGAAGGGGGAGTGGTGCTCGGCGTTGATCGAGGAATGGTACGACCGAGCGACACTTTGTCTGGAGAATGGGCTTACGGTCGGGGCGACGACCCTACACACGATCGGCGGTAAGTTCATTTAGCCCAATTAGGGAACATTGGCAGCGCATTCAACCCAGTAAGGTTTTTGTGCTGCCTAACCCTCCGACTCAGGTTGGAGGGTTCCCTTTCCTTAGCATGCGCACAAGTTATTTTTTATTGATTTCAATTGCCCATCCGGCCTTTAGATCCGAGTTGCAAGATCAATTTAATAATGTGCGTCATTTCAGTATTATAGGACGTTAGCTTAACCGGTAACCATTGGCGCCGGGTACATGGTGAATCGACCCGACCCTAGATTTACTACTAAATCTAGGGTCGGGTCAGAGGGGCCTATCCCCTCCCAGAGTTATCGGCCTTAATTACTTGATACGAAACAACCCCAAAGCAATAGATCTGATTTTGAAGTTGCAAGCAAGGCTTTGCGCGCGTTGCGCTGAGCTGAAGAGATAGTTGGGCCCGTCACGCTAGTGCCTATCAAGCGAAGGAAGCGCGCGTTAAGTACTAGAGTCAAGAAGCTCTGACTTCTGTCGCTAATACCAGGTATTGGTGTCTTGCCCAGTTGATCTATATGCTCCCGATAGGCCATATACTCCATTTCTAAAGCCTCTCTCTGGGCGACCGAGTACACGCCCTCAGAGGAATCTAAGGCGAGAGCCTGCATCTGCGAGATATCTGCCATAGCCAAATTAAAGGTGTCAAAAACCAGACCACGGTCATTTTGATCATAGCCAGCCCCGCAATTATTATTAACGGCAGAATTAGCAAAGGCGGGAGAGCTACATGCAACCAATAACAAAGCGAAAAACAGTTTTCCAAGATGAATTTTCATTATTCCTCCAAATTAATAAATAGCAATTGGTATGTACGAGAAACGCGAATCACCTGTTTGAACACTAGTACAGCCATGGTCAAATAGGAGGCATCATTATTGATGCTGGTCATTGCCAGTTTGGCTCCCCAACGTTTCAAAATGGTGGATTCTCGTAGGTGGTTTGTTAGAGGGAACGGCGGGTCAGCGCTCGCCGACACGTCTCGGGCGGGGGTGCCCTGGTGACCTAGCAGCACCAGGCGAGCTACTCCATCACCCGCGTGACAATATCTCAAAGATTCAGGATTCATTGGAGCGATAACATTGGATTGCTACTGGCGCAGCCAAATCCCGCCCTAGCGCCTGAATCGCAACTACTTCTGGCCCAACTCAATCCGCTCCCCCGTTAGAGCTTTTCAGAGACTTTGTGGGAGGAGAGCCAACGGTTGATTCATTGCTGCAGCGCTTGGAATAATTGGAATAATTCGCGCGCCGGTATTTTCACAAAGGATGGGGCCTTGTTTTGAACTTACCTATGATCCTACGAAGCTGAATTTGTCTATTGAGAAACTGGCTGCAATAGATAATATCTCGGGTGGCTGAACGCACCATTATTTATAAGTATTTCTCCGCGATCGTTAATTGCAACTGCTGATTCAAGGTCAACGTTCCCTTCCCCGACAAGCATAGTGTTTAGATCTCTCAAGCCATTCGCTGGATCCCACCTGACTGCTTTTAAATTGGAAAAATCACTTTCAGCCGCCGCACTTAAGCCAACAGCGATATTACTATTGTTCATTGAATGTAAGTAAGTAGACGAAGAATCTCGATTGCCAAGTCCAGGCACAACTCGGCGATCGCCGCTATTAGAGCTCCACAGAACGGTACGGCGAACAATATTACCTGAAGAGGTGGGCTCAAAAATATCCCCCATGACTACACCACGATTATTAATCCGTCGCGCCCAGGGATTTTGGCCCAAATTGCCTGAAATATCACGCCACACTCCGTTTGCACCGATCAACATAGCTCGCCCGTCGCTCATACGGCCGACGATTTGAAATCTGTCATTGATACTGCTCGCCATGAAATGCGGCATTTCAGAAATCTGTGGACAACCAATACAAGCGGATGACACAATTTCGGTGCCTGGTTCAACCTCAATGTTTGCCTGCGTCAGCAATGCTCCCCGAGAGTTTAGAGATGACACAAAAATATTGCTAACATCCCCCTCAAACGGTAGCCCCAAATTCGTCATCCCATGCAAGCGAGTATACCTGTAAACGCCAACTGCATCGCCGCTAATGCTGTACAGAGCTCCAGCTGCCTCGCCACGGTCGTTCAAAGCCTCCAATGTACTATAAATACCAGATCCAAGGGTATGAATGTCCCGCACCAAACCAGATCGCTCGACAATGGACGGATGTGCCAAGCTATTTATTGCGCCCAATTGTCCAAGGTTATTAAAAGACTGATTCAAAAATAGCGAGCTATCAACATCCACCTGAGAAACACGGTAGCGTGTCTCGGCAAAAACCTGCGGGACCATAAACGCTAGCACTAGAATAAGAAGGAATATGGCCTTTCTCATTTTCATTTTCTCCAAATACAATTATAGATTTAGACTAAGATTGATGCACGCATCGGACATTTGCGTTTCCCCTGCCTTATGAAGACTAACATGCTAACCGTCATTAATGAAGTAGCTTATTAGATGTTACTACTTCGCCATTTGACATAAGAACTTCGCCAAGTCTTGGCACCAGCTCTAGGCACGGAAATCTCTTCGCGCCACCGTGCCTAGCGTTTAGCAAGCGGCGCTCCGAGCGCTGCTTCGGGCGAACGGCGGATTCAACCACTTAGACTCACTACTTATTCTAAGTGTTGCGTTAAGTTATTGAACCCGGCACAAAAATTGCCTGCCCAGGCCGAGGCGGTGAGCGGCAGATAGCTGCGAACGCCCTAGTCAAACAGGCGCGACTAATGTTGGGCCGAATACACAACCCGGCTCTCATCGAAGTCTTATACCTCAATCCGGAAATGGGAACTCCGCCCCCGCCCGCACTGCGCGAGCTCGCCCAGGCGCTGGTTGACCACCGTCTTTCCCAAAATGCCGTAGCGAAGGCGCTCGGCGAGATCATCAGCCCTGAGCCGAAAAGCTAAATTGGGATCAATCCAGTCAGCTGACAAACTTTTGAACTGCTATCGCAGAACCACTATCTATTTATCTATTGCTACGTATTCGCCCGGACTCATCGGGGCTTCGGTCTGACTGCGCGGACGAATCTCAAAAGTCGCCTGGGCCAGTGCACGAAGAACCGCCGCTGCCATTTGTGTAGGAGTATCAAAAGATTTTGGCTTCGCCACCGACACACTCGAGGGCCAGTCGTAAATCCTGGCGAGCGAGAAAAATTCAACTGACACATCCCCGACGGCAAGGGCCCCGCTGATCCCCTGGCCAGTAACAACCAGCCCGGCGACAGACCAAGGATCGATCTCTCAATCACCAAGCTCGCTAGTGTGGGCAACCAGAAGATCCTCCTGCCCAAGTTTCGACAACTCGGTTTCGACGCGCCCCTTTATAGCCCGTGCGAGTCCGTGCGATGTAAGTTCTGCGCCTTGATTCAATGTGCCGCCATATTCAAATTAGTTCAGCTGCGCGCTGTCGCCCTACTCTACGCGCTGTCCTACATTGCTATCACAAACTGCCGCGATAAACAAGATGAGCCTAGGCGACCTTCACGACCACTATTAACGTGTACTCAATAAACAAAGGCCAGAAGACTTGAGTGGAACTGTGCGTTGGACCCTTTGCTCACGCTGAGGATCTTCAAACTGGGTGGCACAAACGGCTTGGATTTGAATATCCAAAAGGGTGGGATGGCCAACTGCATAATGAATTGGGAATTGGCTTTGAACTTGAGGCAAAGAAGGAGTTTGAAATATTTTTCTGGATATTTCAGTTGCGAAGCTCAGGTGAGTTTATATCTTGGGAATATTCGAGTCGGTGGCCAGGGACGCATCGGCGCATCGCTCGGCCTACTCCCTGAAGAGGGAAGATCTAGCCAAATCCATCTGGTACATACCACCTCAGTTTATATAGCTAATTCAAATACCTATAGAGCTTGCCGTCGCCCAAAACCGAGGTGGTATGCACCAGTTAAATTGGGCACCAGTTAAATTGGGCCTCTCCATTATAGGCATTATTTTGCCCTCGCCCAACATTCCCTTTGAGCAATTCGCTATGAAACAGCGTCGTCGAACTGTGCCATAACAGTAGTATCGAATTCACTTTAGAAATAGAAAGCTCGAGAGAAACGAAATGGCAGAAATTGATACTGCGCCGCCGGTAAAACAACCCATAGACGATGGGACTAACCTTCCGGGAGGACAGCAGCTAAATAATATGAGAGGGCCGAACCGACCGAACGGGAGCGCAATCGAGGATATTCTTGCCCGCGCGAATCCTATCCTACCAATTAATGGTTGGGTCCCGTTACCTGGCTTCACATATACCTTATCCAATGTAGGGCTCGCTCAATCAGTTAGCGCCGTTCAGCAAGCTCAGAGGAATGGTGACGGGTACCTCATCTTAGCCATCAAAAAAAATCCTCGACTTACCGACATTGCGCGAAGGGGAGATCTGCTGCCCGTTGGAGTTCTCGCAAAATTGACAGATGTGACTGAGTCGTGGAGGGGGCCTTTGAAAATTTCACTTCAGATTCTTAGCAGAGTCAACATTGCTAGCGTTGACACATCCACCGAAGGGGAGGTCACCGGCAACGTTAACCTCCGAAAAGGGCTAGAAGAAACAGCCGGTGTTGAGGGACTTGCCCAGAACCTGCGGGCAGTTTTGGCGAAGTATTTGAAAAATAAAGGATGGACTGATTTAAGAATAGACAACCTGAAATTAGATACATTTAGGCCCGCAAGGCTTGCATATTTTGCCTATGATACGGTCACTGATACAAGTGATGCCTATGATAAAAGTGATGCCTATGAGGTCCTAGCAGCCGATAATTTAGAATCGCTGCTTGAAGATGCTATAGCGCGTTTTCCGCCTAGAACACCAACTAACGCAAAAGGTGCTTCGACTATAAAAGCAGCGCCAGGCAGCAAGGAGCAGGAGCAAAAGCGTGAAATTATTCCATCGAATCCAGATGGTGACCTCGCACAATACCTAGCAATGCTCGAAGATAAGAAGCCCTTAATGCCAGTAGACGCTATCAAGCACCTCGAAAAGCTTTTAGGTCGGTTTGCAAAATTGCCTGAAAATTCGCATGAGACAGAACATGTTAGAAAGCAGATCGAACTTTCACTTGAGCTGCCCTGGAACATGCGGAGCACATATGGCTCAGATTTGGCAGGCGCAAAGTCAGCACTCGAAGAAAAGGTAAGCGGAATGGTGCAGGCAAAAGAGGCTCTTCTCGATCACTTGGCGGTTCATATTTTCTTCCAAAAACGTGGCAAGATGCCGCAGGGAGCGCCAATACTGTGTCTAGTTGGTCCGCCGGGTACTGGAAAGACAGCTCTGGCAAAAGCCGCTGCAATCGCTCTAGGTCAACGGTTTCAGCGAGTAGCGCTAGGTGGAGTCAGTGATGAGAATGAGATTCGTGGTCACCGGGCCACGTATATCGGATCAGCTCAGGGTAGAATTCTCGACGCAATGAAAAAAGCGGGAGTAGCTAATCCAGTACTTCTTCTCGATGAGCTAGATAAGATGGGCAGGGACCGCCGTGGAGATCCGGGGGCAGCTTTACTTGAAGTGCTAGATCCGGAACAAAACAATGAATTTCGCGACGCCTTTCTCGGCATCCCGTACGATCTCTCAGGGGTGACCTTCATCGCAACAGCAAACTATGTCGAGAGCATCGAACCAGCGCTTCGCGATAGACTAGAAATTTTGTACGTTGAGGGATATGGCACTGATGAAAAAATCTTGATCGCTAAAAAACATCTAGTTCCGGCCGCATGCGGCAAAGTTGGCCTGGAACCTGACCAGATAACAATCGAAGACGAGGCGTTGCGCAATATTGTTACAGACTACACAATGGAGGAGGGAGTGCGCAAGCTCCAAGATTGCGTTGAAAAAATCGCAAGAAAGGTCGTTCGAGCGATTCTAGAAAATAGATTAGAAGAAAATCTTCATGTTCAAGTCACTTGTGATAATCTTTCTGATTACCTTGGCCCACCAAGAGATAGCGTCAAGTTGCAACAGCTCTAAATCCTAAACTCCTGTAGCTCCGCAAGCGTAGCGGCAGCCCGATCCAACAATGTGCTGAAAATTAACGATTCATTCATATGTGGAGTCGAAGCGCTGGAGAGCCGAACGGGCTAAGCTGCCCCAATCCATCTGGTACATACCACCTCAGTTTATATAGCTAATTCAAATACATATAGAGCTTGCCGTCGCCCAAAACCGCGGTGGTATGCAGCAGTTAAATTGGGCACCGGTTAAATTGGCTCTGCAAAAATCTCGGTATCATCCCCTGGCGCGCACCGCCTCCGTTCTCGAAGCACCCCGCAGAGCTCGCTGCCCAACATCCGCCACATATTGGCGGCAGCAAAATCCCTCGCCCGAAAATTGGCCCGGCCGCTGGGTGGCCACCCAACAATGCGGCTGTCTACCCAAATTGCTCACGCTTCATGCCGGTACGGCCCGCGGTATAGGGGGGTTTTCCTGACTGGAACGCGTAGAAGCACCTCTCCACTCCCAAAACTTAAAGTGCTTTAAACTTAATGCTGACTTAAAAACGCTAACTCTATAAATTCATTGCAGTTATAAGATTTCCTAGCTTTTTGCAGGTAAATTTACAAAATCCATTAACAATCTATTCGTTCAATTTTCTAAATTATACGGTGTGATTCTATATTTCTGTCTTAAAGCTAGATATAAAATTGTAATTCTTGCCACGCTTATATTTCTTGCATCGCTTTATCTGTTAAATTATGCCATCCCTCATTTCTGGCATACCATGGTTGAGAAAGCACCGATAAAGAAATAATATAGAGTCCTAGGGGCGGGAAGCGGTGTGATGGTGTCTCCAGTAGTGATTGGATCTTTTTGCCTCTGATGTATGGAAGTCCCTTTCAGCAGACCAAATGCCTCTACTAGCGCAAGTTCGCAGCCCATAACTTTCGGGCGCTTGTTAACAGCGACTAACGTCCCTTCTTTTGAAGAGGGGCCGTTTGCTTCGATAATCGGGCCGACAGTTACAAGGTACGATCCTTCGGAGTATTTCCGCAGGCCGCTGCTATGCGCCATTTCGATTGATGGCGGCAAAGCGGATCTTCTTCTTGGTCCAAAGCCTCACGGAGGAAGACCTCCTCGTGGGATCAAGCCGGCCTCACTTACATCCTATTTACTCGAACACATGCGAGCTAGGGCTGTCATTGAGTTTGTGGCAGCGCAGCCCCATGTCCATGTTTCCTTCTACGGACTGCCCGTCAATACATCAACAGAAGATCAAGGTCATACGGTTCAGTTTGAATTTCGGAATATAGACGGCGCAATAAAAGCGGTAAAGAAACGGATCTTCGCCGATACGGCTACGACCGAGTATGGCGGTTCCGAGTTAATTGTCGAAATCGACCTGCTAGAGGGCAAGATATCTTCGCCCCTTAAACTTAGAGACCTAATAAGGGTGCGTGGGGCATACTCAGACAAAGAACCATTGCGCCATATACAAAATTTGATTGTTTATGACGGCGATTGTTTTCTAACGATTGATAGATCGCGAAGAAGTTCCCTTGATCCTATCATTCTTCGGCGCATCGCAGAGCAAGACGCATTCCTGGGGGTAGCAAACCTCAATGGTCGACTGGGCTTTGGTAACACGGATATCAAACTTCAAGCCAAAGTTGCAAACGAAAAACCTGTCTTTTTTCGACTTGGCGCGGACTTGAAGATTGCGGAAGCAAGAGTATTTGTTGTGGGCGATCTCCCAGAGCTTTTTGCGAGTTCTCCTCACTTAAGAATCCTATTTTCAGACGGGGGAAGAAAGGCAGAAGCTATCTCTGACAATCTCTCGTTAGAGGAACTAGTAAGACTCTATTGCGAATCCTGCGAAGGGAAGGCAAGAGTGGGAGGCTCGCCTGCCAGTATTGAATTTATCGTGGAGGACATGAGTTATATTGTTCCCATAGTTGAGAGCCCTCCTCTACATATTACGGAGGTGCTTAGCAGAGAGCTACATGCGCTTGAGCGCGTGGACATATCATTCGATCCCACCAAGATAAAGATACTTTCCTGTCTGGGCTATCAAGAGCCAAGTGGCTCAACCATGGGATTACAGGCAGAATATACAGTTTTCCGCTACGTTAGAGTGGACGGGAAACCACAGGAACTTGTCGGCATCGAAGAATTTGACACTAGGTATAAGGACCGAGCAGCCGTCCGGCGGGAGAAGCTGCTCGATGGCTCATGGCGAATCGGAACCGATTTATCCATCGACGATTTTTGTGAGTTGTTGGCTAGAACTTATCAGGGAAAGCCGGACGCCAAGCACGCTAGTATTTTGCTACCCGACAGAAAGATTGAATTCTGGGTCGTGACTCACAGTAAATCCAATCTCTACAAGATACTTTGTCAGCTCTTAAGAGGATTGGAGCATGTAACAATTGTGTATCCGGATCTTAGCCAGTGGAAATTCTCCATTGGCTTGGATACGACTCGCCACCATGGAGTAAAGTATTCCAATTTGGTAGCCAGGAATGAAATGGCATGCTGTTTTGCCGAAGTGACCACTTGTTTCGGCATAGTCAAAGAGGTCCGCATCTTTGACCGAAACACCAAAGCTAAGATCTGCGAGAGAATAGAAGCCCCAGCGGTTGGCGATTCTCCTCAAGTACCGCTGCCACTTTGTTTGGTGCCAGAGAGATTCTCGCTGTCTGGAAGAAGAGCCAGCAATAGCTTTGCACCGATTGTCACCGCCCTGCTGCAAGATCCAGCTGCTTTTAAATTCAACCCACGCCAACCATCAACTTTCGCGAGGGTATTCCTGGCCACCGCGGCGCCGGTGCATACCTATATAACGGACGCCGATAGAGTGAGGCTCGAGCTTAGCAGGCTCACCGCAAACCAAGTGGGCTGGGATAAAATCATGACAGATTATCACGACGCTCTGCCGACATTTGTCTCGTACCTTCTGAACCGTGTAGTCTGGCTCGAAGTGCTGCGACACGCAGATTCTGGACGTCTTAAATGGCCTAAAAATTGTTTATCAGTAGGTGGAGGAACAGGAGATCTATTTTTGGCGTTAGATGCGATCCGCCAGGCTAATCTACTTGGCACCAGGGCAATGCCCCGCGCCCATCTTATCGATTTTTCTCCCAATGCCATTAGGCTCGCGCCCGATTGGGTAACTAGTCGGTGCGAAGACTATTATGACAGCCCGGATACGGAAAGTTGGGAGATGATCGAGTGCTCCAGTCTTCAACGCTTCGGTAGGCATCAAAGAGTGCTCGAAGCAGTGGAAAAAATGTCGCGCAGTCTTAAGCCCGGAGGTATCTTAGCTTTGCAAACTCAAGGACGCCTACTGGCGCCGGAAGCCCGCGAGCTTTTGCGCGGACTCGGACTTGCCGAGGTTATCCCCACTAATTCGCGGCTTGATTTTGACCGGCAATTTCTCCGACGAATTAGTCCTGAACTTAGAAGTAAGATTGTTCTGACTTGTCGCGCAAGTTCACTGGCAATTTTTGAAAAGGTTGCTTCCACGTTCGAAGAGCCCGATCGAGCCATAGACTTAAGACTTTTTGAACGGCCCGGCTCGACTTACTGGGCTAAGATTCTAAAGTCAGTGGTAGATGAAATAAAAAAAGCGCCTGATGAGCGTGTCATTGAGCTTGGATTTCAAATTGCAGAGATGTGCCGTGAGCTTTCCGCCGAAAGACTTCTTTCATATGCGGGGGTGTTAGCGTTTTGTGAACGCTATCTCTCGAAGCTACTCATAAGGAGTGATTTTCCCGCTTCCGCAGGCCTGATGGAGCGCACTAGCGCGCTACTTAAGTTGGCACAAATGGTGAAGGAGTATTGCCAGGATGACCCAAGTGGCGTCGTCTATCGTTTTGCCGAGGCAGCGGAGGCCATTTGTCTTTCCGTTGAAATGGAATAAATGGAGGAATAAGGAATAGGAAAAACGAAACTCCCAATAATATGGAACTACTCATTAACCCCGGGTAACGCCGGGTGGGAATTGGCCCCCTCCGTGTATCTCCGTGATCTCAGTGGTGAAAATATTAAGAATTTTTTACCACTG
>CAZVWV010000020.1:0-4814 GCA_964631745.1 uncultured Bdellovibrionales bacterium
GAGTCGTCGGCGCTACTTAATATCCCTGCTTCGCCCGGGGTTTTTGAGCAAATACAAGAAGATTGGCTAACCGGCTGATATATTTCATAAAACATAAATAGCGAGCGGCAAACGCTGAAGGCGACGTAGCGACACCCGAGCAGCGCTCATTCCCACGGAAATTTCACCACCGCCTGGCGAATCCCTAAGCTAAAGTCCGGCTTGAATTTGGTATTTGGAAGCGTATACAAACAACAGGTACGCAGCTCGACTCTCATTTTTCTCAGATATTCACTTGCAGCCTCTAAGCTGGCGCCTAATTCGAGTACGTCTTCAACCAGAAGTACGCGCTCGCCGGTCAAATCTTCATCAATTCGAGTAACCACCTTGCTGCGCTCGCCGTCTTTTCTAACCGTAAGCGAGTGCAATCTCGGAACACGCAGGTGCTTGGAGAGAAGACAGGCCGGTACTAAACCCCCTCTGGCGATCCCAATTATTACAGTCGGTGAAAAGTTGATAACCTTAGCAAGCTTTTGTATCTCAATTTCCACTTCGGCCCAATTCATATGCATCGGAAGTAGTATAATTAGCACTTAAGAACTAGCTGTTTCGGTTGACTTTATTACCCGCGAACTCTTGCCGGGTTGTAACGTCGATCCATATGGCCAGTCCTTTTACTTGCGGCGTCTCGCGTGCGTTCCAGTTGCCCTACACTCTTCTTCTAATTTTTCTGCGAGCAAAACTTTCATTAGAGATTGATAAGGAACATCTCGCTTATTGGCTAAAACTTTTAAGGCCTCAATTAAAGACGTGGGAAGCCTAACCGAGATCGTTTTTAAAGAAGGTTTCAAATTTGGAAAGACACCCACTCGGCCCTTAGACCAATCAATGTATTCAGTTGAATCATGTTTAGCCCAAAATTTTTGCTCAGCCTCTTCGGACTTAAATTCTGGTATAGTCTTACGTGCCATAAACCTCTCTCTCTTTTTTGCTCATATCTCTAGCCGAAATTACGCGGATGCGTTTATGGCGAAGAGTGAAGGCGATAAATAAGTGTCGATCATTGTCTGTTCTTCCCAGCGCAAACATGCGGCGCTCCTTTCCTGAATGCTTAAAGTCTTCCGCCACAACCAATGGTTGGTTGAAAAATATCTGTTCGCATTCCAAGGGCGAAACCGCGTGTTTAAACCAATTTTTCTCCAGACTCCCTTGATCCCATTCAAATCCCTGGAAATCCTTAATAAAGTCGTCAGACACGATCAAAGTATATAATGGTCATATACAAGATACAAGAAAAATATCACCCCAACCATTCCAGTATGCTTCCTGCTGTAGTCGTCACGACTCTTTAGTAAAGGTACGACTCTCATTGCCAACGAGCAAATTGATCGTCAATTTCGTCTCTAGCCCCTGCCGACCGGATCGGTTGGCTATTGCCTGCCCCACGTGCCGCAAATACAAAAAGCGATTTGTTTGTATTTAAACACTTGATAATATTGAGTTTGGGTCTGACTTACACTACGGATTTATGTTATAAATCCGTAGTGTAAGTCAATAAAAATTGGCACCCTCCCGCCCCGTGGCAGCGCTGTATGTTGCTCTTTCTAGACTAAGGCTCGGTAGCAATTAGTAGGGGGCTGCGGCTTCGCCCTCCACAACCTTGCCACCACGATCACCGGCCGGCGGGGACGCCAGCGGCGAGATCTCTTGGCTTGTGGTCTTTGGCGCCCAGGTGGTGGCTTCGCCCTAGAAAGCCTTGCCACCACAACCACCGGCCGACGAGTCGTCGGCGCTCCGAATATTGCCTTGGCCCGCTACTTAATCACATCCCGATACTCCAACGGGATTTTCTGCGACTCTTTACTGTGCGTGCTCTCGGGTCTGGCTAGCAGCACGTCACTCAACTCGGTTTTTGGTTTAGCATCCCCTCTGTTTTTGACTAATTCGGAATCTTTACCAGCAAATTCGGTGGAGTATTTTTCCTGGTCAGGGTTGACCTCTGCGTTTTGAAAACCCTTTTCTCCTTTTATGCCGGGGCCCTCTTCTCCCAACTGGCCCTCGTCCGATCTTTTCTCGCCCGCTTTGGGCAAAGAACTTTTCTTGGCGTCTTGGTTGTTATCACTACCTTCCTCAGCGCTCTCCTTGGCGTTCTCTGCGCCGTGATTCTCAGAAGATTTCGCCTCCTGCTCTTTTTTCTCTGAAGGTTTTGTTTGGCCTGCTTGCTCGCCCTTACTCTGTTGATTCTGGTCCTGTTTCTTTTCCTGTGATGACTCTTTCTTCTTATCACCGGCCGAGCCCTGCTCGCCTTTTTCGCCTGAATTTGCTTGCTGGTCATTCCCAGGCTTATCTAGCGATTGCTTAACTTCATCTAAAGATTTTTTTACCTGATCGAGCCCAGCTTCTCCTTTAGCCTCCTGCCCCTTTCCGTCTTTACCCTGAGCCTCGCCTTTCGCGCCCGCCTTGGATTCTTGTCCGGTATTCCCCGCCTGGCCTTCTTTCCCCTCTTTTCCGTCTTCCCCTTCTTTGCCGTCGGCCTGCTCACCGTCCTTTTGCGCGCCCTCACTTTGTCCTTTCTCACCCTGCTTATCAGACTGAGACTGCCCTTTTTCGCCCTTCTGCTGTTCGCCTTGCGCGCCCCCCTCTTGTTGCTGTGTACCGGAGCTCTGCCCCTCTCCTTGTTTATCCGAACTCCCCTCGCCACTGCCTTGCCCTTTCTGCCCCTCTCCGTCGTTGCCGTCTGCCGACTTCTGTTCCTGCTTGCCATCCTTTCCAGCCTTAGAGCCGGAGTCCCCCTCTTTTCCGTCTTTCCCATCCTTAGAATCAGAATCTTTTTTCTGTTCCGAATCGGCCTGACTTGCCCCAGATTTTTCTGCGCCCGCGCTTTTCTCTTTCTGTTTATCGCTCTCTTTTCTCTCTGGCTCCGGAGTCGGTGTGGGCGTAAACGCTTTGCCCTTTTCACGAGAGATCTTATTTGGCTCTACAATCTTGGAAACACCCTCTTGGCTTTCACTCACGCTCATAGCTTCGTTCAAATCATCTTCGGCCCGCTTAAGCGCCTCTTTAATTTCGTCCTTCGAGGATCCTTGCTGGTCCAATATTTTCGCGAGCTCTTTTAAATCCTCACTTAATTTTGGCGGCACGAATTCTTCACTCGCTAGCGCCATTAAATTCTTGGATTGTTCAGACACGGGCGCATATGCGCCCCCTCCCATTAATAACCACAGCAAACACCCCCATGTGAGTGGAAGCGAACAAGCTAGCTGTTTCAAGCGACGCGGCAAACCTGCAAAGCGTATACTCGTAGGAAGGATATCTCTTAAACGTTCACTCAGTTGTGAGTCAATTAGATCAATGCGCGCGTCCTGTCTTCCAAAACCGACATCAAGGTCACCCTTTCTAAGTTCGACCAGTGCCGCAGCTTGATCTTTAGTCTGAACGGCCTGGTCCAGATAAATTGCGGCGCTGATCAGATCTACTTTTTTAAAGTAGCCGAGCCTTCGCGCCAAGCTACCGCACAGAGCCATACCCGCTAAAAAGACTGCCACGGCGAGCATCGCCGAAACTCGCCAGCACAGCACACCGATCAAAGAAAGATTCGAGACAGCTAAGAGAAAAAACAGCGAAAGCGTCGCCAATTTTTGACGGCCAAGCTTTGATTTAATGTACGAAAGAATTTCTTTTAGCTGCATAGAGCTTTATGGCAAACGTGGAGGGCAAAGAGGCGCAAGACTAAAAGCTAGTTTGCAACCGTTCCCTTAACTAACTTTGCCACATTTTCGTTGTGTTCCGCGAGGGTGGTCGAAAAAACATGCCCACCAGTGCCATCCGCTACAAAATACAGGAATTGGGTTTCAGCCGGAAAAAGCGCTGCTTTTACGGCAGACTCGCCGGGATTGCAGATCGGCCCAGGCGGCAAGCCCAAATTCGTATAAGTATTGTAAGGCGTGGGCGTTTGTAGGTCTTCTTTGGTGATATTTCCGTTAAAATTCTGAATACCATAAATCACAGTCGGGTCGGATTGAAGCTTAATGCCCATCTTGAGCCGGTTGTGAAAAACTGAAGAGATCACAGGTTGTTCGGATACTCTGCCGGTTTCCTTTTCAATGATAGAAGCCAGCGTGAGAATCTCATGACGGGACATCCCCAGTTTATCAGCCTGATCAGAGAAATCTTTGGGCCAGTGCGTTTCGCCTTCCTCCAGCATCTTCCAGATCACATCTTTGGCGGTGATTGGGCGTGAGAAAAAATATGTGTCGGGATACAGATATCCTTCGAAGCTATTCGAGGCGATTCCGGCCCGAGCCAGCAACGTGCCGCTCACGAGTTCGTTTTCCATCTCCTCTTTTGAGAGCAGACCCGAGTCGGCCACTATCCTTGATAATTCATGGATAGAAATCCCAGGAGCCAACATAACTGTACGATTCAAAACCTCCCCTGAAACTAATTTGGCTAACACCTTTGCGGGGGACATTGCGGGCGAGAGCATGTATTCACCGGCCTTAATCTTATCGGTCGGACTCCCTTTCAAGCGCGCCATCAGGTCGAGCCCACGTGCATAGCGCACGATGCCTTTATCCTTTAGGAGCCTACAAACGTCTTTAAAAGTCATGCCTTGGCTAATCTCAACCGACACCTCTTTTGCATCAGCAGGATTCACCGGTTCAAATAGTGCGCGTGTCATGAAGGAATAAACCAACAGAGACAAAAGCACCGGTATGATTACTAGAAGAAGAAGTCGCAAAATATGGAAAAGTTTATGCATGATTTATAACGTCTAAATATCTCTGGAGTATAATAGATGCAGCCACGCTGTCGAGCATCCCCTTTTTAGATCC